>JBKOVB010000172.1:0-34293 GCA_046723735.1 Actinomycetota bacterium | reverse complement strand
AGTTCCTCCGCTGGGGCCAGAGCGCCTTCGAGAACTTCGCCGTCGTCCCCCCGAACACCGGCATCGTCCACCAGGTCAACCTGGAGCGGCTCGCCCGCGTCGTGTTCACCGACAACGGCGTGGCCTACCCCGACACCCTCGTCGGCACCGACTCGCACACCACGATGATCAACGGCTTGGGCGTGCTGGGCTGGGGCGTCGGCGGCATCGAGGCCGAGGCCGCGATGCTCGGCCAGCCGGTATCGATGCTGATCCCCAAGGTCGTCGGCTTCAAGCTGACCGGCGAGCTGCCCGCGGGCGCCACCGCGACCGACCTGGTGCTGACCGTCACCGAGCTGCTCCGCAAGACCGGCGTGGTCGGCAAGTTCGTCGAGTTCTACGGCCCGTCGGTGGCCAAGGTGCCGCTCGCCGACCGCGCAACGATCGGCAACATGAGCCCGGAGTACGGCTCCACCTGCGCGATCTTCCCGATCGACGACGAGACGCTCGCGTACATGCGGCTCACCGGTCGCCCTGACGAGCTCGTCGCGCTCACCGAGGCCTACGCCAAGGATCAGGGCCTGTGGCACGACCCGTCGGCCGAGCCGCGCTACTCGCAGACCGTCGAGCTCGACCTGTCGACCGTCGTCCCGAGCCTCGCGGGCCCGAAGCGCCCGCAGGACCGGGTACCGCTGACCTCGGCCAAGTCGATGTTCCGGGAGGCGGTCCGCGACTTCGCGAGCAGCGGCAACGGCCATGGCGCCATCACCGACGGCGGCATCGACGAGGCCAGCTCGGAGTCGTTCCCGGCCTCCGACCCGGCCAGCCCGGCCGAGAGCAAGCCGAGCGACCAGCCGGTCAGCGCCAACGTCGGCCCCGTCGGAGACCGGCCGAGCAACCCGACCCACGCCACGCTGGACGACGGCACCGACGTCGAGCTCGACCACGGCGCGGTCGCGATCGCCGCCATCACCAGCTGCACCAACACCAGCAACCCCTACGTCATGGTCGCGGCGGGCCTGCTGGCCAAGGCCGCCGTCGAGAAGGGTCTGCAGGCGAAGCCGTGGGTCAAGACGACCCTGGCGCCCGGCTCGAAGGTCGTCACCGACTACTACGAGGCGGCCGGCCTCTCGCCGTACCTGGACAAGCTCGGGTTCACGACGGTGGGCTACGGCTGCACGACCTGCATCGGCAACTCCGGGCCCCTCCCCACCGAGGTGAGCGCGGCGGTCAACGAGGCCGACCTCGCGGTCGTCTCGGTGCTGTCGGGCAACCGCAACTTCGAGGGGCGCATCAACCCCGACATCAAGATGAACTACCTCGCCAGCCCGCCGCTGGTGGTGGCGTACGCGCTGGCCGGGACGATGGACCTCGACCTGACCACCGAGCCGCTCGGCACGGGCAGCGACGGTGCTCCTGTGTTCCTGAAGGACATCTGGCCCTCCCCCGCCGACGTGGCCAAGGTCGTCGGCGAGGCGATCAGCGAGGACATGTACACGTCGTCGTACTCGGACGTGTTCGCCGGTGACGAGCGCTGGCAGGCCATCCCGGTCCCGGCCGGCGACGCCTTCACGTGGGACCCGGCCTCGACGTACGTCCGCAAGGCCCCGTACTTCGACGGCATGTCCCGCGAGCCCAAGCCGCTCACCGACATCGTCGGCGCGAAGGTCCTCGCGGTGCTGGGCGACAGCGTCACCACCGACCACATCTCCCCGGCCGGCTCGATCAAGGTCGACTCCCCCGCCGGTCGCTACCTGCAGGAGCACGGCGTCGCGCCCAAGGACTTCAACAGCTACGGCAGCCGCCGCGGCAACCACGAGGTCATGATCCGCGGCACCTTCGCCAACATCCGGCTGCGCAACCAGCTCGCGCCGGGCACCGAGGGCGGCGTGACGGTCAAGGACGGCCAGGTAACCACGATCTACGAGGCGTCCCAGGCCTACCAGGCCGAGGGCACCCCGCTCGTGATCCTGGCCGGCAAGGAGTACGGCTCCGGCTCCTCGCGCGACTGGGCTGCCAAGGGCACCGCGCTGCTCGGCGTCCGTGCCGTCATCGCCGAGAGCTACGAGCGGATCCACCGCTCCAACCTCATCGGGATGGGCGTGCTGCCGCTGCAGTTCAAGGACGGCGAGAACGCCCAGTCGCTCGGCCTCACCGGCTTCGAGAGCTTCACCATCGAGGGCATCGCGGGCGGCGGCGACGTGCCCCGGGAGCTGACGGTGCGGGCCGACGACAAGACCTTCACGGCCACGGTCCGCATCGACACGCCCGGTGAGCAGGCCTACTACCGCAACGGCGGAATCATGCCGTACGTCCTACGGTCGCTCCTCTAGCACAGCCGGTACGGCGAGAGCCGGTCCTCCTCGTGGGGGCCGGCTCTCGCGCGTTGTCCGGGCGGGTGGGGGAACAGGTCCCTGGGAACCATGCACCGTCGCCGCGTGTTGTACAGGGCGACCGAAGTTGCACGGAGGCCTGCGATGTCTTCCCCGCTCGAGCGCGAACCCTCCCCGGTCGACGAGCTGGACGTCGACCCGGTCGGGGGCTCGGCCGACGAGCCCGCCGAGGCTGTCGAGGCCGTCGAGGCGCTGGACGCCCCGGCGGTCACGACGGACCTCGTCCGGGCGTACCTCAAGGAGATCGGCAAGGTCCCGCTGCTGAACGCCGCGCAGGAGGTCGAGCTCTCGCAGCGCATCGAAGCAGGGCTGTTCGCGAAGCACAAGCTGGCTCAAAGGGGGCTGTCCGGTTCGTACCGGCGCGACCTCGAGTGGCTCGTGCGCGACGGCGAGAAGGCCAAGCAGCACCTGCTCGAGGCCAACCTGCGGCTCGTGGTCAGCGTCGCGAAGCGGTACGTCGGCCGCGGGCTGCCCCTGCTCGACCTCGTGCAGGAGGGCAACCTGGGCCTGCTGCGGGCCGTCGAGAAGTTCGACTACACCAAGGGCTTCAAGTTCTCGACGTACGCCACGTGGTGGATCCGGCAGGCGATCACCCGCGCGATGGCGGACCAGAGCCGCACGATCCGCATCCCGGTCCACATGGTCGAGCAGATCAACAAGATCACCCGAACCCGCCGCGACCTGCTCCAGGGCCTGGGACGCGAGCCCACCGAGGAGGAGCTCGGGGAGGAGCTCGGCATCACCGTCGAGAAGGTGCAGGAGGTGCTGTCCTACGCGCGCGAGCCCGTGTCGCTCGAGGTGACGGTGGGCGACGAGGCCGACAGCAGCCTGGGCGACTTCATCGAGGACGCCGACTCGCCGCCTCCGTTCGACGTCGTGGCTAGGGGCGTGCTGCAGGACCGTCTGCACGCAGCGCTGAACGATCTGAGCGAGAAGGAGCAAGCCGTCGTGGCGCTGCGGTACGGGCTGGCCGACGGCACGCCGCACACCCTGGACGAGATCGGGCACACCTTCGGGCTCACTCGCGAGCGGATCCGGCAGATCGAGGCCAAGACGCTGGCCAAGCTGCGGCACCCCAGCCGGGCGGGCGGTCTGCGCGAGTACCTGGAGCCCTGAGTGCAGCTGGTGGCGCCGGCCGAGTTCGAGGAGCTCGTCGCCGAGGCACTCGACACGCTGCCCCCGGAGGTCGCCGCCCACTTCCGCAACGTCGCCGTGGTCGTCGAGGACGAGAACCCCGACGACCCCGACCTGCTGGGGCTCTACCAGGGCGTGCCGCTCACCGAGCGGTTCTCCTACTCGGGCGTGCTGCCGGACCGCATCAGCCTGTACCGGATCCCGCTGTGCCTGCTCGCGCGGGACCTCGACGACCTCGTCCGGGAGATCGGCGTGACGGTGTGCCACGAGTTCGGCCACCACATGGGCCTCGACGAGCACCGGCTGCACGAGCTCGGCTGGGGCTGAACCGGGACGAGCCGGACCGCAGATCTTCCGGCTGTGAGGGAGTTCACCAGAGAGTAACTATCGGAACACGCCGAAGTCTGAGAACGTTTGAACCTGCGGATGACGCGCGAACACGCGCGACCGCTCCCCGGTGACAACCAGTCCCCGGAGCGGGCTGTCCGCCACAGTACTCGCCCCCTGCACCACCGACAAAAGAGCTGGAGATCTCGTCATGCCCACCGCCACCCGCCCCGCCGACGCAGTCGAGGCGATGGTCGCGCGTGTCGTTGAGACAGTGACCGCGCAGGGACAGACGACCCTCGCGCAGCTGCGCAGCACCTTCGAGGCCGCCGGGATGGGGCCTGCCCAGGCGCGCAGCGTCCTCAAGCGCCTCACCGAGGCGGGTGTGGTGATCGGTGCCGACGAGCCCACGAAGACCTCCCGCACCCGCGCCGCCCACGCCAGCGCCGGCCCCACCGGGCCCGGCACGACCGCCCGCACGAAGGCCGCGACCCGGCCAGCCGGCCGCACTGGAGAGAGCACCGTGACACTGACCGAGTCCCCCGTGACCGAGGTCGCCCTCGAGGCGGCCACCCTCGAGACCGAGGCCGCGCCCGCGCGCGCGACGCGCTCGGCCAAGGCCGGCACCAAGGCAAAGCCTGCGACGAAGGCCGCCTCCCGGACGACCACGGCGAAGGCCGCGCCGGTGAAGGCCGAGGAGCCGCCCGCGGCGCCCGCCACCGCCCCCGCCGCCGAGGACGAGCTCGAGCCCACCGCCGCCGAGCTGGCCGAGGAGGACAAGCCGCTGACCCTGGACGAGCCTCCGCCGGGCATCGACCTGGTCAAGGCCTACCTCCGCGAGATCGGCCGCGTGGCTCTGCTCACCGCCGTCGAGGAGGTCGACCTGGCCAAGCGCATCGAGGCCGGCCTGTTCGCGCAGGAGAAGCTGCGCATGTCCGCCGAGGAGGGCCTCAAGCTCACCCCGACGATGAAGCGCGACCTGCAGTGGGTGGCCCGTGACGGCGAGAAGGCCAAGCGGCACCTGCTCGAGGCCAACCTGCGCCTCGTGGTCTCGCTCGCCAAGCGCTACCAGGGCCGTGGCCTCGACCTTCTCGACCTCGTGCAGGAGGGCAACCTCGGCCTTGTCCGCGCGGTCGAGAAGTTCGACTACGCCAAGGGCTACAAGTTCTCGACGTACGCCACCTGGTGGATCCGCCAGGCCCTGCAGCGGGCGCTGGCCGACCAGGGCCGCACCATCCGCGTGCCGGTCCACATGGCCGAGCTGATCACCAAGGTGACCCGCGTGCGGCGCGAGCTGACCCAGTCGCTGGGCCGCGACCCCTCCGCGGAGGAGATCGGGGCGCAGCTCGAGATGACCGCGGCCAAGGTCGAGGAGATCATCGCCTTCGGCCGTGACACGCTCTCGCTGCAGAGCCCGGTCGGCGACGACGAGGCCACCCTCGGCGACTTCATCACCGACACCGAGTCGGTGGACCCGGTGCAGGCCGTGGAGTCGCAGATGCTGCAGTCGCAGCTCAACGCGGTCCTCGACAGCCTGCCGGAGCGGTCGGCGATCGTGGTCCGGATGCGCTTCGGCCTGGACGACGGCCGCCCGCGCACCCTCGACGAGGTAGGCCGCCACCTGGGCCTGACCCGCGAGCGGATCCGCCAGATCGAGCGCGACACGCTCGCCGAGCTGCGCCTCGAGGGCCGCGCAGACGGTCTCAAGGAGTACGTCGCCTGACCTCCGCACCCCCCTTCGACGACCCCCGTCCGGCACCCGCTGGCGGGGGTCGTCGGGTGTCGGGAGGATGATCAGGTCATGACGGAGGGACGTACCACGGAGATCCCGTCGTTCAAGGTCCGCAGGGGCCGGACCGGTCCGACCTCACGGGCGGCCCGGGTGCGGCTGTGGCCCGTGCACGGCATCGACCCGCCCTACGACGGGAAGCTGGTGCGCGACCGCCCGCTGGTCCTCGAGATCGGCTTCGGCATGGGCGAGGCGACCGCGCTCATGGCGGCGGCCGACCCCGAGACGGACGTCCTCGCCGTGGAGGTGCACCCGGCCGGCGTCATGGCGCTGCTGCGCCGGATCGAGGCCGCCCACCTCACCAACGTGCGGATCATCGAAGGCGACGCGCTGGCCGTGCTGCAGGCGCTCCCCCCGGGCTCGCTCCGCGAGGTACGGCTTTACTTCCCCGACCCCTGGCCCAAGACGCGGCACGCCAAGCGCCGCTTCGTGCGCCCGAGCGTGGCAGCCCTGATCTCCTCGCGGCTCGCCGCGGACGGCACCCTGCACGTGGCCACCGACCGGCCCGAGTACGCCGACCACGTCCGCGACGTGCTCGCCGGCTGGGTCGTCGAACAGGTGCCGCGGCCGTTGCACCGGCCCGAGACGGGTTACGAGCGACGAGCCCGCGAGGCCGGCCGGTCAGCGGTCGACCTGGTGGCCCGGCCTCAGCGCTGACGGCGCGGCAACCCGAGAGCCAGCACGCTGGTACCGAGGGCCAGCAGGGCCGTCGTCAGCCAGGAGGCGTGGAAGGCGTCGAGCGCCTCCTGCGGCCCGTAGGCCCCGAGGACCGCCACCACGAGGGCGACCCCGAGAACCGCCCCGAGCTGGCGGGAGGCGGAGCTGACGGCCGACCCGCCGCCGTACTGCTCGGGCGGCAGGGCCTGCGACGCCGCCGCACCGAGCGTGCTCATCGACGTCCCGATCGACACCCCGATGACCAGCTGGGCGGGGAGGAAGTGGCTGACGTACGACGGGTCCGCAGGCATGCCGTGGGCCATGAGCAGCGCGCCGAGGACGAACAGGGCCGCGCCCGGGACGACCACCCAGCGGTAGCCGTAACGGTCCGCGAGCCGGCCCGAGACCGGTGCGGCGAGCGCCGCCATGAGCGGGCCGGGCAGCACGGCCAGCGCCGTGCGGAGCACGCTGTAGTGCCAGACGCCGGTCAGGAAGAGCACGTTCGCGAGGATCTGCCCGTAGAACGCGGCGCCGTAGAGCAGCGTCCCGCTCGTCGCGAAGGAGAACGTCGGGACCCGAAACAGCCGCACCGGCATCGCGGGGTGCGGGTGGTGCAGCGAGCGCAGCACGAGCAGCGGCGCGAGGATCGCGGCGTCGAGGAAGACACCCACCGTGCGGTAGCTGGTCCAGCCCCACTCCTCGCCCTGCACCAGACCGAGGGACAGCAGCCCGAACACCGCGGTGACGAGCACGACGCCGAGCACGTCCACCCGCCCCCGGCTCTCGCCGCGGGACTCGACGAGCACACGGCGGCCGAACCAGGTCGCGGCGAGGCAGAAGGGCAGGTTCACGAAGAACACCCAGCGCCAGCCGGGACCCTCGATCAGGAGCGCGCCGAGCGACGGGCCCGTAGCGCTGGCGACCGCGCCGCACGCTGACCACAACCCGACGGCGGTGGCCCGCTTCGCGAGCGGGAACTCCGGCAGCAGCAGGGCGAGCGAGGCCGGGACCAGTAGCGCGCCGCCGACGCCCTGCACGACCCGTGCCGCTACGAGCGTGGCCGCGCTGGGGGCGAGCCCGCACAGGGCGCTGCCCAGCCCGAAGACCGCCAGCCCGGCGAGGAAGACCTGCTTGCGGCCGTGGTCGTCGGCCAGCCGCCCGGCCGTCACCAGCAGCGCCCCGAAGACGACGGCGTAGCCGTTGAGCACCCACGACAGGCTGCTGCGGGAGACGTCGGCGAAGTCCGCGCTGATCGCCGGGAAGGCGATGTTCACGATCGTGGCGTCGAGGAAGACGACGTACACCGCCGCCGCCGAGACCGCGAGCACGCGCCAGGCGTGCGCGCTGATGGCCTCGACGGGCCGGTGCAGCTCGACGGGCTCCGCAGTAGGGATAGCCAACGTTGTCATGACGGGTGTATAACAGCGTTATGGCGGTGTGGGCAAGAGACGATGCGTCGGTGGACCCGTTCCCTCACCCGGCGGACGAGGACGACCGGCGCGCGCAGGTGCTCGAGATCGCTGCACGGCTGCTGGCCGAACAGGGACCCCAAGGGCTGTCGCTGCGTCGCGTCGCGACCGAGGCGGGCGGCTCGACGCAGCTCGTCTACACGCTGTTCGGCGGCAAGTCCGGCCTGGCCGACGCGTTGTACGCCGAGGGCTTCTCCCGCCTCGCGGCCCGGATGCGGGACGCCCTCGACGCCGCTCCCCCATCGGGCGACCCGGAGCGGATCGTCGCGGCGGGGCGCGCCTACCTCGCGTTCGCGCGTGACGAACCCGCGTTCTTCGCCGTGATGTTCGGACGGGCGATCACAGGCTTCACGCCGGGGCGCACCACGCAGGGCCAGTGCCGGGCCACGACCTTCGGGCGGCTGGTCGCGGAGGTGCAGGCCTGCCTGGACGCGCACACGCTCGTCGGGCCCGATGCGCGCGACCTCGCCCGGCTGTGCTGGGTCACCGTGCACGGCCTCGCGGCGCTCGGCGCGGCCGGCATGCTCGACCCCGACGACCCCGAGGGCTTCGTCGACGAGGTGCTGCACGCGCCGCTGGCCGTCCACCGCCCCTGACCACCACCGCAACGTCATCGCCCGGGGAGTGGCTCGCCGCGCGGACGCCATGACGCAACCGGAGGGAGTGGCGGACGTCACAGGTGCGCGCGGCCGGGACGGTCTGGCACACTCGCTGCATGCCCGCGCACCTGCTCACCGCCGTCGTGCGGTGCTGCGCGTGTCCGTGTTGTCGCTGACCCAGGTCCCGACAACCCCGCGCCCGGCTGAGGCGCCCTCCTCGAAGAGACGTCCATGTCCCTGCTGCTCGACACCCCTGTCCCCGTCCCTCAGGACCTGACGGGGCGCACCGTGGTCGTGGTGCACGCGCACCCCGACGACGAGGCGATCTTCACCGGTGCCACGATCCGACGGCTGGCCGACCACGGCGCCCGGGTCGTGCTCGTCACCGCCACCCACGGCGAGCTCGGGGAGCCGAAGGTCCCGTTGCGCGGCCGCACCCTGGGCCAGGTGCGTACGGCGGAGCTCGAGCGCGCGGCGGAGCTGCTCGGCGTCAGCCGGCTGGTGCTCCTGGGCCGTCGGGACAGCGGCATGCCGGACTGGGAGTCGGCCCGGCACCCGCGCGCGCTGGTGCAAGCGGACCTGCAGGGGCTCGCCAAGACCGTCGCGAAGCTGGTGGAGTCCGAGCGCGCCGAGGCCGTGGTCGGGTACGACGCCGACGGCATCTACGGCCACCCCGACCACGTCGCGGTCCACCTCGTGGCGCGGTACGCCGCCATGGTGGCCGGCGTCACGTCGTACGACGCCACGGTCGACCGTGAGCACCTGCACTTCGCCGGAGGGCACCTGCTCGACGACGCCGTGAAGCCGACCCGACGCGCGACCTACGGCCGGGTGACGGCGGAGATCAGCGTCGCGCTGGCCGCCACGCCGCGGGAGCTCGCGGTGAAGCGCGACGCGCTGCTCGCGCACGCCAGCCAGATCACGCCGGTCATGCTCGAGGACCAGTTCACCGAGACCTACGAGCTGGAGTGGTACCTGCGGCGCGGGCCGGCCGCGGTGCTCGAGGAGCTCGGCAACGCGCACGCGCTCGTCTGATCTCGTCAGCCCAGCGGCAGCGGGGCCCGGTAGTACTGCTGAGCCCGAACCCTCAGGTAGCCGCCGTCGTCGTCGGACACTGGTGTCTGGATCGTGCTGCAGACGACCTTCCCCGAGCTCCAACCGTCGCTGTTGCAGACGGGCGCGGGATTCGTCACGCCGTCACCTGCCCAGTCGGCGTAGTTCGTCGCGCGGGCGATCGTCGTGCCGAACAGCACACCGACGATGCCCGCGTTCTTGAGCTCCGCGACGTGGTCGAAGAAGTACTCGACCCGGTTGTCCTGGTAGTGGCCCGGGGTGTTGTTGACGGCGGCGTAGAGCTGGTTGCCTATCGGCACCTGCCACACGATCGCCTGGGGACCGGCGGCCTGGGTCGCTGCCCGGAGGTAGTCCTCCCAGCGGTGGAAGTTCGGGAAGACCACGTTGTCCTGGTCCCAGAACCGAGGCTTGCCCAGCACGTAGGTGTAGTAGCCCGCGTCCTTGTTCGACACGTCGTTGAAGACCAGGTCGTACGTCGAGTGGGTTCCGTCGGTGTAGGTGGTGCCCGACAACGCGGCGAAGAGCCCGGCCGAGGTCCCGAGGGCCTGCGCGTTCAGGTTCGGCGTGGTGGCCGAGTTCAGGTCGTACCCGGTGGCCCAGTTGCTGATGTGCGCGGCGAGCCGCACGTTGGGCGCGTAGGTGTCGCGAAGGCGCAGCAGCACTTCGTTGAAGCCCTGGAACGTGTCCGGGTAGCCCGCTGCCAACGGGAAGCCGGACCGTGCCACGGCCGCCTTCACCGCAGCCGGGGTGTTGGCCACCGCGGTGCAGAGGGCGAAGCAGCTGGCGGAGAACAGCGCTGCGGTCTGCGCGTAACCCGAGAGGTCAGGCTCGACGTGGACGATCGCGTCCTTGCCGAAGCCGACGACCCCGTCGTAGGTCGCCGTGCCGAGGCGCTTCATCAGGAGCGCGAAGTCCTCGTAGTAGGCCTTCATCACCGTCGGGTCGTTGAGGTTGGTGAGGTCCTGCTTGGCCTCGCCGCAGCCTGAGCACGCCGCCCCGCCGTTCAGCATCTGGTAGTAGGTGAAGACCGGGGTGTAGCCCTTGGACGACGCGTTCTGGGCGTAGGAGATCGGGTAGGTCGCATTGGGCGCCCAGCCGGTCCAGTTCGCGGCGCTCCCGACACCGCCACCCAGGTAGCGGTACGCGTAGTCCCACGCCGCGTTGGAGCGCTGCATCCAACCACCGAGCCCCTTGACGTCGGTGCTGGCCTGGACGCCGAAGCCGAAGGTCGTCGGCGAGGGGCGCGTAGTCCCGTCCTGCGGCGCGGCGGGCACGGCGTGTGCCGTGCCCATGAGGAACGCGACGAGCAAGGTCGTGGTGACGGTCAGGCATCGCTTTGAGCGCATGACGGAAACCCCGGGCATGTGACGGATTGGGTGCGATGCCACGGTCGCACGCAATGTCCGGGACCAGGGAGCCATCGGCCCGAAACAGTCAGAAGGGACTACTCGGACCCCGGGACGACTAGGGACGTGTGCCGAGGTCGGCATGGGTCATCCTGTCCAGGAGCCCACTCACGCTCGTGTCGCTGCTACCCCTGGTGGCGTTGACGATCACTGGGGCAGGATGCGGCACATGACCGAGAACCCCCGTCAGAACGTCACCTTCCCGAGCAACGGACGCACGGCCCACGGGTACCTCGCCACGCCGTCCTCCGGCAGCGGCCCGGGCGTCATCGTGATCCAGGAGTGGTGGGGCCTCACCGACCACATCGCCTCGATCGCGGATCGCCTCGCCGCCGAGGGCTTCGTCGCTCTCGCCCCGGACCTGTTCGGCGGGAGAACCACGCACGACTCCGACGAGGCCGGCAAGCTCATGATGTCCCTGCCCGTCGCCCAGGCCGCGCAGGACCTCGCCGGCGCCGTCGACTACCTGCTGGGGCTGGACGCGGTGACCTCGCAAACGGTCGGCGCGATCGGCTTCTGCATGGGCGGCGGCTTCGTGCTGATGCTCGCCGCGCAGCAGGGCGACAAGGTCAGCGCGGCGGTCCCGTTCTACGGCGTCGGTACGGCGGTGCCCAAGGCGTTCCAGGGCATCACCGCGGCGGTCCAGGGCCACTACGGGGAGAACGACGCCTTCTTCCCGGCCGACGCGGCAAGGGCGCAGGAGAACCAGATCCGCGAGGAGTCGGGCGCGGAGGTCGAGTTCCACTTCTACCCGGCCGGCCACGCCTTCCACAACGACGAGAACCTCCTGGGCACCTACGACCCGGAGCTCGCGAAGCAGGCGTGGGACCGGGCTGTGGCCTTCCTCAAGGAGAAGGTCCGCTAGGAGCGGGCCCGCCAGGCGCTACTCCTCGGCGCGCACCCAGGCGGTCGTCGACTTCTTCGGCGCCGAGGCGGCCGGCTCGGGCGCGGGCGGGGCGTCGACGGACACGCCGGCCTGCGCCAGCCAGCTCCGCTGCGTCTCGAGCTGAGCCTCGAGGTCGCCGGTCGGGCGCCCGTCGGCACGCGCGGCGGCGAGCTTCTTCTCGAGGTCGGCCACCTTCTCGCGCAGCCGCACCACGAAGGTCGACTCGGTGGCGCGGACGTGCGAGGAGTCGCCCTGGTCGCGGAACGCCGCCTCGACCTTCGCGAACCGGTCTTCGAGCGAGCGCATCACGTCGCGCGGCACCTTGCCGGCGGCGTCCCACTTCTCCTGGAGCTGCCGCAGCCGGGCCTTGCCGCCGGGCACCTCGAGCGCCTCCGCCTCGGCGAGGATCTCCTCCTTGACCTTCTGGTTCGCCCGGAGCTCCTCGTCCTTCTCGGCGAAGGTCGCGTTGCGGGCGCCGAAGAAGGTGTCCTGGGAAGCCTTGAAGCGCTGCCAGAGCTCCTCCTCGGCCTCCCGGTTCGCCCGCCCGGCCGACTTCCACTCCGTCATGAGCTGCTTGAAGCGCTCCGCGGTCGACTTCCACTCGGTGGAGGCCGCGAGCTTCTCGGCCTCCTTGACGATGCGCTCCTTGCGCTCCTGCGAGACGGTGCGCTGCTGCTCGAGCGCGCCGAAGTGCGCGGTCCGCCGCTCCACGAACGTGGTGCGGCTCGCGGCCACCCGCTCCCACAGGGCGTCGGCCGTCTTCTTGTCGACCCCGGTGACGCGCTTCCAGTCCTGCCCGATGGTCCGCAGCCGCTCGCCGGACTCCTTCCACGACGAGCTCACCGCCAGCTTCTCGGCCTCCTCGGCAAGCGCCGTGAGGCGCCCGACGGCCTCGTCCCTGGCGGCAGCGCGTGCGGCCTGGTAGGCCTCGACGGCACCGGCGGTCTTCTCGAGCAGCGCGTCGATGCGGCGCGCCAGCGCGTCGAGGTCCCCGACAGCGGCAGCAGTGGGCAGCGTCTCCTTGAGCCGCTCGGCGCTGGTCGCGACCTGCCGCGGGTCGCCCGAGCCGCTGCGTAGCCGCGCCTCGAGCAGGGTCACCTCGGTGGCGAGCTGCTCGTAGCGGCGCGCGAAATGAGCCAAGCCCTCGTCGGGCGACCCGGCGTGCCAGGACCCG
Organism: Actinomycetota bacterium; assembly: GCA_046723735.1. GTDB lineage: Bacteria > Actinomycetota > Actinomycetes > Mycobacteriales > SCTD01 > RYN-111. The sequence goes on along the minus strand of JBKOVB010000172.1, from coordinate 21,406 downwards.
ACGGCGCGCTCCCCCTCGGCGGTCTTCACGTAGACCGTGCCGTCGTCGGCGACCCGACCCCACTCGCTCATGATCCGTGCTCCCCGGTTCTCGGTTTCCCCTCCATCCTGGCATCAGTGATGATGGACGTGATGAGCAGCACACCACGGCTGCGCCGCGTCCTCGCCACGCTCGCCGTCACCGCAGTGGTTGCGGCCGGCGCCGGGGCGTGCAACGACGCCCCGACGAGCGTGGCCGGCGAGCGGTCACCGTCCGCCGTACCGGCGCCGGTGCTGCTGGCGAACGGCGGGGCGTCCCCCGTGCGCTGGGACTCCCCTTTGTCGGTGAGCGCACGCAACGGCGTCCTCAAGGCCGCGGAGGTCGTCGACCAGGACGGCACGCCCGTCGCCGGCGAGGTGAGCGACCACCAGTGGGTCGCGAGCATCGGGCTCTTCCCGGACGCGTCGTACCGCGTGACGGCACGTGTGGCGGACCTGTCCGGGAGCACCCGCGTGCTGAGCACGACGCTTCGCACCGCCCGCGCGGCCAGGACGCTGCACGCGCGGCTGAGCCCCGGCGACGGGAAGGTCGTCGGGGTGGGTCAACCGGTGATCGTGACGCTCGACCGGCCGGTGACCGAGCCTGCCGACCGCGCCGCCGTCCTGAGCCGGCTGGGTGTCACCACCGTGCCGACCGTGGCGGGCGCCTGGCGGTGGATGTCGCCGACCGAGCTGCACTACCGCGGGCCGGGCTACTGGGCCAAGGGCACGCGCATCACCGTCACGTCCGACCTGGCGCGTCTGCACCTGTCCGACGACACGTGGGGCGAGGGCGCGCACTCGTCGACGTTCCAGATCGGGTCGTCCGTGATCTCGACGGTGGACGTCAAGGCGCTCACGATGCGGGTGGTCGTCGACGGGAAGCTGGTGCGCGTCGTCAAGGTGTCCACCGGCCGTGACAAGTACCCGACCAAGGGCGGCGTCCACCTGGTGCTCGAGAAGGTCAAGGTCGAGGTCATGGACTCGGCCACGGTGGGCATCCCCCGAAACTCGCCGGCGGGCTACTACGAGAAGGTGCCGAACAGCATCCGGATCTCGTACGGCGGGGCGTTCGTCCACTCGGCCGCCTGGTCCGTGCGGGACCAGGGCGTACGCAACGTCAGCCACGGCTGCGTCAACATCTCCCCCGCCGACGCCGCCTGGTTCTTCGGGATCTCCAAGCGCGGCGACGTCGTCGACATCGTGAACGCCAAGGCTCCGCCGTTGCTGTCCGATCCCGGGATGTGGGACTGGAACATCCCGTTCCGGGCGTGGCCGAACTAGCCGCCGCCGCGGTCGGTTCGGTGATCGTGGTGCTGACCTGGGCGAGCGTGATCACGACCGTGGTGGTCCCGCGCCGCTCGCGGGCCAGGGTCGGTCGCGTCGTCGACCGGGCGGTGACCAAGGCGTACGCCCTCGCCACCCGGCCTGTGCACGAGTACTCGACCCGCGACAGCGTGCTCGCGTCGCAGGCCTCGACCACGCTGCTGGTGCAGCTGGTCGCCTGGCTCGTGTTGTTCTACGTCGGCTTCGCCCTGCTGCTCGTGCCCTTCGACGCGAAGGGCGTGGCGCATGCCTTCGCCCAGGCCGGCTCGTCGCTGTTCACGCTCGGGTACGCCGGCCCGGACAGCACCCCGCTGACGGTGGTCGACTACGCCGCGGCGGCCACCGGCATGGTCGTGGTGGCGCTCCAGATCGGGTACCTGCCGACGCTCTATGCCGCGTTCAACAGGCGCGAGACCGAGGTGACGCTGCTCGCGTCCCGGGCGGGCTCACCGCCGTGGGGACCGGAGATCCTCGCTCGTACCCAGTTCGGCATCCCGGTGGGGCAGTCGGGGATCGCCATGGACCGCTTCTACGAGGGGTGGGAGCGCTGGGCCGCGGACGTCGCGGAGAGCCACACCAACTACCCGGTGCTCACCCGGTTCCGCTCCCCTCACGAGCTGTCGTCGTGGCTTGTCGCGCTGCTCGCGGTCCTCGACTCGGCGGCGCTGTGGCTGGCGCTCGCGCCGAGCACGGTCCCCGCGATCCAGGCCCGGCTGTGCCTGCGCATGGGCTTCACCGCGCTGCGGTCCATCGCCGACAGCCTCGGGCTCGAGGTGAGCGCCGACCCGGACCCGGACGCACCGATCCAGCTCAGCTACGACGACTACCTCGAGGGAGTCGCCCGGATCGCCTCCACCACCTTCGTGATGGAACGCACCCCCGAGGAGGCGTGGCCCGACTTCCGCGGCTGGCGGGCCAACTACGAGGCGGTCGCCTACCGCCTCGCCGACCGGCTCGACGCCGTACCGGGCCCGTGGACCGGCCCGCGGCGTACAGGGGACAAGACGATCACGCCGGTGCGCCCGCCGAACCGGCTGCCCAGCCCCTACGAGCGCAAGACCTAGGACAGCCAGTCGGGGCGCAGCGGCATGGCGCTGACGCCGTCCGTCGCCTTGACGGCGAGCACCTGGTGGAGCTGGATCTCGTTGCGCTCGAAGCCCAGCCGGGACCCGGCCATGTAGAGGGCCCAGACCTTCGCGGTCGCAAGCCCGACCTCCTCGACGGCCTCGTCCCAGTGCTCGTCGAGGTTGGCGCACCACTCGCGCAGCGTCATCGCGTAGTGCTCGCGCAGGTTCTCCTCGTGCCGGACCTCGAGGCCGGCGGCCTGCAGCTCGCGGATCACCCGCCCGACGCCTGGCAGCTCGCCGTCCGGGAAGACGTACCGGGAGATGAAGCCGCGGCGGGCGATGGCCTTCGAGTGGTCGTTGGGTCGGGTGATGCAATGGTTCAGGAGCCGGCCCTGGGGCACGAGCTTGCCCGCCAGGAAGTGCGCGTACGACGAGAGGTTGGCGATCCCGATGTGCTCCGTGAGCCCGATCGAGCTCACCGCGTCGAAGCCGGTCTCCCGCACGTCGCGGTAGTCGCCGAAGCGGATGTCGACGTGCTGGGTCAGGCCCCGCTCCGCGCTCTCCTTGCGGCCCCACTCGGCCTGCTGGCGTGACAGGGTCACGGCGATCACGTCGACGCCGTAGTGCTCGGCCGCGTGCATCGCCATGCCGCCCCAGCCGCAGCCGACGTCGAGCAGCCGCATGCCGGGCTTGAGCCCCAGCTTGCGGCAGACCAGGTCGAACTTGGCGAACTGCGCCTCCTCGAGCGTCGCGTCCTCGTGAGGGAACACCGCACACGTGTAGGCCATCGAGGGCCCGAGCACCCAGTCGTAGAAGGTGTTGCTGACGTCGTAGTGGTGCGAGATCGCGGCCGCGTCCCGGCGCCGGGTGTGCGCGCGCAGGCCCGACAGGTAACGCTTGGCCCCCACCTCCTGCGGCGGCGGCTCGACCCAGTGGAGCGCCTCCGGCCCGAGGTTGCGCAGCAGGCTGAGCCGCTCCTGCATCGTGAGGTCGCCCATCTTGACGCGGCTGAGGATCTTCAGCGCCTGGTAGTGGCTGGGCGCCCGGACGTCCATCTCTCCGGAGATGTAGGCGCGCGCGAGGCCGAGCCCGCCGGGGGCGGAGATGACGTAGGACAGTGCCTTAGGGCTCTTGACGGAGACGACCACGTCGGCGTCGTGGGGCCCGACCGCGGAACCGTCGTAGGCCTCAACCCGTGTCGCGTCGGGCAGCACCGTGGCCAGGGCGTCGGCGACGGGCACTCGGGGCATGGCTCCTCCTAGCGGCGTTGGACGGCCTTCGCGTACAGGTCGAGCAGGCGGCCGTCAGGGTCGTAGGTCTTCTTCAGCACCTCGTAGGCCGCCCCGTTGTAGAGCTCCCAGAAGTGCTCACGGTCGTAGAAAGCCGTGCTGTACAAGGACTTCCGGCCACCCAGGTCGTCGACGAGCCGCTCGACGAGACGGTTGTGGGTGGTGGGGTCCTCGCCGGCCTCGAGCGCCACCGACGACCAGAACCCGACGTTGACGTAGAGCACGTCGGGGTCGAGCCGGTAGAGCTCCCACACGTCGTCGGCGGAGCGCTGCTGCAACGGGCAGAACCACACCGGCTCGATGGGCACCTCGCGGGCGAAGACGTCCATGAACTCGGCGAGCCGGTCCACCGGGATCTCCACGTCCTGGATGAGGTCCTCGCGCTCGGGCAGGCCCCGCCGGCGGTCGAGGCGCGCCTTCCAGCGGTGCTTCTGCTCGAAGGCCACGAGCTTCCAGTAGGTGTCGGAGCGCAGGTAGCGACGCGGCACCAGCCGCCGTACGCGTGGGTTCTGGACGCCGAAGGCGCGGCTGCACCAGAACCAGTCAGTGTCCCAGCGCCACAGGTAGTCCCGCACCGTCAGCCAGTCGTCCTTGCGCTCCTGGACGGAGCGGTAGTAGATCGCCTGGCCGGTGTAGTCCGACAGCAGCGGAGCGCGGTCGGCCCAGGTGCCGAGCGTCACGTAGACCTCGATCGGGGAGAACCACGTGCCGTCGACGAAGTCGACGTCGCGCGCGGTGCAGCGTTGTCGCATCAGGTCGGCGGCCTCGGCGACCGAGCGGCACCGGACGTGCTGCAGGTGCACGTACGTGTGGGTGCGCTCGAGCTCGATGCGGAGCCGCAGGGCGTAGCCGAGGGTGCCGTAGGAGTTCGGGAAGCCGTGGAAGAGATCAGCGTTCTGGGCGCGGCTGCAGGTGACGACCCGGCCGTCGCCGGTCAGGACGTCCATCTCGAGGACGGACTCGTGCGGCGTGCCGTTGCGGAAGCTGGAGCTCTCGATCCCGAGACCGGTCACGGCTCCGCCGAGGGTGATGGTCTTGAGCTGTGGCACGACGAGCGGCATCTGCCCCGTCGGCAATGTGGCGTCGACGAGATCCTCGTACGTCGTCATGCCGAGCACCTCGGCGTAGCCGTCCCCCACCTCCAGGACGCCCGAGAACGCGGCCACGTCGAGCCGGTCCGTCACGTCGGCACGGGGGCGGAAGAGGTTGGAGGTGCGCTTGCCCAGCCGGACCGGCGCACCGGGGGGCAGGGCCGCGAGCTGCGCGCGCAGCTCCGCCACCGCGACCTCGTAGTCGGGCCGGTGGACGGTCCCGCGATGGTTGCGAACCCGCACTCTCGGACCGTATCCCGATCAAGGGAGGTCATGCCAGGCCGTGAAACCCTGTCGCCATGGGTGTGCGGATGGACAGCATCACGATCGACTGCCGCGACAAGCACGCGCTCGCCGCGTTCTGGTGCGCGCTGCTGGGCACGACCGTGCGCGGCGAGGCGGGGCAGTATCTCGGGCTGCACCCCGTCGCCCCGGGCCACCCCCGGCTGGTGTTCCAGCAGGTCACCGATCCCGTGCAGACCCGCAGCCGCCTGCACCTCGACCTCGAGACCCCTGACGTCGATGCCGAGACCACCCGCGCGGTCGGCCTGGGCGCAGAGCTCGTGGAGGTGGTCGAGGAGCTGGACATGCGGTGGCACGTCCTGCACGACCCCGAGGGCAACCTGTTCTGCCTTGTCCCCGCGAGCCAGTAGCACCGTCGACACCCCGGACGCTGCTGAAGCCAACGCCGCGGCTGGTGCAGGATGAGAGCGTGAGAGGCGGGGACCTGAGCATCGAGGAAGCCGCGGTCGAGCTGGGCATGTCGCCCACGGCCGTGATCCGTCTGCTGGAGAGCGGCCAGCTGCCGTCGCACCTCGGGCCGGACGGGCGGCGACGCCGGGTGTCGCGGCAAGACCTTGACGCCCACCGCGAGGAGCGGTTCGCGATCCGGCAGCAGCTCGTGCAGGAGCAGCGTGCGCGGCGCTGGGCCGAGGCGTCGGGCGAGGTGGCCGCGGAGCTCGACCCCGCGGCGGCCACGCTGTCCGAGCCGGTGGTGGCGCCGCCGTACCAGCCTCGGCACGCCGCCCCCGTTCAGGGTGCGCCGAGCGAGGCACGGTAGGTTTCGGCGCATGGCGAAGAGCAACACCACCCCGATCGTCGCGGCCACCGTGGCCTGCCTCCTGTTCGGCGGGGTGACCTACTGGGTGGTCGACAAGGCCGGCGGCACCAAGCTGGAGCCGCAGAACAGCAACACCCCGAACGCCACGGTCAGCGGTCCTCCGGCGTTCAAGTAGCCTGGAGGGGACAACCCCGTCACCCTTGTCCCAGGAGATGTTCAGTGCCGTCCGTCCTGATCATCTCCGCGGCGATGGGTGCCGGTCATGACGGCGTCGCCTACGAGCTTGAGCGGCGGCTGCACTCCCGCGGGGCCGAGGCTCGCGTCGTCGACTACCTCGATCTCCTGCCCGCCCGGATGGGGCCGTTCTACCGCCGGGTCTACCAGGGCCAGCTGAAGCACGCGCCCTCGTCGTACGAGTGGCTGTACGGCCGGATGGACCGCGGCGTCCTGGCCCCGGTGAGCGCCTGGCTCGGGCAGATGGGGCGGCGACGCGTGCGGCGTCTGGCCCGGGGCCACGACGTGGTGATCTCGACGTACCCGCTCGGCTGCCAGGCCACCGGTGCGTTGCGTCGCCGCGGCAAGCTGGACATCCCGGCGGTCGGGTTCCTCACCGACGTCGACGTGCACGGCCTGTGGCTGCACCCCGGAATCGACCTGAACCTCACGGTCTGGCACGGCAGCGCCGTGGAGGCGATCGACCGCGTCGGCAGCCCCTCCCGGGCCGTCGGGCCGGTGCTGCCCGACCACTTCCTCGAGCCGGCGACGCCGGCTGAGCGCACCGAGGGCCGTGCCCTGATGGGGCTGCCGGACGACGCCACCGCGGTCCTCGTCGTGGCCGGCTCCTGGGGTGTCGGCAAGGTGGCGGAGACGGCCCGAGCCCTGCGCGCCGCCGGCGTCGGCACGCCCGTCGTGCTCTGCGGACGCAACGAGGACCTGCGCGCCGAGCTCGACGCAGAGGACGGCATCGTGGCGCTCGGCTGGACCACCGAGGTACGGCGGCTGCTGGCCGCCTCAGACGTGCTGGTGCACAACGCGGGCGGGCTCTCGTGCCTCGAGGGCTTCGCCGTCGGCGTGCCGGTGATCGGGCACGCGTGCCTTCCCGGGCACGGCCACCGCAACGCAGAAGCCATGCGTGACGCCGACGTGGCGGCGTACGCCGAGTCGGTCGAGGACCTCGTCGCGGAGGTACGGCGGCTGGCCCGCACCCCGGAAGGTGCGGCGATGGCGGCGCGGGCCCGAGACCTGTTCCGCACCGACCCCACGGACATCCTGCTCGACCTCGCGACCGCCCCCGCGCCTGTCCCGAGGCTCGCCCCCGCCTCGTCGATGTGGGGCCGCCGGGTGGGCGCGGTGGCCGTCGGCGTGCCGGTGACCCTGAGCGCGCTGTCGTTCGGGGTCGCGCAGGCGACGGTGCACGGTCACCTGGGGGTGGCCGAGAGCCACGACCGGGCCGTCTACACCGCTGCCCTCGTCGACCACACGCAGGTCGCGGACCCGCGCGTGCAGGCCGCCCTGCGCGGGCTGGGCGTCAGCGCGGCCGTCGCACCGATCGGCGACGCCCCCACGCCCACGGACCTGCGGGCGTTGGTCGGCCGGGGCGTCACGGTGGTCGCCGCCGACCCCGGGGTGGAGAGCCGCAACCCGAGCCGGTCGCGGCAGGCGATCGACGCGGCGGCGGCCATGGTCGCCCCACTCGGCGAGACCGAGGCGAAGGTCGTGTGCCTGCGCACCCCGGGCATGGTGGAACGCATGGTGGCGTGGGACCACGAGGTCGAGCTGGCTCGACCCGACGAGGTCGTCACGCCGCTGCAGCCGCCCGCGCGCCTGTCCCCCGGCCGGCAGGTCGTCCTCGACGAACGTGGGCGCACGCCCGACCAGGTGCTGGCCGACCTCGCGGCGTTCCGCGCGTCGGTGCGCGCCGTCGGCCTGCCCCTGGCTCCGATGCGGGCACTCTGGCCCAAGGGGTAGCTGTGCGACTCGGATCGCTCCTGCTCGTCGGTGGTGCCGCCGCCGCCGCGGTGCAGGCTGCGCCCCTCGTGACGTTCCTACCGGCGACCAAGGGCCGGCTCGCGCGCAGGCTGAACGGGCACGGCCGCCCCGGCCACGTGGCGCTCACCTTCGACGACGGGCCGGACGAGCAGAGCACCCCGCGGTTCCTCGAGGTGCTGGCGCGGCACGACGTGCGGGCGACGTTCTTCCTCCTCGGGGAGATGTGCCTGCGGTACCCCACGATGGCGCAGCGGCTGGTCGACGAGGGCCACGAGCTGGCGGTGCACTCCTTCGACCACCGCAACCACCTGAGGCACCTGCCCGGGCGGGAGACGTACGACCAGCTGGCACGCACGGCCGACCTGGTGGAGGCCCAGAGCGGGGTGAGGCCGAGGTGGTTCCGTCCGCCGTACGGGGCCCTGACGACGGCTGACCTGGTCGCTGCCCGGCAGCTGGACCTGCAGACCGTCCTCTGGACGGCCTGGGGGCAGGACTGGCAGCGGACCTGCACGCCCCGGTCGGTGCTCGACGAGGTCCTTCGCGGAGCGCTCGACGGCGGGACCGTGCTGCTGCACGACTCGGACTGCACCAGCGAGCCGGGCTCATGGCGGGCGACCCTCGGCGCGCTGCCGGCCCTGATCGCCCGCTGCCGCGACCGGGACCTCGAGGTCGGCACCGTGGGCGACCACGGCCTGGCGGCATGACCGGCGCGGCCGTCGCCGCGGCGCTCGGCTCGGCCACCCTGTTCGGGACGGCCACGGCGCTGCAGCACCACCAGGCACGGAGGGTCGCGGCCACCGCCTCCCCCGGGCTCCTCGTCACCCTGGCCCAACGCCCGCTCTGGCTGCTCGCACTGCTCGCGGAGGTCGCCGCCGTCGCCTTCCAGGGCTGGGCGCTGTCCCTCGGGTCGGTAGCGCTGGTGCAGACGCTCCTGGTCGCAGGGCTCCCGCTGGCAGCCGTGCTCTCGGCGGTGCTGCACCGGCGACCGCTGCGGGCCTTCGAGGTGGCCGGAGTGCTGCTCTGCGCGCTCGGGCTGGCAGTGCTGGGGCCCGTCCTGTCCTCGGCCCCGAGCACGCACGTGCCCCGTCGGTCCGTCGCCGTCCTGGCCGGTGTGATCGTCACGGCTGTTGTGCTGCCGTTGCTGGCTTCTCGGCACCGACCCCGCCTCGGTCCCGCCTGTGCCGGTACGGCGGCAGGTGTGCTCATCGGGACGAGCGCGGTGCTTCTCGCCGTGACCACGACGCGCCTTGCCCGCGGCGAGGCGGTGTTCACGACGTGGGCGCCCTACGCGGCGCTCGGGGTCGGGCTCCTGTCGCTCCTCGTGGCGCAGATGGCGTTCCAGACCGGGGACCTGGGTGCGCCCCTGGCGGCGTTGTCGGTCGTGGAGCCGGTGGTGGCGGTGGTGCTTGCCGTGACGGTGCTGCACGAGACGGTGCCGATCTCCGGCGGGCGGGTCCTGGCCCTCGCCGCGGGCGGCACGCTGGCGGTGGCGAGCGTCCTCGTCCTGAGCCGCCGCGCTACGCCGTGAGGATCGGCCGCGCGAGCGCTGAGGCGGGGACTCGCGGACAATAGGCGGCTACTTCTCCCCGTCGGTACGGCCTTCTGTTCAGGTTGATCAGTTGGATCGGGTGAACTGGGTCATCGTGCCGGCGGCCGTGAAGCCCAGCCGCCGGTAGAGGGGAACGCCCGCCCCGCTTGCGTCGAGACAGGCCCTGTGCGAGCCCAGCCGCAGGGCCGTGCGCAGTGCGGTCGAGGTCATCGACAACCCCACTCCGCGGCGACGCCAGCCGGGGATCGTGTTCACGAAGAACACGTACGCGTCAGACGAGGATGCCTGTGAGCCACTCGTGCCGCACACCGAGCAGGGAGGTAGGGGCCGCTACCTGCCTGCCCACCCGCCGCGCTCGTAGCCCCGATCTCGATGCTCGAGCGGGGCTGAACGCGTTCACGGCCACATCAGGTCTGGTGGTGGCCGGTAGCCGAGGTGATCGAGGACCGGTCGGGGTGGTCGGTCGTAGGTGTGGCCGGCGGGCGTGGTCCAGCGGAAGGTGCCGTCAGGCAGGCGGACCACGCGGAACCGGTCGTGCTTGGCCTGGTGGTGGTGCTCGCACTCGTCGGCGAGGTTCCGCTCGGTGGTGCGCCCGCGAGGCCAGGCCTCGAGATGGTCCTTGTCGCAGAGGTCGGCGCGGCGGGTGCAGCCTGGGAACACGCAGGTGCGGTCGCGAAGCACGAGGTGCCGCTTGAGCCGAACCGGGACGGCGTACCGGTCGGTGCTCAGGTCCACGGTCACGACCGGGTCGGTGGCGATCCGACGCAGCGCACGCACGAGCACCGTGCCGCTCCACCCTGGTGACGGCTCCGGGGTGGGTGGGGTACTCAGTGCGGGCTCGGCCGGGGCGGGGGCGCGGCGGGCCGCTCGGGCAGGTCCGTCAAGGGAGGGCTCGGGCACCCGCTTGCTGGCGGTGGGCTCGAGACCGGAGTAGCAGCTGTGCTCCTCGTGCCAGGCGAGGTCCTCGGCGGTGGGGGCATCGGGGTCGGGCTCGACGGGCTCGTCGGGTTCGTCCTCGTAGCCCCACAAGAGGGGGCCGGTCGGCTCAGGGGTGGCAGGCCGCTGATCGGGGCGGTGCACGGTCGGGTCGACCGCGACAAGGCGGCCGTGCTCGTCGACCACCACCCGGCGCAGCTCGGCACCGGCGGCGACCAGCTCGCGGACCTGCGGGGCCGGGATCGGCCCGAAGCCGGGGATCTCCGCGGGAAGCTCGTCGTGGCCCTCGACGGTGGCAAGCCCGACCAGCACCTGGACCTGCCACTGCCCGGGTCGGGCCCGGCCGCAGACCAGGTCGCGCAGGGTGTCGAACCGGCGCTGCGCCATGCTGCGCGGGTCGTCCGCTGCGGGCGGCCAGCACAGCGCGTCCAGCGAGCGCATCATCGCGGCCACGTCCGTGGTCGGGCCGTGGGCGTACAGCTGCGCACCGCCCGGTCCTTCGCTGTGCACGGTCACGTCCCGATCGGCGGCGGCCTTCGCCGCCCGCTTCGCGGCGTGGTCGGGGAACAGCACCACCACCGCGGTCCGCACCGCGACCTTCAGCTCGTACGGCGTCCGCTGCACCTTCCGCGACAGCAGTAGGTCGAGCACCTGTTGCTGCTCGGCCTGCCCGGGCAGCCCGGACGCGAGCAGCTCCCCGAGCACCGCGTCGGCGTGATCCATCAGCCAGGTGCCGTCCGCGACCAGCGCGTGCAGGCACGGGAAGTCCACGAACATCCGGGCCTCGTCCAGCCGACCCTGGGCCTGCCGCCTCGACCGACCCCACGCCAAGGCCAGCTCGTCGACGACGAACCGCTCAGGCATACCGTCCCGGTCCTCGGCGTACAACGCCGCCACGTCCAACCGCTGCTGCGCCTGCAACCAGGCGATGTGACGCTCCCGGGCCGCGATCGCGTCGATCCGCTGGCCGCGCCGCACATAGCAGTGCGGCAGCGGCGCGAGCTCCGAAGACATGCCCGAAACGTACCCGGCGCCACCGACAAATTCGGGACGAAAACCCTTGCTGTGTAAGGAAAGTTGCCGTCCACAGATTCTAGGGCAGCGGCCACGCGCAGCTGTTGCGGCGGTGCGTTTTCAGCGCTTCAGACCGCCGTCCTACTGCTGCGGCACGCCGTGCGCGTCGAGGTCCGACAGCGCCGCCCTCAGCAGCTGGAGGCCGTTGCGCGTCAGGGCATCCGCGTCTGCCAGCTCCAGCCCGAGCTCCATCGCGGCACCCACGCTGCCACCGGCGTAGGCGATCGCGGCGACGACCGCCGTACGCTCCGACTGCGGCAGCTCGGCGAGCGCGACCTCGAGGCGACGTACCAGCTCCGCTTCCTGGGCCTCGACGACGGCGGTGTGCGCGTCGACCTCCAGCGGCGGCATGCAGCGCACGCGCGACGGTCGGCCTTCGGCCACGGCGACTCCCAGGGGGCGAACGAGGGGTGCGCACCGGCCCTCAGGTCGCCTCTCGGCGGTGTGTCGCTCGCAGCGACGAGTGTGGGACCGGGGGCCATGGAGGACCGGTGCGCGTCCCCCACGCTAACGTCCCCCGAACGGCTGGTCGAGCGCCCCCCACAACCTGCCGAGACACCGAGACATGACAGTCGTGTGGGTGCTACTTGGTGTGGCGAGCGGTATTGCGGTGGGCGTCGTGGCGGCGCGGTTCTTCAAGGAGCACGAGGGCTCCGACGTACGGCGCGAGGCCGAGCGTGGCGTGCAGGAGCTCGAGCGCTACCTCGCCGAGGTGCGCTGACCTCGGCCTAGCATCAAGGCATGAGCGAACCCCAGCTCGGCACGAGCACGCTGATCGAGGAGCGCACCGAGGAGCGCGAGCTCCAGGACCCGGGATCGGTGGCGCACATCGTGAAGGACCCGGCGAAGGTGACGGAGGCCTACATCCTCGGCACCCCGGTCGAGGCGCTTTGCGGCCATGTGTTCACGCCCAGCAAGGACCCGAAGCAGCTGCCCGTCTGCGACACGTGCAAGGACATCGCGGACATCCGCACCGACGGGCGCGGTGGCGAGGTCAGCTAGGCCGACGGGCGGGCGCTGGGAGGTCAGGTTCGGCACCGCGGAGCTCGTCCGCGACCTCGACCGCCCCGCCGGCTGGATGCTGCTCGTCGACGGCACGCCCCAGAGCTACGTCGACCTCGACGACCCGACGTACCTCGACTTCGACTATGTCCAGGTCCTCGCCGAGCTGGTCGACGGGCTGCCCGACGGCCCGGTGAGCGCCGTGCATCTCGGCGGCGCCGGCTGCACCCTCCCGCGCTACGTCGCCGCCACCCGCCCCGGCTCTATCCAGATGGTGGTCGAGGCCGACGAGCCGCTCGCCGAGGTGGTGCGCGCACAGCTCGGTACGGCAGGCTTCCGCCTCAAGGTCGGCGACGGCCGCGCGATGCTGTGCCGGCTGCGTCCCGGCGCCAGCGACATCGTGGTGGCGGACGTGTTCTGCGGCTCGGTCGTGCCCCAGCACCTGACCACGCTCGAGGCGGTGCAGGAGGTCGCTGCCCTGTTGCGGCCCGGTGGGGTCTACGCCCTCAACGTCGCCGACAGCGGCACGCTCGCGTTCGCCCGGACCCAGGCCGCCGCCCTGGCTGCGGTGTTCGAGCACGTCGTCGTGATCGGCGAGGCGGGCGTCCTGAGAGGCCGACGGTTCGGCAACCTCGTGCTGGCGGGGTCCAACGCGCCGTTCGACCTCGACCCCCGCCGGCGCGCCCGTGACGGTCGCACCTTCGCCGCCGGCACACGGCCCCCGACCGACGCCGACCCGGTCCCCGTGCCCGAGCCGCCGGCCGGGCTGTTCATCTGAGCCGGCGCAGCGCCTCCTGCTCGCGCAGGAACCTCGGCACGCACATCCCCCACGCCTCGACGACGCGGTCCTCCATCTCGGCGGGCTCGAGCAGCTCCAGCCGGCAGGCGACCCAGTTGTAGCGGAGGTCCGACGCGGCCGGCATGAGGTACGTCGGCGACGACGCCACGAGCGCCTCGCGCTCCTCCTTGGGGAACGCAAAGCCCATGAGCGTCTCGTCACGGCTGAACGCGAGGTAGACCAACCGCCCCACCCGGAACTTCACCCGGTCGCGGACGAGGTGCTCGGTCGTACGCGGCAAGGACAGGGCCAGACGCCGCACGTCCTCGACGGTGACCACGCCGCCATGCTCGCGCCCGGCACCGACAACGACCTCCCACGACGGCGGGCGTTTCGTCGTGTTTCATGCTCAGGTGCGCCACCGACTCGTGCTCCCCGTCGCTCTGACCGCCGTCGCCGCCCTGGCCGTGGGCACGCTCGCGAGCGGTTCGTCCTCGCTCGACCGCGCCTCGGCGTACCTGCGGCTGCACGGGACGACGCAGCAGGCGAGCTACGACGCGCACCCGCTCGGCAGCACGCCGAGGGCCCGCTGCGACAAGCAGTCCCGCCCGGAGACGGGCATCCAGGGGCGGGTCCCGGCGGCCGACTACACCAACGGCCGGGCCGCGCGTGGCTACACCTGCAACGCCCGCGTGCTGGCCCACGTCGGCACCAACGGCGGCTTCCGCGTCGAGCGCTACGTCGACCCGGCGGGGCACGTATGCGCCTTCTACGACAGCACGCTGCTGTTCCCCCGGGACGTCACCGACGACACCCCGGGCACCTACGTGCTGGACATGTCCGACCCCCGGCACCCGCTCCGAACCGCTGTGCTGCGCTCCCCCGCGATGGTCTCCCCGCACGAGTCGCTGCGCCTCAACGCGCGCCGCGGCCTGCTCGTGGCGGACGCCGGCAGCGCAACGACACAGGTCGGGTTCGTCGACGTGTGGAGCGTCCGCGACGACTGCCGTCACCCCGCTCTGCAGAGCTCGCTCCCACTGGCGCTGCTGGGGCACGAGGGCGCCTTCTCCCCCGACGGTCGCACGTTCTGGGCCTCCACCACGTTCACCGGCGGTCTCACCGCGATCGACCTCACCGACCCGACCCGGCCCTCGGTCGTGTGGCGGTCGAGCACGATGGTCGTGCACGGGCTCACGATCAGCGACGACGGCACCCGCGCCTACGTCGCGCGCATGCCTGACGGCACGAACTTCGTCACCGAGACAAGTCAGGGCGGCGGCGGCCTGAGCATCCTGGACGTCTCGCAGGTGCAGCGCCGCCTCCCCAACCCGCAGGTGCGAGAGGTCAGCAGCCTCACCTGGCCGGAGGTCACCATCCCGCAGAACGCGATCCCGGTGACGATCAAGGGGCGGCGCTACGTCGTCGAGTTCGACGAGTACGACACGAACGTCTACCAGTTCACGCCGGAGGAGAACGTCGGCGCGGTCCACGTGATCGACGTGTCCGACGAGCGCCGACCGAGGCTGGTGAGCCGCATCCGGCTCGAGGCGCACAACGTCGCCGCGCGCCGGGTCGAGGGGGACGACCCGGGCGCGAGCATGGTCGGCCAGGGGTACGCCGCGCACTACTGCAACGTGCCGCGCAGCACCGACCCCGGGATCCTCGCCTGCTCGATGATCCTCTCCGGCCTGCGGGTGTTCGACCTCCGCGACCCGCTACACCCACGGGAGGTCGCCTACGCCAACCAGCCGGTCGTCAACGCCCGCAACCCCATGCGGGTCGGCGCCTACGCGATGTCGGCCCCAGCCTTCGTGCCGGCCACCAGGCAGGTCTGGTACGCCGACGCGAACACCGGCTTCTTCGTGCTGGAGCTCAGCCGCGCGGCGTGGCCGACCGCGCGCCCCTGAAGTCCGGCGTCCGCTTCGCGAGGAACGCGGCGACGCCCTCGGCGTACTCGGGGCTGTGCAGCGAGTCGTGGTAGTGCTGCCTGACCTCCGCATCCTCCTCACGCACCCCGGCCGTCACCTTCGCGATCAGCGCCTTCGCACCCAGCAGCGACACCTGCGCGCGGCTCGTCAACGTGGCTGCGAGCGCCGCCGTCCGGGCCTCGAGGTCGGACGTCACCTCGTGCACCAGCCCGATCCGAAGCGCGGTGTCGGCATCGACGAGGTCGCCGGTCATGAGGATCCACGACGCCCACGCCGGTCCCACCACATCCACCAGCCGGCCGGTGGACTGCAGCGCGTAGACGATGCCGAGCTTGGCCGGCGTGATCCCGAACCGCGCACCGGGCGCGCACAGCCGCAGGTCGCAGGCCAGCGCCACCTGCGAGCCGCCGCCGATCGCGAACCCCTCCACCATCGCGATGGTGGGCTTCGGGCACGCGAGGATGGCCCGCTCCCCCGAGGTCACGGCCTCGCCGTACCGCTCGGCACTGTCCGGGGTCGACCGCAACGTCTGGAACTCGCTGATGTCCGCGCCCGCGCTGAACGGCCCGCCGGCCGGTCCGCGCAGCACCACGACCTCGACCTCGTCGTCGGCGCCGAGCGCCGGCATCAGCCGCCCGAACTCCTCCCACATCGCCAGGTTGATCGCGTTGTGCTTGTCGGGGCGGTTCAGCACGACGGTGGCCACGCCGGCGTCGACGGTCACGAGCAGGTGGTCGGTCACGCCGGACATCCTCCCGTACGGCGGTTCAGGCCTCCCCGAAGGCCGCCGATGCAGGCCACGTGATCTCGGCACTCGGAGCGGTGAGCGTGGGAAGTCTCGCGGGCGCCGCCGCGGTTCTTGGGCGATGGTCGGTTCGGCGCCAGGACAGCCTGGGCCGGCCGCGGGCGCTCCCGGTCTGGTCCGTGTCGGTGCTCGTGCTCGTGTCGGTGGCTGCCGCCGTACCGGGAGCGCAACGGCGCATCGAGGAGCGCCGACTGGAGCGGATCGCCGCCGCCCTCGTGGGGCACCACGTCACGGTGACGTGCCAGAGCGGCGCCGCGGCCTTCGTGGACGCCGGGTCGGAGCTGGGCTGGGTGCCCTTCGACGCCTCCGGAAGGCCGCTGCCGCGCACGCTGATCAAGCGCGCCCAGTGCCACGACATCGAGGCGTACCGCCACGGCGATCACGAGCACCCGAGCCAGCAGCAGGTCGTGGCGGTGCACGTTTTGACCCACGAGGCCATGCACATGCGGGGTCAGCCGGTCGAGGCGGTGGCCGAGTGCGAGGCGGTGCAGCGCGACGCCTTCACCGCGAAGGAGCTGGGCGCCACCGAGGCGCAGGCCCGTCGGCTCGCCCGGCTCTACTGGCTGACCGTCTACCCGCGGATGCCCGACGACTACCGGTCGGCCGACTGCCGGCCCGACGGCGCGCTCGACGAGCACCTCACGACGGCGGCGTGGACGCAGGCTCCGTGACCGCGGCGGCGTCGATGGCCCTCAGCGAGGCGAGCACCGCTTCCTTCGACCCAGCGCGGTAGAAGCCGGGGAGCGTGCGCAGCAGCACCTCGCCGTACCGCGCCGTGAGCACCCGCGGGTCCAGGATCACCACGACGCCGCGGTCGGAGGTCGACCGGATCAGCCGGCCCGCCCCCTGCGCGAGCAGCACCGCCGCCGGTGGCAGCGTCACGTGCATGAAGGCCCGGTCGCCCGCGTCGGCCTGCCGGGCCTTGACCAGCGGGTCGTCGACGAACGCGAACGGGATCCGGTCGAGGATCACCAGCTGGCAGGAAGGGCCGGGCACGTCGACGCCCTGCCAGAACGACCGGGTCCCGAACAGGCAGGTCCGGGCGTCGGCGGCGAACCGTCGGGTCAGCGCGCCCGGGGTGTCCTCCCCCTGCAGCAGCACCGGGAGGTCCGTCTTCTCCCGTACGGCGGCTGCTGCCCGCGCCGCGGCGGCGCTGGACGTGAACAGGGCCAGCGTCCTGCCGCCCGCAGCCTCGACCAGCTCGGCGCACAACGCGTCCACGGCGGCCTGCCAGGCGGCGGCCTGCTTGCTCGGGTCGGGCAGGTCGCGGGGCACCCACAGCTGTCCCTGCCGCGCGTAGTCGAAGGGGCTGCCGACGTCGACACCCTCCCAGCCTTGCGGCGGCCAGGGCAGACCGAGCTCGATCGCGGCGTGCTGGAACGAGCCGCCCAGCGTGAGCGTCGCCGAGGTCGCCACCACGGTCACCTCGCCGAACAGCCCGCTCGCGAGGGCGCCGCCGACGCTCAGGGGCGAGACCCGCAACGCCCGGTCCTGGGTCGCGTAGACGGCGCTTCGCTCGTGCGGGGTGCGCAGCGCCTCGGCGGCCTCGGCCGCCTCCGTCAGGGCCTGCTTCGCCCGCTCGCGCCGACCCACCTCGAGCTCCGGGGTGCCGTCCGGCGGCTTGCCGATCTCCACGGCCGCCGCGGCACTCGCCGACGCGACCACCCCCAGGGCATCCGCCACCGGGTCCGGCAGAGCCTGCAGCCATCCGGGCGGCAGCCCGTGCAGTACGCCGTCGAGGACGGCGTGGGCGTCCTCGAGCCGCTCGTGGGTGGCCTCGGAGACGAACTCCTTCGCGGCGGCTGCGGCCCGTCGTACGGCGGGAACGGTCAGCTCCTGGGTGAGCGCCTCCGTGGCCGAGGAGGTGAACTCGTGCGCCTCGTCGAGCACAACGGCGTCGTGCTCCGGCAGCACCTGCGCCTCGGTGAACGCGTCGAGAGCGAGCAACGCGTGGTTGGCGACGACGACGTCGACGTCCTTGGCCCGCTCGCGGGCCCGCTCGGCGAAGCAGTCGAGCCGGTCAGGGCACTTGCTTCCCAGGCACTCGCGAGCGCTCACGGAGATCTGCCGCCAGGCCCGGTCGTTGACGGGGAACGGCACCTCGTCCCGGTCGCCTGTCTCGGCCTCGAGCGCCCATTCCCGCAGCCGCACGACCTGCTGCCCGGTCATGGAGGTGGGGCCGTCCCAGAGGGCGTCCTGCTCGTCCAGACCGCCGTCCTGGGCGTGCACCCGCTGCAGGCAGGCGTAGTTGGAGCGGCCCTTCGCCAGGGCGTACGTCGGACGCCGCCCCAGCGCGGGGGCCAGGGCGTCCGCGAGCCGGGGCAGGTCCTTCTCGACGAGCTGCGACTGCAGCGCCTTGGTGGCTGTGGCCACGACCACGCGCTGCCCGCTGGCGAGCGCGGGCACCAGGTAGCCCAGCGACTTGCCGGTCCCGGTGCCGGCCTGCACGAGCAGGTGACGGCCCGAGGCGAGGGCCGCCTCGACCGCCAGGACCATCTGCTGCTGGCCCTCGCGGGCCTGCGCACCGGGGAGGGCGGCCAGCGCGAGGTCCAGCAGCTCGCGCGCTGTGGGCACCCGTCAGACGTTAGGCGACGGCTTGACCTCCGGGTGGAAGACGACGGTCGTCGCCTGCTTCCCGTTGGAGACGATCACCCTGACGGTGTACGTGCCCTCATGGGCGTACGTGTGGCTGTCGCCGTAGTCCTCGCAGTCACCGGCCCCGTCGCAGGCGTTGCCGACCGGGCTCTCCACGGTTCCGTCGCCCCAGTCGACGGTGAGGCTCAGCGGGCCGGACACGTCCGTCGCGTGGACCGCGAGCTGGAGCACCGTCTCGGTGTCGATGTCACCGGAGGCCGGGTCGAGCACCGCGTGGACGGACGGACCGGGCAGCGCCTCGGTCGTGGGCTCGTGGGTCACTGGGCGCGGCCGGTGGGTGCTTACCGCGGAGGCGGTGGCGGCTGGCGTCGCGCTGCGCGTGGCGGCGGGAGTCGGAGCCGACGTCGCCGACGCGTGCGGGCTGGGTGCCGGGGCGGGGGCAGGAGTGCCGGTCGAGAGCACCGCGGTCGGGTGGACCTGCGGGAACGTGGTGCTGGTCGGGCGGTCGCTGGTCTTGACCAGTGCCACCGCCGCGCCGGCGCACAGCCCGGCCGAGGCCACGAAGGCCGCCACCACGGCAACCCGACCGCGCGTCGTCAGAGAAGTCACGATGGAGCAGTATGCCCGTGCCGGCCCGCGCCTGCGACGAACCTCGCCGCTCCGGCGACAGCTTCCCGCAGCGCGACCTCGCCCAGGGCCCACTCCTGGGCCATCGCGCCGTCCAGCGAGAGTCCCCACTGGGCCAGCAGCGACGCGCGGTCCTGGCGCAGGCAGGTCTGCGGCAGCGCCGCGAGCTCGTGGGCGAGCGCCACCGCGGCCGCACGCGCCTCGCCCCCGGGGACGAGCCGGTTGGCGAGCCCGACCCGCAGCGCCTCCTGCGCGTCGACCGCCCGGCCGGTGAGCACCATGTCGAGCGCCATCGACTCGCCGACGAGCCGGGGCAGCCGCACCGTGCCGCCGTCGATGAGCGGCACCCCCCAGCGCCGGCAGAAGACACCGAACACGGCCGTCTCGGACGCCACCCGCAGGTCGCACCAGAGCGCCAGCTCGAGGCCGCCCGCGACGGCGTAGCCCTCGACCGCCGCGACCACCGGCTTGGACAACCGGAGGCGGGTCGGGCCCATGGGGCCCGGGCCCTCGCCGTACCTGCTCACCGGCATCGAGCCGGAGGCGACGGCCTGCAGGTCGGCGCCCGCGCAGAAGTGCCCTTCGGAGCCGGTGAGCACCCCGACCGAAAGGTCCTCGCGTGCCTCGAGCTCCTCGAAGGCGGCGAGCAGCGCCGCGGCGTGCTCCCCGTCGACCGCCCCCCGGACCTCGGGGCGGTCCAGGACCACCACGCGGACCGGGCCGTCGTCATCCACCCGCACCGTCATGGCCCGCATCATGCCCCCCCGCGTGAACGACGGTTCGCGCCCTGCGGGAGGATGGCGCGCAACGTTCCCACGTGTGGAGGCAATTCCAGTGACCGAGATCAGCTTCGACGGGCGCGTCGCGATCGTGACCGGCGCGGGCGGCGGCATCGGCCGCACCTACGCGCTCGACCTGGCCGCGCGCGGCGCCGCCGTGGTCGTCAACGACCTGGGCGGCAGCGTCGACGGCAAGGGCGGCGACGACACCGCCGCGCAGAAGGTCGTCGACGAGATCAAGGCCAAGGGCGGCCAGGCGGTCCCGAACTACGACAGCGTCTCGACGCCCGAGGGCGGCGCGAACATCGTGAAGACCGCGGTGGACGCCTTCGGCAAGGTCGACATCGTCGTCAACAACGCGGGCATCCTGCGCGACAAGAGCTTCCTGAAGATGTCGTGGGAGGACCTGGACGCCGTCCTCGACGTGCACCTCAAGGGCGCCTTCTACGTGAGCCAGCCCGCCTTCGCCGTCATGAAGGAGAACAACTACGGGCGGTTCGTGTTCACCTCGTCGAACGCGCACCTGGGCAACTTCGGCCAGGCCAACTACGGCGCCGCCAAGGCCGGCCTCATCGGCCTGTCCAACGTCCTGTCGGTCGAGGGCGCGAAGAACAACATCCTGTCCAACGTGCTCATGCCGATCGCCAAGACGCGCATGACCGAGGAGCTGCTCGGGGCGTTCGCCGACGCGTTCCAGCCGGAGACGATCACGCCGATGGTGACCTACCTGTGCAGCGAGGCGTGCACCACCACGCACGGCATGTACAGCGCCGCCGGCGGCCGCTACGCCCGCGCCTTCACCGGCATCGCCCCGGGCTGGTACGCCGGCAAGGGCGCCGTCGTGACGGCTGAGGACATCGCGGCTCACATCGACGAGATCGAGAAGCAGGACGGCTACATCGTCCCCAACAGCACCGGCGACGAGATCATGTCGCTCGCCGCGCTGTTCGGCGCGTAGCTCTCCCTCGAAGGGGCCCGCACCGTGGTTCGGTGCGGGCCCTTTGCGTCGCTGCAACACGCCGTACCTGCACACAGCCGGGCTCCTGCCCAGTGCCGCCGGATGAAGATCAGCGTGCCTCGCACACGCTCGTCGCGGCCGTGTGGTGTGGCACGGTGATCTTGGTGCGCGCACGCCGCGGACGCGCCCTCGAGGCCGCGCATGTGAGAGCCGGCCGTCACCTCCCGCTGCCGAACTCAGGCGGGGGTGACGGCGTACACGACCATGTCGAGGGGCACCCCCTTTACCGCGGTCAGCAGGAACGTCTTCTTCAGCCGCGCCCGCACGCGCTCCGCGTCGAGCCCCGCGTACGCCGCGTCCGACACCAGCACCTCGTCCGGCTTGGCCCGCTCGACGAGCCGCGCGGCGATGTTGACGTCCACGCCGAGGTAGTCGCCGCGGACGGAGCGTGGCCGCCCGGTGTGCAGCCCGGCCCGGAGCCGGGGCCGGTGCCCGGCCACCTCGACCTCGGCCAGCCGTCCGCGGGCCTCCTGGAC
>JBKOVB010000058.1:0-4182 GCA_046723735.1 Actinomycetota bacterium | reverse complement strand
GCCGACACCGGTGCCGAGACGACGATGGGCGAGCTGTTCGCGAGCGGCGCCCGTGACGTGCCCGTGTGGTCGCTCGACTCTTCGCTCCGGTACGTCCGCCGCCACCTCACGCACGTGTTCTCCACCGGCGTGAAGCCGGTGCTCCGGCTGCGGCTCGCCTCGGGCAAGACCGTGCGGGCCACCGCCAACCACCCCTTCCTCACGTACGACGGGTGGCAGCCCCTCGGCGAGCTGCACCCCGGTTCGCGGGTGGCCGTGCCGCGGCACGTGCCTGCGCCCGAGCTCGAGACCAACTGGTCGGAGGCCGAGGTGGCCGAGGCGGCGACGGACCTGGCGGCGGGGATCCCGCTGCCTGACGCGGCGTTCTCGTTGTCCAAGGCCCAGCTCAGGGACCTGCTGCGGTTGGCGCTGGGCGCGACGGCGCTGGCTGCCGGCGAGGTGCGCCGGTACGCCCTCACCCCCGCCACCGCCGACCAGGTGAGCCGCCTGCTGCTGCGCTTCGGCATCTCCTGCACCCGTGTTGTGTGGGACGGCGAGGTCGAGCTGGTCGTCTCGGGCGACGATCTCGCCCGGCTGAGGGGTCAGATCGAGAGCGGGCTGCACGGCGACGCCGCGCGGGAGCAGGCGCTGCGCCAGCTGCGTGAGCCGAAGGTGCCCCAGACCGTCCCGGACCAGGTTTGGGAACGGGTGCAGGCCGTGATGCACCAGCCTGTCGCCGTACCGGCAGGGCGGCTGTCTGCGATGGCCGGTGCGCTCACCGAGGCGGACCTCGTGCTCGAGGCCACCAACGACGTGCTGTGGGACACCGTCGAGGAGATCGTCGCGGACGGGGTCGAGGAGGTCTTCGACGCCACGGTCGTCGGCAACCACAACTTCGTGGCCGACGGCATCGCGGTGCACAACTCGATCGAGCAGGACGCCGACATGGTGGTGTTGCTGCATCGGGAGGACGCGTACGAGAAGGAGAGCCCGCGCGCGGGCGAGGCCGACTTCATCGTGGCCAAGCACAGGAACGGCCCGACGGCCACCATCACAGTCGCGTTCCAGGGCCACTACTCGCGCTTCGTGGACATGACGCCGTCGTAGTAGCTGCGCAACTGTCGTTGCTGCGAGGGACTACTGCCAACCCGCGAGGGTCTATCAGTCAGCCGACCAGAACGACCACCTTGCCTCGGGTGTGCTCGCGCTCCATGTAGTCGATGGCGGCCGCGGTTCTTTCGAGCGCGAACGGTCGGTCGATCACGGGTGTCAGGCGGCCTCCGCAAAACGAGCTCGGCGAGGCGCTCCAGCGTCGTCGTTGACGGCACGGACTGCGGGGTGAGCAGCCGCATGTCGGTGCGACGGCCCTGCAGCTGCGCCTGCACGAGCAGCCGCATGGCACCGACGAGCCGGCCCTGTCCCGGGACGCCGCCGCCGGAGAGCACCAGCGCACCGCCCGGACGCACGGCTCGGCGAAGCTCGGCCAGCCTGCGGTTGCCGACGAGATCGAGAACGACGTCGTACTGCTCGCCCGTCCTCGTGAAGTCGTCCCGGGTGTCGTCGACAACCTTCGCCGCTCCGAGCTCCCGGGCGAGCGTGGCGTTGCGGGGGCTCACGACGGCGGTGACGTGGAGGCCAAAGTTGCATGGCGACTGGACCGCGAAGGTGCCCACACCGCGGATGCCCCGCTGATGAGAATTCTCGCCTCGGATTCGGTACCTGCCGCCTCGAGGCAGTGCCTCGCCGAAGACCAGGTCGCCGGGATGCCACTGGGTGACGCCCGGGCCCACCCCATCGACGACGCCGGCCAAGTCGGTGCCATGGACGGCGACACGTGGCCTGCGGCTCCGGAAGACGCTCGGTGCCATCAGCCGTGCGCCTAGCCGGCCTCCTCCGGCACCACACTGAGAGTGAGCTTGCCGCGCACCTCGCCGGCGCGCAGTCGGAGCAGAGCGTCGGCCGCCTCCTCGAACGGGTAGTTGCGGTCGACCCGGGGGACCACGCGGCCCCCCTCGATCAGCTCGGTCAGCCGTTCGTAGTCGCCAGCTCTCTCCTTGGCCACGAGCAGCACCATCCTCTGCCGGATCAGGGGTGAGAGCATCACCCCGCGCAGCTGACGTCCCAGGCCCGTGACGTTGCCGGCGCCTTCACCGCCCACAAACACGACGGTGCCGCGAGGTTTCAGCGCTCGCCGCAGCCGCCGCAGCGACGAGTTCCCTCCGATGTCGAGGATCACGTCCCAGCGCCGATCGCCGTCGGCGAAGTCGCTGCGGGTGTGGTCGAGGACGTGGTCGGCGCCGAGCGATCGCACGAAGTCCTGCTTGGCGGTGCCGCAGACGCCCGTGACCTCGGCCCCGAACACCTTCGCCAGCTGGACGGCGAAGCTGCCGACCCCACCTGAGGCTCCGAGAACCAGCACCGCCTGGCCCTCACGGACTCGGCCGGCGTCAACGACCGCCTGCAGGGCCGTGCCTCCCGAGATCGGGACCGCCGCCGCATCGGCGAAGGAGAGGTTCGTCGGCTTCGGAGCCAGCTTCACCTCGGGGCCGGCGGCGTACTCCGCGAAGGAACCCGGAGCGACCCCGTGGACCTCGTCCCCGACCTTGAGGCGCGTCACCGCAGCGCCGACGTCGACCACCGTCCCCGCCACGTCCCGCCCGCAGACCGGCTGCCGGGGCTGGCGCAGCCCGAGGGCGAGTCGCGCGGCGTAGGGCTTGCCGGTCAACAGGTGGTCCGTCCCGCGATCGACCCCGGCAGCGTGCACCCGCACCAGGACCTCGTGAGCGCCGGTGGTGGGCAGCGGCACGTCCTCCAGATCCATCACCTCGGGACCGCCGTACCTGCGCTGGACGACAGCGCGCATGGTGTGCGGTCGTTCGCTCGGGGTGGCTGCTGCGGGGCTCATGGCGGTGTGCCTCCGATGCTCGGGACGCGGTTTCAACGTAGGGCCTGCGCCGTCTCCTGCGTGCGGAGCTCCAGTCCCTCGGCCTGCAGGGCTCACATGGCCGGTGCGGTTCGTGAACACGGTGGGTGCCCCTGCCTCGGTCTCAGTGGTGTCCATGCAGGCCACCGCCACTTGGGCGACCTTGGTGCGCGGCATCGTCACGACGGCGACCACCGCGACCCCGACGGCGAGGAGCGCCGCGCCGGAGAAGCCGCGGGAGAAGCCCGGCCGTGATGCTGCCCTCCGCGCTCACGAGGCTGCCGGCGGAGCCCGCTCAGGTTCTCGCGCTCATGGCTCCCCTCTGTGTCAACAGGCGGCCGGGAGTGCGGTCGTAGGCTCGGCTGTGGCGGGTCCGGGAACTGACTCTTCCGAAGTGCCGGTGTGGGGATGTGAGCCGGCCGCGCTGGACTGCGTAGTCGCTCCCCGGTGTCCTCCCGGGCCCGTCATCGCGCGCAGGGCGTCATCGACCAGGTGCCGGTAGACGATGTCTGAGAGCCGGCGCTTGAGGCAGCGCATCGCCTCCATCGATGTCTTGCCCGCGGCCTTCTTGGGGTCGTCGTAGGCGCGCCCTTCCGTGCTGTGGCGCAGCTGGACGGTGGCCATGATGTGCAGGGTCCGGTTGATCTGCCGGTTGCCCGCGCGGGAGAGCCGGTGGCGGATCTGGTCGCCGGAGGAGGCGTCGAGCGGTGCGGTGCCGTTCCAGGACGCGAAGTGACCCTTCGTCGGGAAGCGGGTGATGTCCCCGACGTCGATGAGCAGGCGGGCGGCGCCAGACGGGCCGATGCCGTGCAAGCTCAGGAGCGAGGTGCCGGTGGCCTCGATGAGTTCGCGCAGTTCCTTGTCCGTCGCCTTCTTGCGTGTGTAGATCCGCTCGAGGTCGGCGATGAGCTCGGCCGCCACGCGGCGGCGGGTCTTGCCAGCTGCGTCGCGCGGCCGCACCTTGGCCAGCAACGCCTTGCCCTGGGCGGCAGACAGATCCTTCTTCGCTCCACCAGGAATGAGCTCCAGCAGCAGGTGATGCAGCTGCGCCACCATCCGGGTGTGGTCCTCGCCGAGGGCGCGGCGTCGATCAGCCAGGACCCGGAGCACAGCCAGCTGCTCGTCGTCGACCACCGGTCGGAGCCCGGCCATCCGCGTGCCGACGAGGGCGACGGAGTGCGCGTCGGTGGCGTCGGTCTTGCGGCCCTGTCCGGTGGAGAACACGCGCGCTCGGGCGGACAGCTTCGGGGGGACGTCGACGACCTGCTCCCCGTCGGCGA
>JBKOVB010000069.1:0-22758 GCA_046723735.1 Actinomycetota bacterium | reverse complement strand
CCACCCGGCCTGCGCCCGCCGGGTGGCCCGCAAGCTCGCCGTACGGTTCGTCTCCGACACCCCGTCCGACGACCTGGTCGGCCACCTCGCGTCGGTCTACCTGCACCACGACACGGCGATCGTGCCGGTGCTGCGCGCGCTGTTCGCGCACCCGGAGTTCGCCCGCGCCGTCGGGGTCAAGCAGCGTCGCCCGTCGCAGCAGGCGCTCGCCTTCGCCCGCACCTGCGGGGTGGCGCCGACCGCCCCGCTCGCCGGCGGCACGCGCGCGATGCTGGCGGCGCT
The DNA here is from genome assembly GCA_046723735.1 of Actinomycetota bacterium. GTDB lineage: Bacteria > Actinomycetota > Actinomycetes > Mycobacteriales > SCTD01 > RYN-111. Next base: position 22,476 of record JBKOVB010000069.1, on the reverse strand, counting down.
GCGCGGGTACGGCGACGCCCTGCTCAGCCAGCCCTCTCCCGACGGGCTGCCCGACACGGCTGGGGCGTGGGCGTCGACGGGGGCGCGCCTCGCCGCCCTCGACCTCGCCGGCCGCGCCCTCGACGGCTGGGGTGCCGGGCTCAGCGCGGCCGACCCGACCACGTTGCGCCCGGGCCTGCCGAGGGAGACAGGGGGCCGCACGTGGCTGGCGTCGACGCCTGTCACCGGCGAGCAGCTGCTCGACGCCCTCGCCCGCCGCCACCTGGGCCGCCCGCTGCCGCAGCAGCAGAGGACCGCGGTCGCGGACTCCGCAGGTTGGGCGCTCACCACCCCCGCACCGCTGGCGACCTACGACCCGGGCCTGCCCGTCGCGGTCACCCTGCTCGCCGGTCACCCCTGGCACTGCGCCCGATGAGCAGCGCCCGATGAGCAGCGCCCGATGAGCACCGTCTCCCGGCGCGCGCTGCTGCAGGGCGCCGGAGGTCTCGCCGGCGCGGCGCTGCTCGGCACCGCCGCCACCGCCCACGCCGCCGATCCCGACACCCGCCTGGTGGTCGTGTTCCTCCGCGGCGGTCTCGACGGCCTGAGCCTGCTCGCCCCGATCGGCGACCCGGGCTACGCGAAAGCGCGGCCCTCCCTCGCCTTGCCCGCTTCTCAGGCGCGTCGGGTCGACCGCCTGTGGGGCTGGCACCCGGACGCCTCGGGGCTGGCGACGCTGTACGCCCGCGGCCAGCTCGCGCCCGTCGTCGCTGTCGCCGAGGAACGCGCCACCCGCTCGCACTTCGAGGCCATGGAGCGCCTGGAGACCTGCTCGTCGCCGACCGCGACGTACCGCACGGGGTGGCTCGACCGGTACGCCGAGGCCGCCGGGTTCGCAGGCACCTTCGACGCGGTGGCCCGCGGCGGTCTGCTGCCACGGGCGCTCGCCGGTCGGGCGCCCGAGCTGCTCGTGCCCCAGGTGGACGGCTTCGGCGTCCGCACCCGCGGTGAGCCGCTCGCCTTCCTCAGCGCCCTCGCCAGCCTCAACGCCGACGGCTCCGACGCCGGCCGACGGATGCGTACGGCGATGGCTGCCGCGCGCCGCCTGTCCCCCCTCGCGGGGCGTGCCCTCGGCAGCTACCCGGACAGCGCGCTCGGTCGCGGCCTGCACGACGTCGCCACCATGCTCCGCGCCGGCCTGCCGCTGCACGTGGCCACCGTGGACGGCGGCGGCTGGGACATGCACGAGGGGCTGGGCAGGCACGCCGGCATGGGCGGCGGGTGGATGGGCCGGCAGGTGCGCGACCTGAGCCGAGCGCTCTCGGCCTTCGCGACCGACCTCGGCCACGACTGGGCCCGCACGACGGTGGTGGTGATGACCGAGTTCGGGCGCCAGGTCGTCGAGAACGCCAACGGCGGCCTCGACCACGGCTGCGCCACCACGTGGCTGGTCGCGGGCGGCCGGGTCCGGGGCGGCCGCGTGGTCGGCGCATGGCCGACGCTCACGTCCTTGGACGACGGCGCGGTGCCCGGTCGGGTGGATCCGCGGCAGGTGATGGCCGAGGTCCTGGCCGACGGGTGCGGTGCCTCGGCCGCGACGGTGCGGGCTGCCGTACCGGGTGCGCCGACGGCGCGGCTGGGGTTGTTCCGCTGATGGTTACCAGCCAGTAACATCACGGCCATGACAGACTTCGACGCTATCCGCGGCCTCATGCCCGAGCTCGTGCCCTTCGTGAAGACACTGGGGATCGAGTACCTCGAGCTCGACGCCGATCGGGCGGTGCTCGCGCTGCGGGACGAGCCGACCTTCCACAACCACGTCGGGGGGCTGCACGCGGGTGCGATGTTCACGCTCGCGGAGACCGCGTCGGGGGCGCTCGTGATCGGCAACTTCGAGGACCTGATCCAGCAGGGCGTCACGCCGCTCGCGGCCTCGGCCGAGATCAGCTACACGCGGCTGGCCCAGGGCCCGGTCACCGCGACCGCCACCCTGGGCCGCAAGGCGGACGAGGTCCGCGCGGAGCTCGACGAGACCGGGAAGACCGTGCAGTTCCCCGTCGAGGTGGTGCTGAGCACCGACGCCGGCGAGACCGGGCGGATGACGATCGCCTGGGCGCTGCGCCCGCCGCGCTGAGCGCAGGTCAGCCGGCGTCAGCGACCTCGCGGGCCCGCAGGTGGCCCTCCAGCTTGCGCTTGATGCGCTGCAGCGCGTTGTCGATCGACTTCACGTGCCGCTGGAGCCGCTCCGCGATCTCCTGGTAGCTCTTGCCCTCGACGTACAGCCGCAGCACCTCGGTCTCGAGGTCGGACAGCACCTCGTCGAAGTGCGCTTGCAGCGCCCGGATGCGCTCCGCGGAGATGACCAGGTCGGCGGGGTCGCTGATCGCCACCGTCGGGATCACGTCGCCGAGCACCCGCTCGCCGTCCTCGTCGGTGCCCAGGGGCCGGTGGAAGCTGACGTAGTTGTTGAGCGGGCCGTGCTTCTGCCGGGTCGCCGTCTTGATGGCGGTGATGATCTGGCGGGTCACGCACAGCTCCGCGAAGGCCCGGAAGCTGCTCTGCATGTCGGGGTTGAAGTCCCGGATCGCCTTGTAGAGGCCGATCATGCCTTCCTGGACGATGTCCTCCCGGTCGGCGCCGACGAGGAAGTACGAGCGGGCCTTCACCCGGGCGAACGCGCGGTACTTCGTGAGCAGGAGCGACAACGCCTCGTCGTCGCCGGAGCGTGAAGCGAGCACCAGCTCGTCGTCGCTGCGCTGCTCCGGCGTACGCCACCGGCGGTCCCCACGCAGGTCGCGGTCGAGCGACGCGACCAGCGACTCGGCCTCGGTGATCTCCTCGGCGAGCGACTGGGCCACCTCGGCCTCGATCTCGGCCTTCAGCTCATCGTCGACCGGATCGACGTCCACGGGGCGCACGACCGACAGCGAGGGTGCGGAGCGGGACTTGCGCACGCTCACCTGCCTGTCGGGGGGTCGAGGGCGCTCGTGACGCCGCTCTTCGTGGCTGCCGGGTGTGGTCCCGAGGGGTAACCAGTAACAAGTTTCACATTTCGGGACCGGCTCGTCCAGTGTTGCACTCCACAACGAACTACCGGCCGACAGGTGACGGACCCTCCGGCGTGCCGGCTCAGGCCGTGCGACGGCGCCGGGCCACCTCCGCCAACGCGACCGCGGCAGCCACGCCCGCGTTGAGCGACTCGGTGCCCCCGGCCATGGGGATGCTCACCGTCACGTCGCAGGTCTCCCGCACCAGCCGCCCGAGGCCCTCACCCTCCGAGCCGACCACGAGCACCAGCGGGCTGGTCGCCATCTCCAGGTCGTCGAGGGTCAGGTCGGCGTCGCCCGCCAGCCCCGCCACGAACAACCCCGCCTTCTTGTACGACGACAGCGCACGTACCAGGTTCGCGCACCGCGCCACGGGCAGCCGCGCGGCCGCCCCGGCGGAGGTCCTCCAGGCCGCCGCCGTCATCCCGGCCGAGCGCCGCTCCGGCAGGAGCACGCCCTGCGCGCCGAACGCCGCCGCTGAGCGGACCACCGCCCCGAGGTTGCGCGGGTCGGTGACCCCGTCCAGAGCCACGAGCAGCGGGGTGGGCGCCTCGAGCGCGCGGGCCAGCAGGTCGTCCGCGTGCAGGTAGGTGTACGGCGGGACCTGCAGCGCCAGGCCCTGGTGCAGCATCCCGCCCGTCATGGAGTCCATCTGCGCGCGGGTCATCTCCATGATCGAGATGCCCGCCTTGCCCGCCACCGCGACGGCCTCGGTCATGCGCTCGTCGTTGTCGGTGCCGTGCGCGACGTACAGCGCGGTGGCTGGGACCTTCGCGCGCAGCGCCTCCACGACGGGGTTGCGGCCGACGACCGTCTCGGGGGCGTCGGGGTTCGGCCGGGCACCGCGCGCCTTGGCCGGGGCTGCACCACGGGCCGGCTTCGCCGTCCCCGCCCGCTTCGCGGACGCGGCCGCGCGCCGCGCGGCCGGGTGCCCCTTGCGGGCCTCGGCCGGGGGCGTGGGGCCCTTGCCCTCGAGGCGCCGCTTGCTCTGACCGCCCGAGCCGACCGCCGCCCCCTTGCGGTGGCTGCCGGGCTTGTTGCCGCGACCGCCCTGGCCGCCCTTCTTGACGCTCATGCGAGCCGCCAGCGGACGCCGTCGGCGGTGTCCTCGAGCACGACGCCGGCCCCGGTGAGCCGGTCTCGGATCGCGTCCGCCTGCTCCCAGTCCTTGCGGGCCCGGGCCTGCTGCCGGGCCTCCACGACCAGCTCCACGAGCGCGTCCACCACCGGCGCGAGCTCTCCCCCGTTGGCCGAGGGCCATTGCGAGACGGGGTCGAGGCACAGGACGCGCAGCATCCGGCGTACGACGGACAAGGTGGCCGCGAGAGCGGGCAGCTCCTTGTCGGCGAGCAGCGCGTTGCCGGCCCGGATGCCGGTGTGCACGACGGCGAGCGCCTGCGGCACGCCCAGGTCGTCGTCCATCGCCGCCGCGAACTCGTCCCAGCTGGCCTTGCTCAGTGCGAGATCCACCTCGACGCCCTCGGTCGCCTCGGCCGCGTTGCGGACGAAGGTCTCGATGCGCGCGTAGGCCGCCGCCGCGTCGGCCACCACCTGGGCGGACCATTCGATCGTGCTCCGGTAGTGGGCCGCCCCCAGGGCGTAGCGCAGCACTGGCGCGGGCACGGTCTCGAGGGCGTCCGCCACCGTGACGCTGTTGCCGAGGCTCTTGCTCATCTTCTCGCCGCCCGCGGCCGTCACGAGGCCGTGGTGCACCCACGTGGTCGCGAACGGATGGCCTGCGGCGGTGGACTGGGCGTCCTCGTTCTCGTGATGCGGGAAGACGAGGTCGAGACCGCCGCCGTGGAGGTCGAACGCCTCGCCGAGGTACTCGACCGCCATCGCCGAGCACTCGATGTGCCAGCCGGGACGACCTGGGCCCCACGGCGAGGGCCACGACGGCTCGCCCAGCTTGGCCGCCTTCCAGAGGGCGAAGTCGACCGGGTCGCGCTTGAGCGAGTCGTCGGCCTCGCCCTGCTTGAGGTTGTCGATCGACTGGTGGCTGAGCTCGCCGTACGTCGGCACGGACCGCACCGACAGGTACACATCGCCGCCGCTGACGTAGGCGTGCCCGTTCCCCACCAGGTGCTCGATGAGCGCGATGATCTGCGGCAGGTGCCCGGTCACGGTCGGCTCCACGGTGGGCGGCAGCACCTGCACCGCGTCGTAGGCCTGCCGGAACGCCCGGGTCATCCGCGTGGACAGCGCCCACCACGGCTCGTCGTTCTTCACCGCGTCGTTGATGATCTTGTCGTCCACGTCGGTGACGTTGCGGACGAAGGTGACCTCGAGATCGCTGGCCAGCAGCCAACGGTGCAGGACGTCGATCGCGACCGCACTGCGCAGGTGCCCCACGTGCGGCGCGGCCTGGACGGTGGGCCCGCAGACGTACAGCCCCACGTGCCCCTCGCGCAGGGGCACGAGCGGACGCACCTCGCGGGTGCGGGTGTCGTACAGGCGCAGACTCACCTGGCCAGGCTATCCGCCTGCCGCGTCCGAAGGAGCGGCCCCGCCTGCGGCGGACGCTAGGACGTGGCGCGTACGACGAGGGCCGACGCGATCGCGGCGCGACCCTCCCCACGGCCGGTCAGGCCCAGGCCGTCGGTCGTCGTGGCGGTCACGCTCACCGGCGCCCCACCGAGGGCCGTCGACAACGCGCCCTCGGCCTCGGCCCGCCGCGGTCCGACCCGCGGGGTGTTGCTGACGACCTGCACGCTGACGTTGCCGACCTCCCAGCGGTTGCTGTCCAGCAGCCGCATCACCTCCGTGAGCAGCTGCAGCCCGGACGCGCCGGCGAGCTCCGGCCGCTCGGTGCCGAACACCTCGCCCAGGTCGCCCAAGCCGGCAGCCGAGAGCAGCGCGTCGCAGATGGCGTGCGCCGCCACGTCCCCGTCGGAGTGGCCCGCGCACCCGTCCTCGCCGGACCAGTGCAGCCCGGCCACCCAGCAAGCCCGGCCGCGCTCGATCGGGTGCACGTCCAGGCCGGTCCCCACCCGGAACTCCCTGTCAGCCATGCGCCTCCGCCACCATCGCCTCCGCCACCACCAGGTCGAAAGGGGTCGTCACCTTCAGCGCCTCGGGCGCACCCGGCACCGTGTGCACCGTCACCCCGAGCCGTTCCGCCAGCGTGGCGTCGTCGGTCACGGGGACGGCGCCGGCGTGCGCCCGCTCGAGCACCTCGCGCCGAAAGCCCTGCGGGGTCTGCACCAGCCGCAGCTGATCGCGCGCCACCGTCTCCACGACCATGCCGTCGCCGTCCACCCGCTTGACCGTGTCGGCCACCGGCAGCACGGGCACGACGGCCTGCGCGCCCGCCTCGAGAGCGGCGACCACCGCCTCCACGACGGCGACCGGCACGAGGGCCCGCGCCGCATCGTGCACGAGCACGAGCCGGCACTGCGCGGGCAGCGCTGCGAGGCCCGTGGCCACCGAGTCCTGGCGTTCCGCTCCGCCTTCGACCGTGGTCACGTCGTACGCCGCCAGCAGCTCCTGCACCTGCGCGACCGAACCGGCCGGGGCTGCCACCACGACCGGTCCGACCGACGGACAGGCCCGCAGCCGTCGTACGGCATGGACGAGCAGCGGCTCGCCCGCCAGCAGGCGAAGGGCCTTGGGCGCACCGGGTCCGAGACGCGTCCCGGCGCCGGCGGCCGGGACCACGACTCCGACGGTCATGTCGCGGCGCGCGACCGCGCCGCCCCGCCGGCGACGCGCCCGAAGACCAGTCGGCCGTTGGCGGTCGTCACGACGCTGGTGACGCTCACGACCACCTCGCTGCCGACGCGTGCGCGGGCCTGCTCCACCACGACCATCGAGCCGTCGTCGAGGTACCCCACGGCCTGACCCTGCTCCTTGCCGGGCTTGAGCAGCAGCACGGGCACGTCGTCGCCGGCCGCGACCGGCGGCCGCAGCGCGAGAGCCAGCGCGTGCAGGTTGAGCACCTTCGCACCGGCCAGCGCGGCCGCCTTCGCGAGGTTGGTGTCGAGCGTGAGCAGCGCAGCGTTCTGGTCGAGGCAGATGCGCACAAGCTTGCCGTCCACCTCCGGTACGGCGGGCACGTCGGCCTCCAGGACCTGCACGTCCACGCCCGGTTCGCGGCGCAGCGCCTCGAGCACCTCCAGGCCCTTGCGGCCACGGGTCCGGCGCAGGTCGTCGCCCGCGTCCGCGAGACCTTGCAGCTCACCGAGCACGGGAGTCGGCACGAGCATCGTCCCGTGCAGGAACCCCGCCCGCACGACGTCGAGGATGCGACCGTCGACGGCGACGGACGTGTCCACCACCCGGGGCAGCGCCGAGGTCGCCGTTGGCGGCGGGCTCAAGCCGGCCCGGGCGCCGAACATCGCGAGCACGCCCTGCCGCTTGCTGGCCCCGATGAGGTAGCCGACGTAGCCGAGCGTCACGCACACGAACCCGAACAGCGGGAAGGCGAGGTAGGGCTGGCGCAGGAAGAACACCGGCCACGCCGTCGCCGCCCCGAGCAGCACGCCGCCAACAACCCCGAGCGCACCGGCCACGATCTCCTCGGCGGACGTGCTGCGGAGGCTGGAGCCGACCCGCTCGGCGCTGCTCGCGGTGGTGCGACCGAGGATGCCGCCCAGGATGTAGCCGAACCCGGAGCCGAGGATCAGGCCGATCGCCGTGCCGTTGAGGGATCCGAGGACGTTCGAGCCGCCGAGGCTGGTGCCGATCTGGTAGCCGACGCCGGCGAAGAAGGCGACGACGAGGAACCTCAGGCCCTCGATGAGAAGGCTCGGCGTCCGCCTGCCACCGTTGCGACCCGAGGGGCTCACACGCGGCTCTGCACGGCGCCGGTCCTACGCATGACGCGACTCTAGGGCCGCACGCCGTTGGCCGCAGGCAGGCTCAGGAGGCCAGGACCTCGTCGAGGATCGCCTCGGCCTTGTCCTCGTTGGTGCCTTCGGCCAAGGCCAGCTCGCTCACGAGGATCTGGCGTGCCTTGCTGAGCATCCGCTTCTCGCCGGCCGACAGGCCGCGCTCCTTGTCGCGCCGCCACAGGTCGCGCACGACCTCGCCGACCTTGTTGATGTCGCCGGACGCAAGCTTCTCGAGGTTGGCCTTGTAGCGGCGGGACCAGTTGGTCGGCTCCTCGACGGCCGGGGCCCGGAGCACCTCGAAGACCTTGTCCAAGCCGGCCTGCCCGACCACGTCCCGCACACCGACGATCTCGGCGTTGTCGGCCGGCACGCGCACGGTGAGGTCACCTTGAGCGACCTTCAGGACGAGGTAGACCTTCTCCTCGCCCTTGATGGTGCGCGTCTCGATGGCCTCGATAAGCGCGGCGCCGTGATGGGGGTAGACGACAGTCTCGCCGACCTTGAACGTCACGTGGTGGTCCTTCCCTCGGACTCCCAGGCTACCACGAACGGACGACGCCCTTCCGGGCCGCAGGGGAGCAAAGCCGCAGGTCAGAAGGCTCGAACGGCCTCGAAAGGCCCTTGACAGCAGGCCCTTGCTCGTGCCTGTCGGAGAGCTCGCCGCACGCGCAGGCACACTGGACAGGTGCGCCGCTCCACCCTGGTCCCCGCCCTCGCGGCCGTCGCCCTGCTGGTCGCCGGGTGCGGCTCCGGCGGCGCCACCGGCGCCGCCTCGCCGAGCCCCGTCGCCTACCACGGTCCGCAGCCGGACCCAGTCCCCACGCGCCCGGGCTGGGTGCTCACCGACACCTCGGGCCACAGCTTCGACTTCCGCACCCGCACGCAGGGCAGGCCGACGCTCGTCTACTTCGGGTACACGCACTGCCCGGACGAGTGCCCCACGGCCATGGCCGACATCGCCGCCGCGCTGCGCACCGTGTCGCCCGCGCTGCGCGCGAAGGTGCAGGTCGTCTTCGTGACGACCGACCCGAAGCGCGACACCGGGCCCGTGCTCCGGCACTGGCTCGACCAGTTCTCTGTGAGCTTCGTCGGGCTGTACGGCACCCAGGCGCAGGTGGACGCGGCCCAGACGGCGACCGGGATCCAGCCGGCGTACCCGGAAGGGCCCGCGCCCACGCTCCCCGGGCACCCGGACGAGCACGTGCACAAGCCAGGGACGGCCCCTCACAAGCACTTCGGCCCGCTTGGATACGCTGTCGCGCACTCTGCTGTGATCTTCGCCTACGACGCGGCCGACCGCCTGCCGGTGGTCTACCCCAGCGGCGTGACACCCGCGGACATCGCCGCAGACCTGCCCGCGCTGGCCCGTCCGGCCGTCCAGAACTAGCAAGAGGAGCTCGTCGTGAGCCGCCGCCCCGTCGCCCTCACCGTCGTCGCGCTGTCGGCCGCCCTGCTGTCCGCCTGTGGCACCGGCCAGCACGCGAAGACCTACTCGGAGGTCGGCCGGCAGGACGGCGCCCACGCCGACCTCGGCGGGGCGGACTCGGTGCACGTCCGCAACCTGCACGTCCTGCCGCCGGGGTCGGGCAGCACGCTCGACCAGGGGAGCACCGCCTACGTGACGGGCGGCGTCGTCAACGACGGGCCGGCCGCCGACGCGCTCATCGGAGCCGAGAGCGACGCCGCTGCGAGCGCCCAGCTCACGCTCGCCGGCAAGCCGGTCGACGCGATCGAGCTGCCCGCACAGGGCATCGCGCCGGCCGACTGGGCGGTGGAGCTGTCGGACCTGTCGAGCACGTTCCACGCAGCGGAGTACCTCCCCGTGACGCTCGTGTTCCAGCACGCCGGTCGGATCACGCTGCAGGTGCCGGTCTACGCCGGTGACAACGGCCTGCCCTCACGCTCTCCCGAGCAGGACCCGTACGGCGAGCCCGAGCCCACGGCCGAGTAGTCCCGACGCTCGTCGTACGTCGCCGCTAGGGTCCGCGGCCATGGCCAAGGCCCCCGCGCGCGAGCGCCCCACGCACCGCTGCTCGGAGTGCGGCACCACCGTCACGAAGTGGGTCGGGCGCTGCCCCGAGTGCCAGGCCTGGGGCACCGTCGCCGAAGTGGGCGCACCGCGCACGTCCCGCGCCGTGGCAGGACCGGTCACCAGGGCCGCCCGCCCCATCGGCCAGGTCGACGCCGAGCAGGCCCGCTGGCGTCCCACCGGGGAGCCGGAGCTCGACCGGGTGCTCGGCGGCGGTCTCGTGCCGGGCGCCGTCGTCCTGCTCGCCGGGGAGCCGGGGGCCGGCAAGTCCACGCTGTCGCTCGCGGTCGCGGCCCGCTGTGCCGGACCGGACGCCCCCACGCTGTACGTCACCGGTGAGGAGTCGGCCGCGCAGGTCCGCCTGCGGGCCGGACGCACCGGCGCGCTCGACGACCACTTGTGGGTTGCGGCGGAGACCGACCTGTCGGCGGTCCTCGGGCACGTCGACGCCGTCCAGCCCCGGCTGCTCGTGGTCGACAGCGTCCAGACCATCGCCGCCTCCGACGTGGACGGCAGCGCCGGTGGGGTGACCCAGATCCGGGCGGTGACAGCCGCGCTCATCGCGGTGGCCAAGGAGCGCGGCATCGCGACCGTGCTGGTCGGGCACGTCACCAAGGACGGCGGCATCGCGGGCCCGCGCCTGCTCGAGCACCTGGTGGACGTGGTCCTGCACTTCGAGGGAGACCGGCACTCCACGCTGCGTCTGCTGCGGGCGGTGAAGAACCGGTACGGCGCCGCCGACGAGATCGGCTGCTTCCAGATGACCGAGGGCGGGATCGAAGGCCTCGCGGACCCGAGCGGCCTGTTCCTGTCCCGCGGCGACATCGCGGTGCCGGGCACCTGCGTGACCGTGACCCTCGAGGGACGGCGCCCGCTCTTGGCCGAGGTGCAGGCGCTCGTCACGAAGCCCTCTCGGGAGAACAGCCCCCGCCGGGCCGTCTCCGGGCTCGACGCCGGTCGCGCCTCGATGGTGCTGGCCGTGGCCGAGAAGCGGGCAGGCGCGACGTCGCTGGCGGTCCAGGACGTGCACACCGCGACGGTCGGCGGGGTGGACGTCAGCGACCCGGGCGCCGACCTGGCGCTGCTGCTCGCCGTCGAGAGCGCCATCCGCGAGCAGGCGGTCCCGGGCGGGCTGGTGGCCATCGGGGAAGTGGGCCTGTCCGGCGAGATCCGCCCGGTGCCCGGCGTACCCCGTCGGCTGGCGGAGGCCGCCCGGCTCGGCTTCAGCCACGCGGTGGTGCCGCGCGACAGCGGGGCGGCCCCCGACGGCATCCGCGTCCGCGAGGTGAGCTCGGTGCAGGAGGCCGTGACGGCGGCCAGGGAGCTGGCGGGCAGGGCCCGTCGTACGGTCCCTCGGCCCTGACTCTGGCGGCGCCGTGACGAAGCCGTGACCCTCTTCCCGCGCGCCGGGTGCGGGCTCGCTCCCTAGACTGCGAGCACCTGACCGAAGGAGCGGCGCGTGGCGAGCACCGACGACCTGCTGCGGACCACGCTCGCTCAGGTCGCCCCCGGCACCGCCCTTCGGGACGGGCTGGAACGCATCCTCCGCGGCAACACCGGCGCGCTGATCGTGCTCGGCCACGACAAGCTGGTGGACTCGATCTGCACCGGCGGCTTCGAGCTCGACGTCGACTTCTCGGCGACCCGGCTGCGCGAGCTGTCGAAGATGGACGGCGCGTGTGTCATCACCGCCGACGTCATGAAGATCATCAAGGCCGGCGTGCAGCTCGTCCCGGACTCGAAGATCGAGACCTCGGAGACCGGCACCCGGCACCGCACCGCCGAGCGGGTGGCCAAGCAGACCGGCTTCCCGGTGATCAGCGTCAGCCAGTCGATGCGGATCATCGCGCTGTACGTCGACAACCGCCGCTACGTGCTCGACAACAGCGCCGCGATCCTGTCCCGGGCCAACCAGGCCCTCGCGACGCTCGAGCGGTACAAGATGCGCCTCGACGAGGTCGCCGGCACCTTGTCGGCGCTGGAGATCGAGGACCTCGTCACCGTCCGCGACGCGATGGCCGTCTCGCAGCGGCTCGAGATGGTGCGCCGCATCGCCACCGAGATCGAGGGGTACGTCGTCGAGCTCGGCACCGACGGCCGGCTGCTCAGCCTCCAGCTTGACGAGCTCATGGCCGGCGTGGAGAGCGAGCGCGAGCTGGTGGTACGCGACTACCTGCCGCCGAGCACCGGCCGCAAGCAGCGCAAGGTCGACGACGGGCTGGTCGACCTCGATGCGCTGTCCGCGACCGACCTGCTCGACCTGGCCGCGGTGGCGCGTGCCGTCGGGTTCGCCTCCGTGGCGGACCAGCTCGACCAGTCGGTCAGCCCGCGCGGCTACCGGCTGCTGGCGAAGGTGCCGCGACTGCCCAATGCCGTCGTCGACCGGCTCATCGAGCACTTCGGCGGCTTGCAGAAGCTGCTCGCTGCCAGCATCGACGACCTGCAGGCGGTCGAGGGCGTCGGCGAGACCCGGGCTCGCTCCGTGCGCGAGGGCCTGTCGCGCCTGGCCGAGTCGTCGATCCTCGAGCGCTACGTCTGAGCGCAGACCGCCTCACGTCATCGCGAGCGGTCAGGCGCGTCGCTCGGAGGCTATGACGCAATGGGGGCTAGAAGCTGCGGGCGGCGGCGGCGCGGGCGCTGGCCACCATCTCGGGCAGGTCCACGAGGAACACCGGCCCGCTCGTGCCGCGCAGCACCTCCCGGACGTACGACGGCAGCTCGTCGCCCGCCGCCCCGCCCTCACCGAGCTCGCCCTCGTCCACCACGGCACGCACCTTGTCGACCGCGACGCCGACGGGGGACTCCTCACCGTCCATCACGAGCACGTCGCCACGGCTGCCCTCGCCCGCGCCCTGGCGCAGGTCGAGCACCGGCAGCGCCGTGCCGCGCAGGTCGAGTACTCCCGCGAGCGGCGGTCGCATCCCCGGCAGGTCGGCGAGACCCTCGAGGCGCACGACCTCGCGGATGGACGCCAGCGGCGTCGCATACTCCCGCGACCCCAGCACGAACGTCACGAGCCCGGCGCTCATCCCACTCCCTCCGCCCGTTCCCCGGCGCCCGAGAAGCGGCGCTCGAGCTGCCGACACAGCTGTGCCAGCTCCCGCACGCTACGCCCGCCGAGCTCCTGGGCGGTGTCGTCGCCGGGCGCGAGGCCGAGGGTGTCGGCCGCAGCGGCGTACTCGCGTGCGGCTGCCGGGCCGTCGCCGAGCCGGTCCAGCACCCCGGCGAGCAGGAAGTGCGCAAACCCCATCGTCGGGTCGAGGTAGACCGCCTTGCGCAGCTCCACCAGCGCGGCCTCGTCCTGGCCCACGTCGACCAGCGCCAGGCCGTGCAGGTAGTACGCCTCCGCCCTCATCGGCTCCAGCTCGCGCGCCTGCGCGGCGAGGTCAGCGGCGGAGGTGTACTCGCCCGCGGCGAGCGCGGCGCGGCTCGCCACGAGCAGCTCGTCGGCGCCGCGCTGCGGCACCCGCTCCCCCTCGGGCGCAGGCGCCGGCTCGGGCTTGCGGATCGAGGGCAGCCGCACCGGGTTGGTCAGGGCCTGGGCGGCCCGGCGTACGCGATGGCGACGCTCAGCCGGCTTCGGGTCCTCGCCGGTACGACGGTCCGGCAGGACCGCACGGCGCTCGGGGCTGCGCCCGTCGAGGCGCCGGTAGACGAACGCGGCGCCCTCCCCGGAGCCGAGCGACACCAGCCGGAAGGCGTCGCTGACCTGCCACAACGTTTCGGAGTGGCCGAGGAAGAGGTACCCGCCGTCGCGCAGGCAGGTGTGCAGCCGGCCCATGAGCTCGCGGGTGGTCTCGCGCGAGAAGTAGATCGTGACGTTGCGGCACAGCACGAGGTCGACGCGCTCGTTCGACGGGAAGGGCGCGGCCTCGGTGACCAGGTTGTGGTGCCGCAGCTCGACGAGCTCCCGCACCTCCGGTCGCACCTCGTACGTGCCGGCGCCGAGGTCGACGAAGAACCGGGCGAGCTCCTCCGGGGTGGCGTGCATGACCGCGCGGCCGCCGTAGCGGGCGGTGCGGGCCGCCTGCAGGGCGCGCTGCGAGACGTCCGTCGCGAGCACCTTCACGTCCCAACCGTCGGTGGAGGGCAGCAGCTCACGAAGCATCATCGCGATGCTGTACGGCTCCTCACCGGTCGAGCAGCCGGCGCTCCAGATCCGCAGCCGCCGGCCGTGCGTCTCGGCGTGCTTGAGCAGCTCCGGCAGCACGTACTTGCGCAGCGCCCGGGTCTGGGGCGGGTTCCGGAAGAAGTGGGTCTCCTGGATGGTGACCTCGTCCAGCAGGCGCTGCCGCTCGGCGGGCGTCTCGAGCAGACCCAGGTACGTCGAGACATCAGGCGCCCCGGTGTCCCGGAGCCGCTCGGCGACGGAGTAGGCGAGCGACTCGCGGCGGGTGTCGTCGAAGACCAGCCCCGCGCTGGCCGCCAGCAGCGTGCGCAGCTGCTCGAACTGCTCCGTGGTGAGCGCGACCTTCATCGCCGCCCCACGAGGGTCAGCAGGGTCGGCGCCACCTCGTCCACGCCGACCTGGCGGTCGACGGCGCCGAGCGCGAAGGCGGCCTGCGGCATGCCGTACACCGCGCTGGTCGCCTCGTCCTGGCCCAGCGTCGCGGCACCGCGGTCGTGCATGGCCTTCAGGCCCGCGGCACCGTCGCGGCCCATGCCGGTGAGCAGCACCCCGATCGCGTCGGTGCCGAGGACGTGGGCCACGCTCTCGAAGCAGGCGTCGATGCCCGGCACGTGGAACTGGTTGGGCAGCGGCGGCACGCACTGCACCCGCAGCGTGCTGTCCGCCACGACCAGATTGCAGCCGCTCGGGGCGATCGTGACGGTGCCCGGGCGCAGCCGCATGCCGGACTCGGCGACCCCGACGGGCAGCGGCACGAGGTTGTCCAGCCAGGACGCCAGCCCGGGGATGAAGCCGTCGGCCATGTGCTGCACCACGAGCACGGCCTGCTCCAGGTCGGCCGGCAGGTCGCGCAGCACGGTGTGCAGCGCCTGCGGCCCGCCCGTGGAGGCGCCGATCGCGACGACCCGAACACCTTCGCGCACTTCGAGCGGCTCGCCCGTCAGCTCGAACGGGGCCTCCCGCGGAGGAGGAGCAGCGGCCCGGACCAGCGTTGGCGCGGCGCCGGGGTGCAGGCCGCGGGAGCGGAGCTTGCCCCTGGGGTGGGTGATGACGCGCACGCGGGCCGCGACGCGCAGCCTCCGGCGTACCTGGTCGGCGTACTCGTCGAGGGTGATGCTCGTGTCGCCCGGGCCGGGCTTGGCCAGCACGTCGACGGCGCCGGCGGCGAGCGCCTCCAGCGCGTTGGCGCTCTCCGAGCCGCCCACGTGGGCGCTGTAGACGAGGATCGGCGTGGGGCTGGCGGCCATGATCCGCTCGATCGCCTCGATGCCGCTCATGACGGGCAGGTCGAGGTCCATGAGGACGGCGGCCGGGCGCAGCCGCGCGACGAGCGCGACCGCCTCCTTGCCGTTGCGGGCCTCCCCGACGACGGTCAGGTCGGCGGCGGCATCGACGGCGGCGCGCAGGAAGCGCCGCTGCACCGGCGAGTCGTCGACCACCACGATGCGTGTGAGGTCGGTGCTGACGGGGGCCGTCACGGCGCGAACGCCTCCAGCAGCCCGACCAGCTCGTCGAGGTCGGTCGCCGGATCGCCGTGCTCGAGCTGCTCCTCCACGGCGCGGGCGAGGCTGCTGATCCGGTGCTCGCCGACCACCCAGGCGCTGCTCGCCAGCGTGTGGGCGTGGTGCACCGCTGTGGCGCGGTCGTCGAGCGGCAGGCGCAGGCCGGGCAGCCGGGCCGCGACCTCCGACGCGAACGCCGCGCGCAGCGACTGCTGCACCTGTTCGGGCAGCGCCCGGCGCGCTCCCTGTGCTCCCAAGACGACACCCCTGATCCCGGCCCGTTGCGGGCCGTAGCGGTTGTGTCGTCCGGTCTGCCCGGATGCTTGAGGGCCGGTCGGCGCAGCGGTTTCTCCGCTCAGGGGTGCAGCCGGAAGACCGCGGCGCCGGAGCGCACCGTCCCGACCCGAGCCAGCACCCGGTAGGTGCCCGGCTTGGCATCGGGGCGTGCAGCCGGGCTGGGGCAGCCGGGGGCTGACCGCTTGCCCGACCACGTCACCGTCTTCTCGAGGCTCGCACCGGCCTTGAGGGTCAGGAGCTCCTTGCCCCGGTCGGTGCTGCAGTCGTCGCTGGACCAGATCCGGTCTGCGCCGCTGTAGACGAGCAGCTCGACCGCACCCGGCCCCAGGTCGCGCCGGCACGGCACCGTCGAGGTGTTGGTGACCGTGACGGTCAGCCGCGGGGAGCCACCGACCGCATACTCGGCGGCGTCGGTCCGGACGGTGACCCGCACCGCGCTGTCCGGGCAGACGCCGGTCGCGGTCGGGCGGGCGGTCGGCTTCGGCGTCGTGGCCGGTGCTCGGGCGGGCGTGGGCGCGGCGGTGGGTCGGGTGCTGACCTGCGCACGGGGATGCGTGTCGCCGCCGACGCACGACCGGGCTACGAGCACCAGCACGAGCAGCCCCAGCACGAGCACCACGCGCCGCCGCCAGTACGTCGCGGGGGGCAGCGGGCCGACCGGGTGCAGAACCATCCCCGTCACCGTAGAGGGGCGGCGTGCCAGGATCGCAGACGCCATGCCCACGCCATCGCCAAAAAGTCCTGCGCCCTGGGTCACCGACCTCATTGCCTGGTACGCCGACCACGCGCGCGAGCTGCCCTGGCGCGGGGAGCACGTCTCGCCGTACGCGGTGCTCGTCAGCGAGGTGATGCTGCAGCAGACGCCGGTGGCGCGGGTGGTCCCGGCGTACGACGCGTGGCTGGCGCGCTGGCCGACGCCGGCGGCGCTCGCCGCCGACCCGCCCGGCGAGGCGGTGCGGATGTGGGGCCGGCTCGGCTACCCGCGGCGGGCGCTGCGGCTGCACGCCGCCTGCACCGAGGTCGTCTCCCGGTACGGCGGGGAGCTCCCGACCACGGTCGAGGAGCTGCTCACGCTGCCCGGCGTCGGGGACTACACGGCGCGGGCCGTCGCGGCGTTCGCGCTGCGACAGCGGCACCCGGTCGTGGACACCAACGTGCGCCGGGTCGTGGCCCGGGTGGTCGAGGGGGTCGAGGACGCGCCGGTGACCAGGCGCGACCTGGCGCTCGTGGAGGCGCTGCTCCCCCATGACCGGACGGCGCCAGTGGTGTCGGTCGCGCTCATGGAGCTGGGCGCGCTGGTCTGCACCGCGCGGGCGCCGGGGTGCCCACGCTGCCCCGTCCGGGCCGACTGCGCCTGGCACGCGGCGGGGGCGCCGCGGCTGGAAGCCCCGGTGCGTCGGCCGCAGGCCTACGCGGGCACCGACCGGCAGGTCCGGGGGCGACTGCTGGCCGTGCTGCGGGACCGTGACGACCCAGTGGCCGCGGCCGAGCTGGACGGCGTCTGGCACGACCCGGTACAGCGCGCCCGGGCGCTGGACGGCCTCGTCGCCGACGGCCTGGTGGACCCGCTGCCGGACGGCCGCTTCGCCCTTCCCGGGCACCCTTCCCTCACGTCCTAGGAAGCCGGCGTGCCCGCCGCACGCGGGCCACGACGCAAGGAGCACCCGGGCAGCACGAAGGCCGGGCCCCGTGCGGGACCCGGCCTTCGTCGTGGATCAGGACTCGGCGTCGCCCGAGCCGCCCGAGCCGGCGAGCTCGGTGGGCGGGGCGTCCGGAACCGTGACCGGCTTCGGCTCGCCGCGGAACGTGAACTTCTTGTCCGCGTCCTCGCCCTCGACGTCGACGACGACGATCTCGCCCGGCTTGAGGTTGCCGAACAGGATCTGCTCCGAAAGCGTGTCCTCGATCTCGCGCTGGATGGTCCGGCGCAGCGGCCGGGCGCCGAGCACGGGATCGTAGCCCTTGGTCGCCAGCAGGCTCTTCGCGGCCGAGGTGACCTCGAGGCCCATGTCCTTGTTACGGAGCTGCGCGTCCACCCGCGCCAGCATCAGGTCGACGATCTGGACGATCTCGTCCTGCGTGAGCTGGTGGAACACCACGGTGTCGTCGATGCGGTTGAGGAACTCGGGCCGGAAGTGTTGCTTGAGCTCGTCCTGGACCTTGTTCTTCATCCGCTCGTAGGCCCCCTGGGTGTCGCCTTCCTTCTGGAAGCCCAGGTTGAAGCCCTTGCCGATGTCCCGCGTGCCGAGGTTGGACGTCATGATCAGCACGGTGTTCTTGAAGTCCACGACGCGGCCCTGCGAGTCGGTCAGGCGACCGTCCTCGAGGATCTGGAGCAGCGTGTTGAACACGTCCGGGTGCGCCTTCTCGACCTCGTCGAACAGCACGACGCTGAACGGCTTGCGGCGCACCTTCTCGGTGAGCTGACCGCCCTCGTCGTACCCGACGTAGCCGGGGGGCGAGCCGACCAGCCGGCTGACCGTGTGCTTCTCCATGAACTCACTCATGTCGAGCGTGATCAGGCTGTCCTCGTCGCCGAACAGGAACTCCGCGAGCGTCTTGGCGAGCTCGGTCTTCCCGACGCCCGAGGGGCCCGCGAAGATGAACGAGCCACCGGGACGCTTGGGGTCCTTCAGGCCGGCACGCGTACGGCGGATGGCCTGGCTCACGGCCTTGATGGCCTGCTCCTGGCCGATGACGCGCTTGTGGAGCTCGTCCTCCATGCGGAGCAGCCGGGCGGTCTCCTCCTCGGTGAGCTTGAAGACCGGGATGCCGGTCCAGATCGCGAGCACCTCCGCGATCTGCTCGTCGTCGACCTCGGCGACGACGTCCATGTCGCCGGCCTTCCACTCCTTCTCGCGCTGCGCCTTCTCGGCGAGGAGGGTCTTCTCCTTGTCGCGCAACGACGCGGCCTTCTCGAAGTCCTGCGCGTCGATCGCGCTCTCCTTCTCGCGCCGCACGTTGGCGATCTTCTCGTCGAACTCGCGCAGGTCCGGCGGGGCGGTCATGCGGCGGATGCGCATCCGCGAGCCGGCCTCGTCGATGAGGTCGATCGCCTTGTCCGGCAGGAACCGGTCGCTGATGTAGCGGTCGGCCAGCGTCGCCGCCGCGACCAGCGCCGCGTCGGTGATCGAGATGCGGTGGTGCGCCTCGTACCGGTCCCGCAGCCCCTTGAGGATCTCGATGGTGTGCGCCAGGGACGGCTCACCCACCTGGATCGGCTGGAAGCGGCGCTCCAGGGCCGCGTCCTTCTCGAGGTGCTTGCGGTACTCGTCGAGGGTGGTGGCCCCGATCGTCTGCAGCTCACCGCGGGCCAGCATCGGCTTGAGGATGCTGGCGGCGTCGATCGCGCCCTCGGCCGCACCCGCACCGACCAGCGTGTGGAGCTCGTCGATGAACAGGATGATGTCGCCCCGGGTGCGGATCTCCTTCAGCACCTTCTTCAGGCGCTCCTCGAAGTCGCCGCGGTAGCGACTGCCGGCCACCAGCGCGCCCAGGTCGAGGGTGTAGAGCTGCTTGTCCTTCAGCGTCTCCGGGACCTCGCCCTTGACGATGGCCTGCGCCAGGCCCTCGACGACGGCGGTCTTGCCGACGCCGGGCTCGCCGATCAGGACCGGGTTGTTCTTGGTACGGCGGGACAGCACCTGCATGACCCGCTCGATCTCCTTCTCGCGCCCGATCACCGGGTCGAGCTTGGACTCTCTTGCGGCCTGCGTCAGGTTGCGGCCGAACTGGTCGAGCACCAGCGAGGTGCTCGGCGCGCCCTCGGCCGGGCCGCCCGACGTCGCGGGCTCCTTGCCCTGGTAGCCCGAGAGGAGCTGGATCACCTGCTGCCGCACCCGGTTGAGGTCGGCACCCAGCTTGACGAGGACCTGGGCCGCGACTCCCTCGCCCTCCCGGATGAGCCCGAGCAGGATGTGCTCGGTCCCGATGTAGTTGTGGCCGAGCTGCAGCGCCTCGCGCAGGCTCAGCTCCAGGACCTTCTTCGCCCGCGGGGTGAAGGGGATGTGCCCGGACGGGGCCTGCTGGCCCTGCCCGATGATCTCCTCGACCTGGCTGCGGACAGCCTCCAGCGAGATGCCGAGCGACTCCAGCGCCTTGGCCGCGACGCCCTCGCCCTCGTGGATCAGGCCGAGCAGGATGTGCTCGGTCCCGATGTAGTTGTGGTTGAGCATCCTGGCCTCTTCCTGCGCCAGGACGACCACCCGTCGGGCTCGGTCGGTGAACCTCTCGAACATTCTCAACTCCTCGGGGGCGGGGGTCGCGGGGACGGTCCGCCTCACTCGCACACTAACGCCGCCGTCGAGGTCACGAGGGCGGACGTCGGACTGGCGGCCCGCAGGCCGCCCTACTCGGTCCAACCACGAGACTCCCGCAACCGTTCCCTGGCCCGGTTCGCCGAGGGCGAAACCTCCCGGTCCGCGAAAAGAGCGACGGCCTCCCGGCGGCTGCCAGGAGGCCCTCGGCGAGAACGATCAGTGCGCGGCTTCGTACGCCGCCACGACCGCGGCGGACAGGCGGCCGCGGTCGCTGACCTTGTGGCCGTGCTTGCGCGCCCACTCCCTGATCTCGGTGGTGCGGTCCTTGCCGGCGGCCCGGGCACCCGCGGGACGCCCGCGGCGGGCAGGCGCGGCCGAGCGTCCGGCGCGGCGGGCAGCCCCGACGTACGGCGCAAAGGCGTCACGCAGCTGCGCGGCGTGGTCGTCGCAGACGTCGATCTCGTACGCCGCGCCGTCCAGCGCGAACAACACGGTCTGCGTCCCCTCGACGTCACCGTCGTGGAGGTCGCACACGAGCAGGACCTGGACCTTCTGCGCCATTTCACTATTCCTTTTCTGAGGGGTACCGCAGAAAAGGAAACTCGAAAAGCGCCGGAATATCAAACCGCGCGCATTTTCTCAGTGGGACGGGCGCACCAGCGGGAACAGGATCGTCTCGCGGATCGGCTGGTCGGTGAGGAGCATGACGAGCCGGTCCAGGCCCATCCCCTGGCCGCCCATCGGCGGCGCGCCGTGCTCGAGGGCCCGTAGGAAGTCCTCGTCGAGCTGCATCGCCTCCGGGTCGCCGCCCGCGGCGCGCAGCGACTGGGCGGTGAGCCGACGGCGCTGCTCCACCGGGTCGACCAGCTCCGAGTAGCCGGTGGCGAGCTCCACCCCGCCGACGACGAGGTCCCAGGCCTCCGCCAGCCGCGGGTCGTCGCGGTGGTCGCGCGCCAGCGGGCGGGCGTCGACGGGGTAGTCGCGCACGAACGTCGGCTGGATGAGGGTGTGCTCGACGAGCTTCTCGAACAGCTCGAGCGCCACCTCGCCGGCGCTCCAGTCGTCCTCGAGGGCGACGTCGTGCTTGGCAGCGTGCTCGCGCAGCACCTCGGCGGGCGTCCCCGCGTCGACGGTCTCGCCCAGGGCCTCGCTGACGAGCTCGTGCAGGGTCGCCGACCGCCACGGCTGCTCGAGGTCGACCTGGCCGTCGCACACGACGGTGCGGCCGATCGCGCGGGCGCAGGCCAGCACCATCTCGCGGGTCAGGTCCGCGACCGTGTCGTAGTCGCCGTACGCCTCGTAGAACTCGAGCATCGTGAACTCGGGGAAGTGCGTGGCGTCGATGCCCTCGTTGCGGAAGTTCTTGCCGATCTCGAAGACCTTGTCGATGCCGCCGACCACCGCCCGCTTGAGGTACAGCTCCAGCGCGATCCGCAGCGTGACGTCGAGGTCCAGCGCGTTGACGTGGGTCCGGAACGGTCGTGCCGCCGCGCCGCCGTGCACCACCTGCAGCACCGGCGTCTCGACCTCGACGAACCCGCGGCCGTGCAGCATCTCGCGCACCGTGCGGATCACCGCGGACCGGTCGCGCACCATCTGGCGGCTTGCGGGGTTGACGGCGAGGTCGACGTACCGCTGCCGGACGCGGGCCTCCGGGTCGGTCAGGCCCTTGTGCTTGTCGGGCAGCGGGCGCAACGCCTTGCTGGTCAAGACCCAGTCGGTCGCTAGCACCGACAGCTCACCACGCTTGCTGGTGATGACCTCGCCGGTCACGCCGACGTGGTCGCCGAGGTCGACGTCGGACTTCCAGGCGGCGAGCCGCTCCTCGCCCACCCTGTCCAGGCTGATCATGACCTGGATCTGCGACTCGCCCTCGGACAGCGTCGCGAAGCAGAGCTTGCCGCCGGTGCGGCTCAGCACCACCCGGCCCGTGATGCCCACGACCTCGCCTGTGGCGGTGTCGGTCGGGAGGTCCGGGAAGCGCTCGCGGAGCTCGGCCACGCTGGTCGTGCGCGGGTAGCCCAGCGCGTACGGCGGAGTGCCCGCAGCCTGGAGGCGGTCGTACTTCTCCCGACGGATCTTGACCTGCTCGGGGAGGTCGTCGACGGCGTCGGGCTGCTGCTCGGTCACCCGATCAAGCCTATCGGCAGCTGCCTGACCGCCCTGCGTCATAGCGCACAGGCGCAGGCCATTGATGACGCATCAGGGGTGGGTCAGCAGTTCTTCTCGTACACCAGCCGCAGGCCTATGAGGGTGAGGTCCGGCTCGTGCTCGTCGATCGACTCGCACAGCCCCGCCATGAGGTGCGACAAGCCGCCGGTCGCGATCACGACCGGGTCGGCGTCGAGCTCCCGCGAGATGCGCTCGACCATGCCGTCGACCTGAGCCGCGAAGCCGTAGAC
>JBKOVB010000168.1:0-25845 GCA_046723735.1 Actinomycetota bacterium | reverse complement strand
GGACTGGGTCATGCGACGGTCCTTTCCTCACGGGCCTTCAGGAGAGCGGCGACGGCCGAGGTGCAGGTGCCGCATCCCGTCGTCGCGCGGGTCTTGAGGGCCACTTCTGCGACGGTCCGGCAGCCGCTGCCGCGGATCTCGCCGGCGGTGACGGCGTTGCAGGTGCAGACGGTGTCGCCGTCCTCGGGCGCGGCGCCGGCGCGCCGCGGTGCGACGAGCAGCGACGTCCGGTCGGCAGGGAGCGGCGTGCCGCGCTCCACGTGCTGGGTCACGACGCCGGCGGTGGAGGTGTCGCCGAGCAGCAGGGCACCCACGAGCACTCCGTCGCGGACGACGAGCTTCTTGTAGACGTGCCGTGCCGGGTCGGACAGGACCACGACCTCGAGCCCGTCCTCGACGTCGTCGAGCGACGGCCCCGTGTCCCCCATGGCCGCGACGTCGAGGTCCATCGCCTTGAGGCGGGTCACGAGCCGCGAGCCCTCGTAGCGGGCCTCGTCGCCGGCCAGCACCCCGCTGAGCACGGCGGCCTGCTCCCAGGCCGGGGCCACGAGCCCGTACACCTGTCCGCGGTGCTGCGCGCACTCCCCGATCGCGTAGACGGCGGGGTCGCTGGTGCGGAGCTGGTCGTCGACCACCACGCCCCGGTCGACGTCGAGGCCGGTGGCGCGGGCGAGGTCGACGTTCGGGCGTACTCCGCAGGCCAGCACGACGAGTTCGCCCTGGACCTCGCGGCCGTCGGCCAGCCCGACACCGGTGACGCTGCGGGTGCCCAGCACCCGGCTCGCGAAGGAGCCCAGGTGCACACCCACGCCGAGGGCCTCGACCGACCGGCGCAGCACCGCCCCGCCCGAACCGTCGACCTGCAGGTCCATGAGGCGGTCCATGCCGTGCACGACCTCCACCGCGACGCCGTGCTGCATCAGCCCGCGTGCGGCCTCCAGACCGAGCAGGCCCCCGCCCACGACGATCGCCCGCTGCGACCGCTTCGCGCGCGCGGCGATGGCGTCGCAGTCCTCGAGCGTGCGGAACACGAAGACGCCGTCGAGGAGCGCGCCGTCCGGCCCGGCGATCCCCTGCACCGGCGGCACGACGGGATGACTGCCCGTGGCGAGCACGAGCACGTCGTACGGCGTGCTCGAGCCGTCGGAGGCGTGCACGACCTTCGCGGCCCGGTCCACGGACGTCACCGAGACGCCCAGGTGGCGCACGGCGCCGTCCACCGCCCGGAGCGTGACGTCGCCCGCGGGGCGCTTGCCGGCCAGCACGTCGGACAGCAGGATCCGGTTGTACGCTGGCCGGTGCTCGGCGCCGAACACCGTGACCTCGAAGCCCGCGTCGCGGCGCAGGAGCTCCTCGACGAGCCGCGCCCCGGCCATGCCGTTGCCGACGACGACGACGCGGGTCATGAGCGCTCCACCCGGGCCGCGCACGACTTGAACTGCGGCATTCGGCTCACCGGGTCGAGCCAGTCGCCGGTGAGGGTGTTGGCCCGCCGCTTGCCGGCCCAGTGGAACGGCACGAACACCGTGTCCGGCCGGATCGCGTCGGTGAGCTTGGCAGGCAGCCAGGCGGAGCCTCGAGCGGTGGTGACCTTGACGCGCTCGCCGTGGGCGATGCCGTAGCGGGCAGCGGTGTCCTCGTGCAGCTCGACGTACGCCTCGCCCGGCAGCGCCGAGATCCGCCTGGTCTGCGCGCCGGACTGGTACTGCATGGCCACGCGCCCGGTGGTCAGGCGCAACGGGAAGGCCTCGCTGACCGGTTCCTTGTCCTCCGGCTGGTCGACGGCGACGAAACGGGCGCGGCCATCCGGGGTGGCGAACGCCTCGAGGAACAGCCGCGGGGAGCCCGGGTGGTCGGGCGAGGGGCAGGGCCAGTGGAGCTGCTCCCCGGCCGCCAGCCGCGCATGGCTGATGCCGGCGTAGTCGGCCTTTCCGCCGGCGGACGCCCGTCCGAGCTCTTCGCACACCGACGCCGCGTCGGTGGAGAAGCCGCGCTCCACGCCGAAGCGTGCCGCGAGCGCGTTGAGGACCCACAGGTCGCTACGCACCCCGGCGGGCGGGTCGAGGGCCTTGCGGCGCAGCAGCACCCGGCCCTCGAGGTTCGTGGTGGTGCCGTCCTCCTCCGCCCACTGCGTGGTGGGCAGCACGACGTCGGCGAGCGCGGCCGTCTCGGACAGCACGAGGTCGCTGACGACCAGCAGGTCGAGGGAGGCGAGGCGGCTCGTCACCTGAGAGGCGTTCGGGGCGCTCACGACCGGGTTGGAGGCGAACAGCAGCAGCGCCGACGGACCGTCGTGGGTGCCGAGCGCGTCGAGCAGCTCGTAAGCGCTGCGGCCCGGCCCCGGGATCGTGTCAGGCTCGACGCCCCAGACGTGCGCCACGTGCTCTCGGGCCGCCGGGTCGGTGATCATCCGGTACCCCGGGAGCTGGTCGGCCTTCTGGCCGTGCTCACGCCCGCCCTGGCCGTTGCCCTGGCCGGTGAGGGTGCCCCAGCCTGCGCCGAGTGTGCCGGGCAGCCCGAGGGCGAGCGCCAGGTTGAGCCACGCCGTGGCGGTGTCGACGCCGTGCGCGTGCTGCTCGGCACCCCGGGCGGTCAGCACCATGCCGCGTACGGACCGCGCGAGCAGACGGGCCGCCGTACGCAGGTCGGGCTCCGAGACGCCGGTGACCCGCTCCACCCGCCCGGGCCACCACCCGGCCACGACCTGCTGCACCGCCTCGAACCCCGTGGTGCGGGCGTCGACGTAGGCCCGGTCGACCAGGCCCTCCTCGAGGGCGACGAACAGCAGGCCATTGGCCAGCGCGAGGTCGGTGCCGGGCTGTGGTGCCAGGTGAAGGGTCGCGGACTCGGCGGTGGGCGTACGGCGGGGGTCGACCACCACGAGGTGGCCGCCGTTCTCGCGCATCCGGTTGAGGTGCTGCACGAACGGCGGCATCGTCTCGGCCGGGTTCGAGCCGACGAGCAGCACGCAGCCGGCGTCACCGATGTCCGAGAGCGGGAAGGGCAGGCCGCGGTCCAGTCCCAGCGCCCGGTTGGCCGCCGCGGCGGCGGAGCTCATGCAGAACCGGCCGTTGTAGTCGATCTGGCTGGTGCGCAGGACGACGCGGGCGAACTTGCCGAGCAGGTAGGCCTTCTCGTTCGTGAGACCGCCGCCGCCGAAGACGGCTACCCGGTCCCGACCGCGCTGCTGCGCGCTCTCCACGCCGGCCACGACGCGGGCCAGCGCCTCGTCCCAGGTGCTCGGCCGCAGCGGACCGCCCTTGCGGTCGCGTACCAGCGGCTGGGTCAAGCGTTGCGGGCTGCGGAGCAGCTCGCCTGCCGTCCAGCCCTTGCGGCACAGCCCACCCGCCTCGGCGGTGACCTCCCCGGAGGAGGACACCGTCATGCCGCACTGCAGCGCGCAGTAGGGGCAGCGGGTGCTCACGGACATGACGACCAGCGTGGTCCGCGGCTGTCTCGCGGCCGTGTCCCTCATGTGTCAGGGCCGTGACGAAGGGCTCATCGCGGTGCGCCACCGGCGTGCAACTCCTGACGACATCGCCTGGAAACACGCGGGTAACGCGAGCGCGGCACGGTGGTGATGTGGAGGAGCTGCCCCTGGCCGGGTTCACCGTCGCAGTGACCGCGGCTCGCCGTCGTGACGAGCTGACCAACCTGCTCGTACGACGGGGAGCACGCGTGGTGGAGGCGCCGGCGATCCGGATCATCCCGACGCACGACGACGAGCAGCTCCGCGCGGTCACCGAGGCGTGCATCACGGCGCCCCCGGACGTCGTCGTGGCCACGACCGGGATCGGCTTCCGTGGCTGGATGGAGGCCGCCGACGGCTGGGGTCTCGGGGAGCCGCTGCGCGCCCAGCTGAGCCGCATCGAGCTGCTGGTGCGCGGGCCCAAGGCGAAAGGCGCGGTGCGGGCCCACGGGCTGGCGGAGGCATGGGCCCCGGACTCCGAGTCGTTGGAGGAGGTGGTCACGCACCTGCTCCAGGAAGGTGTCGCGGGCAAACGGGTCGCCGTGCAGCTCCACGGGGAGCCGCTGCCCGAGGTCGTCGCCGCCCTGACCCGAGCAGGTGCGCAGGTCGTGGAGATCCCCGTCTACCGGTGGGTGCCTGCCGAGGACCTGCGCCCGCTGCAGCGCCTCGTCGACCAGGCCTGCAGCGGCCAGGTGGACTGCATCACCTTCACCTCGGCCCCTGCCGTGGTGAGCCTGCTCGACGCGGCGACACAGCGGAGCAGGCGCCCGGCGTTGCTCCGCGCGCTGAGCAACGACGTGCTGGCCGCCTGCGTGGGACCGGTGACCGCGGCACCGCTGGAGCGGCTGGGAATCCCTACGGTTCAGCCGGATCGCTACCGCCTCGGTGCCCTGGTGCGCACGGTGGTCGAGGAGCTGCCTGCTCGTCGTACGCGCGTCGTCAGGACGGGAGCGCACGTCCTGGAGCTGCGCGGCCACCACGTCCTGGTGGACGGCGAGGCGGTGACACTGACCGGCCGGCAGTCTGCGGTGCTCTCCGCCCTGCTCGACGCCGGACCGGGCCGGGTGCTGTCGCGGCCGGAGCTGCTCACGCGGGTGTGGCGGGAGGAGACGGCCGACGAGCACGCGGTCGAGATGACCGTGGCCCGGCTGCGCAGCGCGCTCGGCCCCGCGGGCAAGGCTGTCGAGACGGTCGTGAAACGCGGCTACCGGTTGGCCTCACAACCCGAACCTGCTGTCGTGCAGGAGATGTGACAGCACGAGCGCTGCGCCGACACACCGGCGTCTCCCGGCCTGCCTAGCGTCCTCCCGCACGCACCCACTCGCATGGAGGACCAGGATGACGGCAACGCTCGACACCCGCGTCGCGCCCCCGCCCAGCCATCACGGCAAACGCTGGATCGAGGACTGGGAGCCCGAGAACCCGGCATTCTGGGAGGCGACCGGGAAGAAGGTCGCCCGCCGGAACCTGGTCTTCTCCGTGCTCTCGGAGCACATCGGCTTCTCGGTCTGGACGATGTGGTCGTCCTTGGTGCTGTTTCTCGGGCCGAGGTACGGCTTCACGCCGGCAGACAAGTTCCTCCTCACGACCACGCCGGCGCTGGTCGGCTGCCTCATGCGGCTTCCCTACACGTTCGCGGTCGCGCGCTTCGGCGGCCGGAACTGGACCGTGGTCAGCGCGCTGCTGCTGCTTGCTCCGTTGATGGTCACGCTGCTCGTGCTCGAGCCCGGCGTGTCCCTGGGCACGCTCATGCTCGTGGGCGCTCTCGGCGGTGTCGGCGGCGGCAACTTCGCCTCGTCGATGACGAACATCAACGCCTTCTACCCCGACCGGCTGAAGGGCCGCGCGCTCGGGCTCAACGCAGGGGGCGGCAACCTGGGCGTCCCGGTCGTGCAGCTCGTCGCCCTGCTGGTGCTGGCCACGGCAGGCAAGGGGCACCCGCGCTTGCTCGTCGGCATCTACCTGCCGCTCGTCCTGGTCGCCGCGCTGCTCGCATGGGCGCGCATGGACAACCTGGCGCACATGAAGAACGACACCCGGGCCGTCCGTGACGTCCTGAAGGTGAAGCACACCTGGGTGATGTCGCTGCTCTACATCGGCACCTTCGGCTCGTTCATCGGTTTCGGCTTCGCGTTCGGCCAGGTGCTGCTCGTCCAGTTCAAGAGCGACTTCCCGACGCCCCTTGACGCGGCCTACCTCACCTTCATCGGCCCGCTCATCGGCTCCCTCATCCGTCCCGTGGGCGGTTGGCTCGCCGACCACCTCGGCGGCGCCCGCGTCACCCTCGTCACCTTCGTCCTGATGGCCGGGGCGGCGAGCGTGGTCCTGGCGGCGTCGCAGCAGCACTCGCTGAACCTCTACCTCCTCGGGTTCATCGCGCTGTTCACGCTGTCCGGGCTGGGCAACGGCTCGACGTACAAGATGATCCCCGCGATCTTCAAGGCGACCCGGCCGGACTTCCACGAGGCGCGAAGGCTGTCGGGCGCCCTCATCGGGCTGGCCGGGGCCGTCGGCGCCTTCGGTGGCGTGCTGGTCAACATCGCCTTCCGCCAGTCGTTCCTCTCGACCGGTCAGGCGGACGGTGCGTACATCTCGTTCATCGCGTTCTACGTCGTGTGCGTGCTCGTGACCTGGGCGGTCTACCTGCGACCGGGCAGGCGCGTGGCCGGCGTCTGACCGCGGGCTCAGCTCGACGAGGCCGGCCGGCGACGGGAGCACCATCCCGGAGCCGGTCGGCCCTGTCGTGCTCGGTACCGTCGGGCCATGACCTCGCTCGGCGACGACCTGCGCGCCTTCATCGACGTCTCGCCCTCGCCCCACCACGCGGTCCACGAGGCGGCCCGCCGCTTGAGCGAGGCCGGCTTCACGCAGCTCGACGAGCGCGACCGCTGGTCGCTCGCCCCCGGCGGGCAGCACTACGTGATCCGCGACGGCGGCAGCATCGTGGCCTTCCGGCTTGGCACCGCTCCCCTCGCCGACGCCGGTGCGCACCTCGTCGGCACCCACACCGACTCCCCGACCTTCCGGGTGCGGCCGCTCTCGGACGTCACCCGTGCCGGCTACCGCCTGGTGGGCGTCGAGCCGTACGGCGGGATGTTGGCTCACACCTGGCTGGACCGCGACCTCACCGCCGCCGGGCGCGTCGTACTCCGCGACGGCTCCACCCAGCTCGTGCGCCTCGAAGGCGCCCCCTTGCGCATGCCGTCGCTCGCCATCCACCTCGACCGGGGCGTGAACGAGGGCCTGACCCTCGACAGGCAGCACCACCTCGTCCCGGTGCTCGGCCTCGACAGCGAGCCGGACCTGCTGTCGGCGCTGGGGTTCGAGGACGGCGAGGTGCTCACGCACGACCTGGTCCTCACCGACACCCAGCCCGCGGGCAGGACCGGCTCCAACTGGGTCGCGGCCCCGCGGCTGGACAACCTGGGCTCGTGCCACAGCGCCCTGCACGCGCTGCTCGACGCGCCGGCCGCCCGGCACACCCAGGTCTGGGTCGCCAACGACCACGAGGAGGTCGGAAGCGGGTCGGCCGAGGGAGCGCGGGGGTCCTTCCTCGAGGACGTGCTGGTGCGCCTCGTAGCCGCCACCGGCGACACCGACCCGCAGGCCTACCGGCAGGCGGTCGCCCGGTCGGTGCTGGTCAGCGCCGACATGGCGCATGCCCTGCACCCCAACTACGCCGAGCGGCACGAGCCGCAGCACACGCCCGAGCTCGGCGGCGGCCCGGTGCTCAAGCACAACGCCAACCAGGCCTATGCCACGGACGCGACCACGGAGGCGTGGTTCCTGGCCCGGGCAGAAGCGGCCGGTTCGCCGGTGCAGCACTTCGTGACCCGTGCCGACCTGCCGTGCGGGTCGACGATCGGCCCGCTGACCGCCGCCAGGCTCGGCATCGCGACCGTCGACGTCGGCTCCCCGATGCTCGCCATGCACTCCTGCCGCGAGCTCGCCTCCGCCGACGACGTCCCGCTGATGGTCGGCGCCCTGACCGCCTGCTTCTCGTGAGCACCGTCGTCGGGGTGCACCGCTCGGCGGGGCACACCTTCAGCAAGACGACGGAGCCGTCCGTGCTCCTGGTGGCGGGGCAGGGCATCGACGGCGACGTGCACGCGGGTGCCACCGTGAAGCACCGGTCGCGTGACGGTGTCAGCCCCAACCTGCGCCAGGTCCATCTCATGACCGCCGAGCTGCTGGCGGAGCTCGACGTCCCGCCCGGGGAGCTCGGTGAGAACGTCACCACCGCAGGCGTCGACCTGCTGGCACTTCCGCGCGGGACCCGGCTGCGCCTCGGGCCGGAGGCCGTGGTGGAGGTGACCGGGTTGCGCAACCCCTGCAAGCAGATCGACCGGTACCGCCCGGGACTGCTGAAGAAGGTGCTGCTGCGGGACTCCTCAGGAGCCGTGGTACGGCGGGCGGGTGTGATGTCCGTGGTGGTGACGGGCGGCCCGGTGCGGGCCGGCGACGCGATCGTGGTGGAGCTGCCGGAGCAGCGCGAGCCGCTCGAGGTCGTCTAGCCTGCCGGCCGTGCAGCGCATCGAGATCACGCAGGACTTCCCGCTCCCCGTCGAGCGCGTCTACGCCTACCTGTCGGAGCACGAGAACCTCGCGCCGATCTTCGGCGCGAAGATCAAGCGCGTCTGCGACGGCGAGACGTCGCGCAACGGTCCCGGCTCCGTCCGGGCGCTGCGGGTCGGTCCAGGGCCCTGGTTCGAGGAGACCGTCATCGAGGCGGTCGAGAACGAGCGGATCGTCTACCGCATCACCCGCGGGTCGCCCCTACGGGACCACCGCGGCACGATGGCCTTCAGCAGCACAGGAAACGGCTCGCGGCTGCACTACGTCATCGAGTTCGGGTCCTCCGTACCCGGCCTGGACCGGGTGGTGAAGCTGGGGCTCGAGCGGGCTGTTCGTCGTGGTCTGAAGCGCGTCCCCGCCCGCGCCTAGCAAGAGCGCGCCACAGGCCGCGAGCACCACGAGCTCGGCGGCAACGGCAGTGAGGTCGAGAGCTCCTACCGGTTCGACCTGGCCGGCGAACGGCCCGAAGGGCAGGCCCGCCGTCCGGGTGACCAGCCACAGCGCCACCACCGAGGCGTTGCCCACGACTCCGGCGTCCAGCAGCGGCCGTGGCGGACCCAGGACCAGGCACCAGGCGTACACCGCCTGCCCCGCGGCCAGGAGCGCGAAGAAGACGCCGTAGAGCGGGGCCTCCTCGAGGTGCTCGGGCAGCACGACGAGGTGCACTCCGCAGGCCACCAGGCTGCCCGCAGCGGCGAGGAGCGCCGGAGCGGGTGGTCGCGCCGTCGGCCGTCGGAGCACCGCGCGCAGGCCCCGACGCAGCAGGTCGGGAAGCAGGACCGCGGCGACCGCCACGACGGGCACCAGCAGGGGCACGGCGTGCAGCAGGTGCCCGCCGAGCGGCGTCCCTGCCGCGGTCAACGGGCCGCCACGGCGCGGCGGATCAGGTCCGGCAGGTCGCCCACGTCGTCCTTCGAGATGCAGTGGACGACCCCGGCAGCTCTCGCCCGTTCCAGCAGGTCGTCGTCGAGGTACGCCGAGCACAGGATGATCACCTGGCTGGGGCGCCGGCGCCGGAGGTGGTCCACCGT
This sequence comes from Actinomycetota bacterium, assembly GCA_046723735.1. Lineage (GTDB taxonomy): Bacteria > Actinomycetota > Actinomycetes > Mycobacteriales > SCTD01 > RYN-111. The sequence continues at coordinate 16,770 of JBKOVB010000168.1, read as the reverse complement.
CTCCAGGCCGCTCATGCCGGGCATCATCTCGTCGAGCACGACGACCAGCGGGTCGGTCTGCTCGGCTTGCCGGATCGCGTCCGTCCCCGTGCCCGCCTCCGCGACGACGACGAGGCCGTCGTTGGCCCGGTCGATGAGTACCTTGAGCAGAAGGCGGACGTCCGGCTGGTCATCCACGACCATCGTTGGAACGTGCATGCTGGCTCCCTCATCCTTGTGCGTGGGACTGGCTCAGAGCTGCGGCGAGACGGACGCGTCTCGTCGCCTGCCGCTCAGACGGCGACATCGCGATGACGGCCTCCACCTCGTGCGCCAGGTCATCGATGTTGAAGGGCTTGGTCAGGTAGGCGTCGCAGCCGAGCATCCAGGCCCGGCTGGTGTCCTCGGGGGCGGCCTTGACCGAGCACACCACGACGGGGACATCCGGTGTGGTCGGGTGCGCACGCATCGACGTGAGCGTTGCCCAGCCGTCCAGGCCCGGCATCTGGATGTCGAGGATCACCGCGTCAGGCGCCTCGCGACCGAGCCGCTCGAGAGCCGCCCCGCCGCTCTCCGCCTCGAGGATCTCGTGCCCGGCGCGCTGCAGGACGGCGCGCACGAGCAACCTGATGTCCGGTGCGTCGTCGACGAGCAAGATCCTTGCCATCGTCAGACCACCACGCTCTCCCGCGCCATCCCGGCGCCTGCGAGGTTCCAGTCGCGCAGCCGGCCCTGCTGCAGGCCGCGCACGACCCAGACGAAGTAGGCAGCCGCGGGTACGGCGAGCCAGTCGATGAGCAGCCCGTACCCCTCGACGGTGTAGCGCCCCGCCGTCGCGTAGACAGCGAAAGTCGCATGCATCAACCCGCACGTCGGGAACACGAGGGTCAGCGCCAACCCCGACAGCGACCATCCCTGCGCGAACGGCCGGTTCGCGAGCTGGGCCCGGAGCAGGTAGTAGCCCACCAGGCCGTAGACCGCGAGGAGCAAGAAGTTGGGCGTGACCTTCGGCGTCATGGCTGCGTTCGTCCTCAGCACCCAGACGAGCGCTGTGCAGGCCATCAGCGCATAGGCCACGCAGACCGCGGGCAGCACGCTGACCCAGACAGGGGTCCCGGCGACGAACCGGTCGCCGCTCCCCCCGCGCACGGCCTCGACACGCAGCAGGAACCAGGTGAGACCCGCAGGCGCGCCGACGAGCACCGTGATCACGTCGAGCGGGCCGGCGCTGCTGCCCGTCGCGAGGACGTGCAGCCCGTGCTCGAGGTGATGGGGTCCGCAGGTGAACGCCATGGCAAGCCAGGCGAGTCCGAAGTGGCTGGGCCCGAGGCTCGACCAGCCGCGCTTGAGCTCGATCAGCGTCATGACGCCGTACGCGGTGTAGATGATCCCCAGTCCGATGTTCGTGAGTGCGACAGCCGTGCTCATCGCTCCCCTCCGCTCGGCACGCCGATCTGGCGCATGAACTCCCGGATCGAGGTCGGCTCTCCCTGACCGCTGGCGCGCGGCACCGGGACCGCCGAGACCGCGACGAGCTCCACGGTGAACGTGGTGCCGTGGCCGGGGGAGCTCTCCACGCGGATCGCGCCACCCATCCCCTCCACCAGGGAGTGGACGATGTAGAGGCCTATCCCGGTGCCGCCGAAGCGACGCACGTCGGTGGACTCGGCCTGCCAGAACTTGTCGAAGCAGCGCGCCGCCTGCTCCGCGTCCATGCCGATCCCGCTGTCACGCACGCTGAGCCTGACGCGGTCCCCGTCGTCCACAGCAGCCAGGTGGACCGGGCTGCCGTCGGGCGAGTACTTCAGGGCGTTCTCCAGCAGGTGGTCGATCACCGTGACGAAGGCGTCGCTGTCCGCCAGCACCGGCTGCAGGTCGTCGGGGACCGTGCAGGTGATCGTCCGCTGGGTCACCTGTGCCAAACCGTCCGCTCGGTCCCGCATCAGGGCCGGCAAGGCGACCGGCCGCGTCGACATCGACACGCGGCCGCCCTCGATGCGGCTCGAGAGGAGCAAGCGGTCGACGACCCGAGTCAGCTCCTGGGCCCGGCTCCGGATGGCGGACAGCGCGGCATGCTGCGTCTGCGCGTCGAGGTCCTCGTAGCGGTAGAGGGTCTCGGCGAAGCCGTTGATGACCGTCAAGGGCGTCTTGAGCTCGTGCGAGGCGGTCGCCAGGAACAGCGTCTTCGCCTCCTCGGCCTGCTTGAGGCGGGTGATGTCCTGGACGGAGTGCACCACCTCCACGCCCTCGCTGGTCGTCAGGGTCACCGCGCTCGCGAGCAGGGGCTGCTTCTCGCCGGAGCTCGTCGTGCGCCACACCTCCTGCCCCTGCGAGCTGTCCTTGTCGTCGAGTCGCAGGAGGGCGCACCCACGGCTGCAGTCCAGCTCGCGCGCCCCGGCGTGCAGGCCCAGCGCCTCGTGGCACGGGCGTCCCGCCAGGGCGCCGGGGCCCCCGAGAATCCGCTCCGCGGCGGGATTGGCCTGCAGCACGGTGCCTGTCCGGTCCGTCACCACGACGCCTCCGACGACCGTGGCGAGGATGACGTCGGCCTTCGTGCGCAGCCCCTCGGCCCTTGCGCGGACGAGCTCGTGCACGGACAGGCTGCGCCGCGCGAGCAGCAGCACTGCGACGAGCGCGGACGCGAAGGGCAGGAGGTCGTCCTGTCCGAGCTGCTGGCCCGGCGGTGCGCTGACGCTGGCGGCCAGCGAGAGCCCCACGGCGGCGGCGGCGAGCGCCGTTGCCAGGGCCCGGCCGGCTGTGAACGCGGCGAAGACGATCACGACCAGGTAGCCGAAGAGCACGGCTCGCGCCGCAGCGGAGTCCGTCACATGAACCGTGAAGAGCGCGACGACGTCGCCCACCGGGCCGCCGACCCGCGCCAGCCGGCGGTCGGCGTCGTCGGCCGCGAGCAGGACGACGCACGCCCACGGGATCCACAACAAGCCGATCAGCAGGAACACGGCCGCGTGGCTCCCGGGCTTGAACGACCCTGCCGCGGCGACGCCCACGACGACGCACAGCCGAAGCCACGCCATGACTCGCACCGCCTGGGCATCCGCCGCCACGGCGGGTGTGGGTCGGGGCCGGAGCACCACGTCCCAGACGCTCACCGCGCCACGTCCTCGGTGCTCGTGGCGGCGTCCTTCCTGGTGAGCAGCTCCCTCAGATCCGATGGGCCCTGAGGGTGGGCGTGCCAGAAGCCCTGGGTGATGTGGCAACCGATCTCGTGGAGCACCTGCAGCTGTTCGCCCGTCTCGACCCCCTCCGCGACGGGCTCCATCCCCATGGCGTGGGCGAGGTCGACGCAGGCCGTGACGATTGCCCGGTCCGCGGGCTTTTGCGCGATGCCTGCCACGAAGGACCCATCGATCTTCAGGTGGTGCAGGGGCAGCTCGCGCAGCCGGCTCATCGTCGAGTAGCCGGTCCCGAAGTCGTCCACCGCCAGCCGGACCCCGAGAGCGCTCAGCCGCTGGGCGAGCCGTGAGGCACTGCTCTCGTCCTTGATGAAGGCGCTCTCGGTGATCTCCAGGCCGAGGTGGTGGGGCGCCAGACGTGCCATCGCGAGCGCGGCGACCACCGATTCCTCGAGACCGGGACGGTCGAGCTGCCGGGTCGAGACGTTGACCCACGTGACCCAGTCGTGCGGCACGACGTCCCCGTCGAGCCACGTCCGCGTCTGCAAGCAGGCCTGAGTCACCACCCAGTTCCCGATGCGCACGATCTGGCCGCTCTCCTCAGCGACCGGGAGGAAGACGCCCGGGAGCAGGTGCCCCCGGCGCGGGTGGTTCCACCTGAGCAGGACCTCCGCGCTGGCGACGCGCCCGCTCCGCCCGTCGTACATGGGCTGGTACTGCAGGCTGAGCTCCCCCGCCTCGAGGGCCTTCGCGAGCTCCTGCTCGATCTCCATGCGTTGCAGGAGTGCCGCGTGCATCCCGTCGTCGAACAGCGCCCACCGGCCGCGGCCGGTCTCCTTCGCGCGGTACATCGCGGTGTCGGCGTTGGACAGCAGCACATCTGCCGACACGGCACGGTCCAGGACCGCCACTCCGACGCTGGCCGCGAGCCAGTGCTCACCCGTGCTGCAGGCGAACGGCTGGTTGAACAACCCCAGCAACTGATCGGCGAGCACACCCGCCTCGCCCGGGCCGTGCAGGCCTTCGACGAGCACGACGAACTCGTCGCCCCCGAAGCGGGCCACCATGTCCGCGCGCCGAATCTTGGAGCGGAGCCGTTCCGCGACGGCAACCAGCAGCTGGTCCCCGACCCGGTGGCCCATCGTGTCGTTGACGAGCTTGAAGCGGTCGAGGTCGACGAACATCAGCGCGGCCGTACCTGCTCCGCGCTCGAGGCGGGCGACGGCCAGGTTGAGGCGCTCCATAAGGAGTGTGCGGTTGGGCAGGCCGGTGAGGGCGTCGTGCAGCGCCTGGTGGGCGAGGGCGGACTTGACGCGCGTGCGCTCGACCGCGTACCGCAGCGAGCGGTCCAGCACGTCCGCCGACATGCTGCCCTTGATCAGGTAGTCCTGGGCGCCTTCGCGCACGGCACGGACGCCGGCGCCGTTCTCGGGGTAACCGGTCACCACGACGATCGGGTGCTCCGGAGCGACGTCCCGCAGGGCCCCGACGACCTCTTCGGCCTCCGCGTCCGGCAGGGCGAGGTTGACCAGCGTGCAGGTCGGCTCGCCCGTGCCGAGGACGTCGACGGCTTCGGCCAGGCTGCGTGCCCGCTTGACCGCCCAGCGCCGGTCGTGGGCGCAGCGGAGCAGCAACGAGCGCACCAGCTCGAAGTGGTCGTCGTCGCTCTCGACGACGAGCAGGCACCCGCGTGATGCCTTCGGCACGGGCTGCGGCGCCAGACGCGTCAGGGACGTCTGCGCGACCCGACCGGTGGAGGTCTCGTGCCACGAGCGCAGGAGGGCGCGCATCTCGCCGACGTTCGCAAGCAGCCGCGACAAGTGCTCGTGGGCGACGGGCGCAGGCACGTCGACCGCCTCGTCGGCGATGAGGGCGGCGAAGCCGGCGACCACCGCGGCTCGCTGCCGCAGCTCCTCGCCCACGGCTTCGGCATCGAGCCGGGGTCTCGGCGGCACGCGGCCCGCAGCGGCGCTACGGACCTCGTCCACCGTGCCTCCCGGAGGCATCTGGGGCACCGTCGAGCCTCGGGTCGAGTCCAACTGGCGTCCAGGGCTGGTCGGGCGGGGTACGCCCAGTGACGACATGGTCACGCTGCGGCGCCCGCCGGGGAATGACCCGTTGGAATGGCTGCCCGTTCTTCCTGGCCAGGAGGGTGTGCTCCAAGCAGCGCAGCGCGAAACGGGCGATGGTGCGACAGACCGGGCGATACCGGAGTCTTAGCGGTCGCCCTCGCTGAGGAAGCCCCGGACGGTCGCGTGCCGGTTGATGCACTGCTCCAGTGCGGCCTCCTGGGTCACCGTGGCCCGTCCGATGTCGAACCGCACCGGGAAGCGGCCTTGGATGTCTGGGTTCGGGTTGCCCTGGTCGCGCACGAGCTTGACGCCCGGCAGGCCGCCGCAGTCGGCCTTGAGCTGCTGCCGGTCCTCCTCGACCGCGGTCGGCTGCATCGTCACGACGAGCACCTTCTGCGGCGGCGCGAGCAGGAAGCTGAACACGCCCGTCACCAGCATGCTGAGCAGCAGCAGCACCCCGCCCACGGCGAGCAGCACCTTGGCGCGGGTGCTCATCGAACGCCCGTCGGCGGCGAGCTGGGTGGTCACCGCTCCATTGTCGCAGCGGCGGGCATCCGCTCTCCGACGGGCTCGGGCGCGGCCTTGCGCGTAGCGAGCCAGCACCCGACCAGCACCAGCGGGAAGCCGACCGCGATGCCGACCGTGAACGGCTCGCCTCTGAGCACCACCCCGAGCAGCACAGCGACCGCCGGGTTGACAAAGGTGATGACCGTGGCCCGGTTGGGCCCGACCTCCGCGATCAGCGCGAAGAGCACGAGGAACGCCACGACGGTGCACAGCACGGCGAGCGCGACGACGCTCCACAGGGACGCTGCCGAGGGCCGGCTGGTCGGCCACGAGACCGCCGCGGTCGGCGTGTAGGCCACGACGGACATCAGGAAGGCGCAGGCCATGACCCCTCGGGCGGGCAGGTCGCCGAAGTACTTGTCGATGACGAGGGGCCCGGTGGCGTAGCAGACGACGACGAGGCCCATCTCGAGGCCGGCGACGAGCTCGCCGCCGAGGTCGAGCCCGAGCAGCGTCGCCACCCCGACCATCCCGACGCCGAGCCCGAGCAGCCGCGTGCGGTCCAGGCGGTCCGTGCCACCGAACAGCGGGGTCAGCACCGCGGTGACGAGCGGCACGGCGGCGACCAGCAGCCCGGCCAGCGAGGACGTCAGGGACTGCTCCGCCTCCCCCAGCAACAGCCACGGGATGCAGATCTCGATCGCCGCGAACACAGCGACGAGACGCCACATCGGCAGGACCGGCCGGAGCTCCCCCCGCCGTACGGCCAGCGGCACCAGCAGCAGCGCCGCGATCGCCGTCCGGCCGAAGACGATCAGAGCGGGCGACAGGTCCTCGAGGGCGACCTTGATGAGCAGGTAGGGGATGCCCCAGAGAACGCTCAAGGCGCTGAACAGCACCCATCCCCGCCGGCTCACGGGGCCAGGCTAGGCGAGGCCGCCGATCCGTACCCTGGATACATGGGAGGCATCGACCCGCAGCGGCTGGCCGTGTGCCTGGACGTCCTCAAGGAGCTCGACGAGCTCGACCCCGACCACCCGGACGCGGTCGCGATCAGGCGCGCGACGGCGCACGTCTACAAGTCCGTCAAGCAGCGCCGCCGGAGCATCAAGCGCGCCGCCGTGACGGCCGCCGACGAGGCGGTCACCAACCTCACCGCGACCGGAGCGAGGGACCGTATCGACGACGAGACCCGGGGCGTGCTGCTCACACCCAAGTCCTCGGGGACGGTCGGCACGCTGCAGCGAGCCCGGTCCTGCTACCTCTGCAAGAGCCGGTACGTCGACGTCGACGCCTTCTACCACCAGCTCTGCCCCGACTGCGCCGCCTTCAGCCGCGGCAAGCGCGAGCAGCGGACCGACCTGACTGGGCGGCGTGCCCTCCTCACCGGCGGCCGCGCGAAGATCGGCATGTACATCGCCCTCCTGCTGCTGCGCGACGGCGCCGAGCTGACGATCACGACCCGCTTCCCGCGCGACGCTGTACGCCGCTTCACGGCGATGCCGGACAGCGCCGAGTGGCTGCACCGGCTGCGGGTCGTGGGCATCGACCTGCGTGACCCGCACCAGGTCGTGGAGCTGGCGGAGGACGTCGCCTCCCGGGGCCACCTCGACATCCTCATCAACAACGCCGCCCAGACCGTGCGCCGCAGCGCCGCCTCCTACGCCGCGCTGGCCGCGGCGGAGCATGCCGCCGAGGCCCTGGAGAGCGGCGTGCCGATCGTCGACCTGCGCTCGGCCACCGCCGAGATCGAGGGCGCGATCGGCAAGCGCTTCACACCGGAGGCGGTCACCGCGCTGGCGCTCACCAGCGGGTCGGCCTCCCTCTCCCGCGTGGAGCAGGGCATCGCGATCGACGCCGGGGGCCTGGTGCCCGACCTGGACCCGGCCAACAGCTGGTCGCGGCGGGTGCACGAGATCGACCCTGTGGAGCTGCTCGAGGTCCAGCTGTGCAACAGCGTCGCCCCGTTCATCCTGGTCTCCCGGCTCCGGCCCTCGCTGGCAGCCAGCCCCGCCCGTCGTACGTATGTGGTGAACGTCAGCGCGATGGAGGGCCAGTTCTCCCGTCGCTACAAGGGCGCTGGGCACCCGCACACCAACATGGCCAAGGCGGCGCTCAACATGCTGACCCGCACGAGCGCCGAGGACATGTACGCCGAGGGCATCCTCATGACCGCCGTCGACACCGGGTGGATCACCGACGAGCGGCCGCACCCGACGAAGGCCCGGCTGCACGAGGCGGGATTCCACGCGCCGCTGGACCTGGTCGACGGCGCCGCGAGGGTCTACGACCCCATCGTGCAGGGCGAGCTCGGCGTGGACCTGTACGGCTGCTTCCTCAAGGACTACAAGCCGTCACCCTGGTGACCCTGCCCGGTTCGGGGCATAGGTCCTGGTCCGCCCAACCCCTGGGTGATCACCCGAAAGGACCAGACCGGGGCGGGACCATTCTCCCTGGTCGAGATGCCCGTTCGGTGAGTTCACTTCCGTTGTCGGGGGAAGAGGTGGACTCGTATGGTTCGCAGGCATTGGTGGTCGATCGCCAGGCAGATCTGGACAATGGTGCTGGCGTGCGCCCTGTTCCTCGGCGGCCTCATCTTCGTGGACACCCGTGACGAGGTGAGCCACGAACGCAGCGTCGTGAGCGACAACCTGCTCCGCCGAGGACAGTCGTTCGCCGCCGTGCTCTCTCCGGAGCTCGCGCCCTCCTCGACGGCGGTGTCGAGCCTGCGCGGCTTCCTCACCCAGCCCGCGGTGGCGAACGTCGGCGCAGGCTGTGCGGCCGCCCTACAGCCGCTGCAGGCGGCCCTGCCGCTCGGCTACGTCGCCGTGGTCGACGACGCCGGCCGTGTGCGCTGCACGGCCTCCCGCCAGGCGGCTGCGCGTCCTCAGGCCTACGCGCACGTCCCCGCCGTGCTCAGCGCGGTCCGGTCGCGGCGCACCGGCACGGGCGACCCGTTCGTCGACCCCGTCACGGGGCAGCTCTCGATGCTCACGTCCATCCCGCTCACCGCCGACCGGCACCAGTCGTTCCTGTACGTCTGGGACACACAGCGCGCGTTCGCGCCCGACGACAACGACGCCCGCTACACCTGGATCGTCGTGGACACCCGCACCGACAGGGTCCTGATGCACCACCCCGCGGTCCCCGGCGCGGTTGGCATCGTGCTGACCGGGACGCCGCTGCGGCGCGCGCTCGGTTCGACCGCCCCGCTGACCACCGCCACCGGCCTGGACGGCGGCAGGGGCCTCTACCGATCCGTGGCGGTCGCGGGCACGCCGTACCGGCTGCTTCTCGGCGAGTCGACCGACCGGGCATATGCCGCCGTACGCCACAGCCTGGCCCGCAACGTCGGCATCGGCGTGGCCGCCGTGCTCGCCCTGGCGCTACTGGGCTTCGTGCTGCACTACCGGATCAGCCGCCCGGTACGACGCATGCGCGACGCGATCGCCGCCATCGCCCACGACCCCGATGCGGAGCCAGCGCCGACGGACGGGCCCGTCGAGCTGGCCGCCGTGGCCGAGGCGTTCAACACCACGACGCAGGCGCGCCGACGCGCCGACGGCCTGTCCCGGGCGATCCTGCTGCACTCCTCCGACCACGTGCTGGTGATCGGCAAGGACCACCGGGTCAGCTTCGTGGCGCCGCGCGCCCAGCGGGTCTTCGGCCTGTACGCCGGGCAGGACGTGATGGACCTCGCCGAGCGCCTTCACCCCGACGACCGCCGCCGCGTCCTGGCCGAGGCATCCGCGTGGATGGGCGGGCACGGTGCCGAGCTGCGAACCGAGCTGCGTGTGCAGCTGCCCGACGGCACCCTGCGGCACCTCGACGTGCACGGGCAGGACCTTCGGGCTGACCCGCACGTCGCGGGGCTGGTGCTCACCTGCCGTGACGTCACGGAGCAGAAGGAGTCGGAGGCCTACCTGGCGCACCAGGCGCGCCACGACCCCCTCACGGGCCTGGCCAACCGCACGCTGGTGATCGAGCGGTTGCAAGAGATGCTCGACGACCGGAGGCAGCAGCCCGTCGCCGTGTGCTTCCTCGACCTGGACCGATTCAAGCTCGTCAACGACAGCCACGGGCACGGTGTCGGTGACCGCGTGCTCGCCGCGCTGGCCCGTCGCCTCGAGAGCGCGGTGCGCCCCGACGACCTGGTGGGTCGCTTCGGCGGCGACGAGTTCGTGATCGTCGGCGGCCGGATCACCGGCGAGCTGGACGCCCTCGCGCTCGCCGAACGCATCCAGAACGCCCTCTCCGAGCCGCTGCGCGTCCTGCGCCGCGACCTGTTCGTCAGCGGCAGCATCGGGATCGCGATCGGCGAGGAGGGCGACTCCGCGGAGGCGATCCTGCGCAACGCGGACACGGCGATGTACCGGGGGAAGGGCCGAGGGCGCAACGGCATCGCGTTCTTCGACGACGAGATGCAAGCCGACGCCCAGCGACGGCTGCGGATCGAGAACGACCTGCACCGTGCCCTCGAGCGCGGCGAGCTGCGGCTGCACCTGCAACCGCTCGTGTCGCTGGAGGACGGCCACGTGCACGCCGTCGAGGCGCTCGTCCGGTGGCAGCACCCCGCGCGCGGACTCATCCCGCCCGCGGAGTTCATCGAGGTGGCCGAGGACACCGGGCTGGTCGTACCGCTCGGCGAGTGGGTGCTCAGGGAGGCCTGCTCCTGGGCCGCCTCCGCGGCCGAGCGGCTGCAGCGGCCCGTGCGGGTGGCCGTGAACGTCTCCGCCCGTCAGCTCGGCGCGGGCACGCTTGTGGACACCGTCGCGGAGGTCCTGACCACTACCGGCCTGTCGGCCTCGATGCTCTGCCTGGAGGTCACCGAGACCGTGCTCGTGGACGACACGGAGGCGGCCGTGAGCACGCTCACCACGCTGCACGAGCGCGGGGTCCGGATCGCGATCGACGACTTCGGGACGGGCTGGTCGTCGCTGCAGTACCTCCACCAGTTCCCGGTGGACGAGATCAAGCTCGATCGCAGCTACGTCGGTTGCGTAGAGGACGATCTCGGGGCGGCGACGATCGTGCGCAGCATGCTCGCGATGGCGCACACGATGGGCCTCTCGGTGACCGCCGAGGGCGTCGAGACCGTCGGGCAGCTGGAGTTCCTGCAGCGGAACGGCTGCGACACGGCGCAGGGGTACCTGTTCAGCAAGCCGGTCGACCGCGGCGCCATGGAGCAGCTCTTCGCCACCTGGCGCACCGTGGTGGCTGTGCCACAGGCGAGAATCGAGGCGTGATCCGCGTCGTCTTCGTCTGCTCGGGCAACATCTGCCGCTCCCCCAGCGCCGAGGCCGTCATGCGGCAGCGGCTGCACGACGCGGACCTTCTCGACCGGGTGGTCGTGGAGAGCGCAGGGCTGGGGGGCTGGCACGTCGGGTCCGACGCCGACCCGCGGTCGCTGGCCGCGCTCCGCCGTCGCGGCTACGACCTGCTGCACTCCGCTCGGCAGCTGCGCAAGGCCTGGGTGGACGACTACGACCTGTTCGTGGCGCTCGACTCAGGGCACCTCATGGAGCTGCGTTCACTGCTCCCGGGGGCCGAGGTGCGGCTGCTGCGGGACTGGGACCCGGTAGGCCCGGGCAACGTGCCCGATCCGTACTACGACGGCGAGGAGGTGTTCGAGGAGGTGCTCGACATCATCGAGCGCTCGTGCGACGGCTTGCTGGACGAGCTGCAGCAGCGACTCGCGGCCTTCGAAGCCTCCTAGTCCTGCCCCGTGAGCAGGGGCACGAAGCGCGCCGGGGTGAGCACCTTCTGGTCCTCGAGCGCGTCGCCCCGCTTCACGTAGCGGACGACCTCCTCGGCCCCGCCCGGCCCCAGCGGCACGACCAGCCGCCCGCCTTCGGCGAGCTGGTCGACCCAGGCCGGCGGCACGACGGGCGCGGCGCACGCGACGATGATCGCGTCGAAGGGCGCCTGCTCGGGCAGCCCGGCTGCCCCGTCGCCGAGGACGACCTCCACGTTGGCCGCGCCCTCCCTTCCCAGGTTCTCGCGGGCGATCGACGCGAGCTCGACGAACCACTCCACCGTGAAGACCTGCCGGACGAGCCGGCTCAGCAGCGCGGCCTCGTAGCCGAGGCCCGTGCCGATCTCGAGCACGCGATCGCTCCTGCTCACGTCCAGCGCCTCGATCATCATCGCCACAAGTGACGGCTGGCTCGTGGTCTGGCCGCACTGAATGGGCAGCGCCGTGTCGAGCAACGCCTTGTCACGCTGGTCCGGGGGCAAGAACGCCACGCGCGGCACCTCGTAGAGCGCCTGCAGCACCGAGGAGTCCCTGACCCCTGAGCGCTGCGCCGTCCGGACGAGCGGTGAGTTCTGGATGCTCACGACCTCACCTTCCTCACCACCGTACAGCCTCCCGTCAGATGCCACCGAGGGCCAGGGCCCTTGGTCCCGAGGGGCATGGCGTGATCGGGCTCTCGCTAGGTTCCCCCCATGGACCTTGGGCTGGAAGGGAAGCGACTGCTCGTGACGGGGGCGTCGAGGGGACTCGGATTCGCCGCCGCGGAACAGCTGGTCGCAGAAGGTGCTCGCGTCGTGCTCTCGTCGCGGTCGGCCGACGACGTCGCCACCGCCGCGTCGGCGCTGGGCTGCGTCGGCGTGGCTGCCGACCTGGGCTCCCCGGACGCCGCGGACCGGCTGGTCGGGGCCACCGTCGAGGCGTACGGCGGAATCGACGGCGCCCTCGTCAGCGTGGGCGGCCCGCCTGCTGGGCCGGCGCTCTCGATCACGGACGAGCAGTGGCGGAACGCCTTCGAGACCGTGTTCCTGGGCGCGGTGCGCGTGTGCCGCGCAGTCGTCGCGGCGCTGCCTCCGAGCGGCGGCTCGCTGCTGCTCGTGCTGTCCACCAGCGTCCGGGCGCCTCTGGCCGGCCTGGCGGTCAGCAACGGGCTGCGACCCGGGCTGGCGATGCTGGCAAAGACCATGGCCGACGAGCTGGGCCCGCAGGGTGTCCGGGTCAACTGCCTGCTGCCCGGGCGCATCGACACCGACCGCGTGCGCGAGCTCGACGGCCCGGACCCCGCCGTACGCGCGGCCAACGAGCAGAGCAGCCCGTTGCGGCGCTACGGTCGACCCGAGGAGTTCGGGAGGGTCGCGGCTTTCGTCCTCTCCCCTGCCGCGTCCTACCTCACGGGCACGGTGATCCCGGTGGACGGGGGCCTCACGCGGGCGCTCTGAAATGGTTGGCGTCGCCCGCCGTACCGCGTTCTCATCAAGGGCGTGAGGATCCAGGAGGTCACCGACCTCGACCTGCTCAAGGCCTACCACCAGGTCGAGGCGGCGGCCTACGACCACGACTACGTCGCACTCCCGGCGGACGGCATCGAGGAGCTGCTCCCGCTGGTGGAGGGGCACCAGCCGGCGGGCGAGACGGTCCGGATGTGGGTCGCGTACGACGGCGACGTGGCCGCCGCGACGCTGTCGATGTCCCTCCCGAAGCTGGACAACGTGACCGCGGCGCACGCCGAGCTGCAGGTGCACCCCGGACAGCGCCGGCGCGGTCATGCCCGGGAGATGCTGGCCTTCGCGCTGGAGCAGGTGCACGCCGCGGGGCGGAGCCGTGCGTTCGTCGAGAGCCCCGGCGCGCCGGGCGAGGACGAAGGGCCCGGCTTCGCGCTGCTGCGGTCGTTCGGCGCGCGTCCCGTCCTCGTCGACGTACGCCGGCTGCTCGACCTGCACGCCTTCCCGGTCGGTGAGGTGCCCGAACCCCCGGTCGGCTACCGCCTGGTCCGCTGGGTCGACCGAGCGCCGGAGGACCTGCTCGACGGGCTTGCGTACATGCTCCACCGGATGGTGCTGGACGCCCCCATGGGCGAGATGGACTACGAGGCCGAGGCCTGGGACGCGCAGAGGTACCGCGAGGCGGAGGCGAGCGCGCAGCGCCGGCAGCGCACGCGGCTGGTCACGGCTGCCGTGCACGAGGCGACGGGCGCCGTGGCCGGGGTGACGGAGATCGGCAAGAGCGTGCAGCGACACGACGTGGCGTTCCAGTGGAACACCATCGTCGACCCCGCGCACCGCGGGCACGGCCTCGGCAAGGTGCTGAAGAGCTGGAACCATGAGCAGCTCGTGGCGCGCGAGCCCACGTTGCGGTGGGTCAACACCTGGAACGCCGCGACCAACACGTACATGATCGCGGTGAACGAAGCGCTCGGCTACCGGCCGGTTGAGCCCTGGACCGAGTGGCAGCTCGACCTGTAGCCGCTACCGCTTCGCGTAGGTCGCCATCGACGGCGAGAAGTCCAGCGTGACGACCGGCTCGTCGCCGTCGACCCAGGCATCGTGGTCCGGCTCGATCAAGTAGGCGTCCCCGGCGGTGAGCCGCGCCTCGGTCCCGTCGGCGGCCTCGACGATCATGGCGCCGCTGACGACATAACCCGTGTGCCGGGCCATGCACCGCTCGGTGCCGGCGATCGGCTGCACGTCGTTCGACCACCGCCACCCGGGCTCGAAGATCGCGCGGTTCAGGCTGTAGTCCGTGAGGTTGACCACGTCCATGTGACCGTGCCCCATGAACTCGCGCGTTTCGTCGGGGCGGGCGAAGTTCTTGTGTTCCAGACCTGTCAACGCAGCACCTCCTCGTCTGCGCCCGGCCCTCCCCCTCGCCGGCCGGGCTGTGCCGATGCTGGCACCAGCGCCTGGTGGGGCACCAGGCGCAATTGCGTGACGAGGGGTCACGCAGCGTCATGGCGCCTTGGGCCTGGCGGCTACCGCGCGACGACGTACCGCACGTGCGTGGCGTACGGCGAGCTGTAGACCTTGCCCACCTCGAGGTCGATGTCGTGGTCGAACCCGTCGAAGAGCCGCTTGCCCGCGCCCAGGATCACCGGCGCCGTCGAGATGACGAGCTCGTCGACCTGCCCTGCCGCCAGCGCCTGCCGGATCACGTCAGCACCACCGCCGATCGAGACGTCGCCTGCGCCGGCGGCTGCGCGCGCCTGGGCCAGCGCCTCGTCGAAGCCGGAGACGAAGGTGAACCCTGCCTCCGTCGCGGGCTGGTCCTCGGTGCGGTGGGTGAGAACGAACAGGGGCCCGGGAAACGGATTCGTCCCTCCCCAGGCGCCCGCCGCGTCGTACATACCGCGACCGACGAGGCCGGACGAGATCGTCGAGACCATCTCGTCGTAGAACTCCTTGTCCTGTCCGTGCATGGCGAACTCGTGGCCGCCGTCGTAGCTCCACGGGCCACCCATCACCCAGTAGTGCAACCGTTCTCCGCCCTTGCCGAGCCCGTACTCCGGACCGTCGTCGGGCCCCGTGACGTAGCCGTCGACCGAGGTCGTGATGGAAGCGATGACCTTGCCCATGGCGCCTCCTTCGTGGGGCGATGTCGTCAGCCGATCCGCTCAGCGAGGGACACGATGATCCCCTCGGGCCCCCGGACGGAAGCCATGCGCCAGATGTGCTCGTACTCGCCGACGCCGCCGATCAGGCCGTAGCCGTCCGCGACGACTCGATCGAGAGCCGCCTGGAGGTCCTCCACTTCGAACGCCAGGTTCCGCACCCCGAGCTCGGTGGCCATGGCGGCGGACGATCCCGGCTCGTGGCTCGGTCGGATGAAGCTCGACAACTCCAGGCCGGTGCCACCGTCTGGCGGGCGAAGCATGGCGATCTCGGTACGAGCGTCGGGTATGCCGATGACGGTGTCCAGGAACTCGCCCTCGAGGAACATCCGGCCCTCGACCTCGAAACCCAGCCCGACGAAGAACGCCGACGCGGTGTCGAGGTCGGCAACCGTGATGCCGACATGGTCGAAGCGTCGAATGCACGCCATGGTGTGCATCCTCTCCTGCTCGTCCCGCGGCGGCTCAGTCCAGGCAGAACTCGTTGCCCTCGATGTCCTGCATCACGATGCACGACTCCTCGACGCCGTCCGCGGACAGCAGTCGCACGCGTGCCGCGCCGAGCGCGACCAGTCGCGCGCATTCGGCCTCAAGTACGGCGAGGCGCTCGTCACACACGAGCCCGGTGCCAACCCGCACGTCGAGATGCACACGATTCTTGACGACCTTGCCCTCGGGAACGCGCTGGAAGAATAGTCGCGGACCCACACATGAGGGATCGATGCAGGCGAACGCTGAGCCCTGACGCTCAGCGGGCAGCGCCCGATCGAAGTCGTCCCACGTGGCAAACCCATCCGGCGGCGGCGGTACGACGTACCCCAGCACGTCGCACCAGAAACGAGCGATGCGCTCGGGCTCTGCGCAGTCGAAGGTGACCTGGAACTGCTTGACCGCCGCCATTGGTTCACCACATGGGCGCTCTGGCTTCGGCTCGCAAGAGCTCGCCTTGTCGGGCACCAAGCGGTTCGCCGGATGGCTCCCGAGGACGATGCTCCCTGAGACAACCGCGCCGGCGGAGGTCGTCCACCCGACGACGAGGGCCCTCTCCCGCTGCCTCCATGATCGTCGGAACCCCGGACCACCCACAGGTGGGCTGCGCATCCCGCGATCACCCCGTACGGAGCTCGTGACCAGCGGAGAGCGGCCCTTCCCGTCGCTTGGCGGCACTCGGACTAGGAAGGAGGGGGATCGCCTCGCCTGGCGACAGCGGCGTAGACCAGGGAGATCGACCCGGCCAGCGCGAGCAGGACCACGGACGTCAACTGGTCTCGATAGACCTCAGAGGAAGCGTCACATCGGTCATCGGGGTGCAGCAGCGTCCCGCACGACGACGTGTCCCGCGAGGTCTCGTCATGCATGGGGGCGACGAGCGTTGCGAGCGCTAATCCGATCAGGAGGACGCCGACGGCCAGTGCGCTCAGTCGCACGCCTCGACGAGTCACTCGCGCACCTCCGCCGGGACGGTACCGCGTCAGACCGTGGCGCTAACGGCCCTTCTCCGCTGCTCAGGCCGCCACGTCAGGCTGCAGTCTCGGGATCGAGCTCGCCCCTCTCAATCTGTGAGGCGAACTGCTCCATCGTGGCCTCGGCCCGCTTCTTGGGCACGTCCCGGCTCAACAGCACATTCGACGCCGGATTGCCCGATCGGCTTGCGTGGGACTCCCGAACCACCACGCGCCACTGACGCTTGTACACAATCAGGTTCACGAAGAAGGACACGAT
>JBKOVB010000068.1:0-29526 GCA_046723735.1 Actinomycetota bacterium | reverse complement strand
CAGCCGGCGGGCCCGCGTCGCAGCCGGCCGCGGCCGGTCTGGGGGCTGCTCGCCGAGGTGGCGCCCGAGATGGCCGAGTGGGCCGCGTTCTTCGCCGCGGGCGCGGCCAAGCGGGCCGCGGCCGAGGCGGGTGTGGCCGGGGTCGTCACCCCGCGCGAGGCCGACGACCTGCTCCGCGACGCGCAGGCGTTCGTCGCCGTCGTCGAGACGACGCTCACGGCCCGGATGGCCGGTTAACGATGGACCCCTTTGTCCACCTCCACGTCGCGAGCGGCTACTCGCTGCGGCACGGTGCCTCGCACCCGCGCCAGCTCGTGGCGCGGGCCGCCGAGCACGGCATGGACGCGCTGGCGCTCACCGACCGGGACGGGATGTACGGCGCGGTGAAGTTCGCCCTCGCCTGCCGGCAAGCGGGGATCCGGCCGGTCTTCGGCGTCGACCTCGCGATGGCGGCAGACATCCCGCGCAGCAGGCGTACCCCCGCTCGCGGCGGCGCCTTCGACCCGACCGACGCGCTGCCCCGCGTCGTGCTGCTCGCCCGGGACGGCCGGGGCTGGGCGGCGCTGTGCCGGCTGGTCTCGGCCACCCACCTGGCCGGCGAGCGTGGCTCGCCGGTGTGCAGCCTCGACCTGGTCGCCGAGCACGCCGGTGCGGCCGCACAAGCGGGGGCGCTCGCCGTGCTGCTCGGCCCGGCGTCCGAGGTGGGGCGGGCGGTCCGGGACCGGCGTCCTGACCTCGCCCGGCTGCACCTGGACCGTTGGCGGGACGTGCTCGGTGCCGATGCGACCGTCGTCGAGGTGGTGCACCACCGCGGTCAGGGCGACGCGGGTCGGGCCGCGCGGCTGCTGGGGTTCGCGCACGAGGTCGGCGCGAACGCGGTGCTCACCAACGTCGTGCGGTACGCCGACCGCAGCGACGCCCCGACCGCCGATGTCCTGGACGCCTCGCGGCGGTTGGTCGCCCTGGACGCCCGGCACGTCGACCGCACCAACGCCGAGGCCGCGCTGCTGTCGGGCAAGGAGATGGCCGACGTCGCTGAGGAGGTCGCGCGGGGGGCGGGCCTGACCGACGGTGGCCGCGGGCTGCTGGCCGCCACCCGGCGCGAGGCCGACCGGTGCGTGGTCGACCCGCGCCGTGATCTGGGGATCGGCGAGGTCCACTTCCCCGAGCTGGAGGTGCCCGGGGAGCCGTCCGCGCTGCTGCGGCAGCGGGTCGAGGCCGGCTTCGGCCGGCGGGCGATGCCGCGCACGACGAGCACCCTGGCTCGGCTCGAGGAGGAGCTCGCCGTCATCGAGAAGCTCGGGTACCCGGCGTACTTCCTCACCGTCGCCGACGTGGTCGACCTCATCAAGGACATGGGGGTGCGCGCGGCCGCCCGTGGCTCCGGCGCCGGCTCGCTCGTCACCTACCTCCTGGGCATCAGCGACGTCGACCCGATCCGGTACGGCCTGCTCATGGAGCGCTTCCTGTCGCCGCTGCGCAACGCGCTGCCCGACATCGACGTCGACGTGGAGTCGGCCCGGCGTACCGAGGTCTACGAGCGGATCCTCGAGAGGTACGGCGGCGACCGCTGCACCTGCGTGTCGATGATGGACACCTACCGGGCACGGCACGGCGTCCGCGACGTCGGCGCCGCCCTCGGGATGAACCCCGGCGAGGTCGACGAGCTCGCCAAGTCGTTCCCGCACATCCGCGCGAGCCAGGTGCGGCAGGCGATGAAGGACCTGCCCGAGCTGCGCGCCAGCAGCTTCAACACCCCGCGCACCGACCTGCTGCTGGGGCTGGTGGAGCGGCTCGACGGGCTGCCCCGGCACATCGCGCTGCACCCGTGCGGGGTGCTGCTGTCGGACCGCACCCTGCTCGACCGCACCCCGGTGGAGTCGAGTTGGTTGGGGTTCCCGATGAGCCAGTTCGACAAGGACGACGTGGAGGAGCTCGGGCTGCTCAAGCTCGACGTGCTCGGCATCCGGATGCAGTCGGCGATGGCCCACGCGGTGCAGGAGGTACGCAAGGTCGACGGCGTCGACGTGGACCTCGACGCGGTCCCGCGCGACGACGAGCGCACCTTCGAGCTGGTCCAGTCGACGAAGACCCTGGGCTGCTTCCAGATCGAGTCGCCCGGGCAGCGCGAGCTCATCGGCAAGTTCGCGCCGGAGACCTTCGAGGACCTCATCGTCGACATCTCGCTGTTCCGGCCCGGGCCGGTGAAGAGCGACATGGTGCGGCCGTTCCTCAACGCCCGGCAGGGGTGGGCCGAACCCGAGTACCTGCACGACGACCTGCGGCCCGCCCTTTCGCAGACGTACGGCGTGATCGTCTTCCACGAGCAGGTGCTCATGGTCGTGGCGCAGGTCGCTGGCTGCTCGCTGGCGGAGGCCGACGAGGTGCGCCGCGCGCTGGGCAGCCCGGAGGGGCAGGCCGAGGTGAAAGCCTGGTTCCTGCCCGCCGCGACCCGCAACGGCTACCCGCTCGACGTCGTGCTGCGGGTGTGGGAGGTGCTCGAGGCCTTCGCCTCGTTCGGGTTCTGCAAGGCGCACGCCGCCGCGTTCGCGCTCCCGACGTACCAGTCCGCCTGGCTCAAGGCGCACCATCCGGCGGCGTTCCTCGCGGGTGTGCTCACGCACGACCCCGGCATGTACCCGAAGCGGCTCATCCTCGACGACGCCCGGCAGTTCGGGATCGCGGTGCTGTCCCTCGACGTCAACCTGTCCGAGGCGGCCTACACCGTCGAGCGGGTCGGCTTCCTCGACGAGCCGCCGCCGGCGATCCTCGGCGCCCCGCCGCGCAGCCGGGCCACCGACCTGCGGCTGCCCGACGGGCGTGGGTACGGCATCCGCATCGGGCTCGCCGACGTGAAGGGCATCACCGACGCGGAGGTCGCTCGCATCACCACCGGCCGCCCGTACGCAAGCCTCTCCGACTTCTGGCACCGCGCCGCGGTGTCCCGCCCGGTGATCGAGAGGCTCGTGGTCGCAGGCGGTTTCGACTCCCTCTACGGCCTCGGCTCCACGATCCCGGTGCGCCGCCGCGGCCAGGTCACCCGCCGCGACCTGCTCCTGCAGGTGGCAGAGCTCGACCGCTGGTCACGGGCCGTACGACGAGGCCGCCCCCGCACCCGCAAGGGCGCGCCCGCCCCGGTGTCCGACCTCGCGGACGTCCGCGCCCGGCAGGCCGCGCAGTCGCAGGCGGCGGCCCCGGTCGCCCCGGTCGACGTGCAGCTCGCCCTCGACCTCGGCGACGCCCCCGAGCAGACCGTCTCCAGCGGCCTGCCGGAGATGACCACGGCCGAGCGCACCAAGGCCGAGCTCGACGTCCTCGGCCTCGACGTGAGCACCCACGTGCTGGAGGGGTTCAGGCCGCTGCTCGCCGAGCTGGGCGTGACCCCGGCCCGCGACCTGCTCGGCTGCCGCAACGGCCAGCAGGTCCTCGTCGCCGGGGTGAAGGTCGCGACCCAGACCCCGCCGGTGCGCTCGGGCCGTCGGGTGGTGTTCGTGACCCTCGACGACAGCACCGGCCCCGCCGACGCCACGTTCTTCGAGGACGCCCAGGTCGGGTACGCCACGACGCTGTTCCACTCCTGGTTGCTGCTCATCCGAGGGGAGGTACGACGGACCGGCCCCCGCGGGGTGTCCCTGCTGGCGCTCGGGGCCTGGGAGCTGTCATACCTGCACGGGGTCTGGCAGCAGGGCGGCTTGGCCGCGGTCAACGAGGTGCTGGACGCCCCGCCGGTCCTCGAGGGTGTCGTCGGTGGCGGGGCTCACGTCTACTCCACCGGCTTCCGCGCCAACCCCTACGCCGACATCAAGCCCGCCGGCGACGGCGGTGACCTCGCTCGCTCCGGCGCTCGCAAGCTCGCTTCTCCGCTCGTCCCCACGCGCAAGCTCTGGCACGCCAGTCCGGGGAGCGCCGGACGATGAGCGACCTCGCCCGCGCCTGGCGTTCGGGCTGCTCTCGCTCAACACGTATGCCGGATCAGGCATACGCATGCGTGATCCGGCATCGGGGCCCGGAGGACAGGATCCGCTCGCCTCGTCATCAAGGTCCTGGTCGGCGACGCAGCACGGGCGTGCAGCGCACCCTCCAGCACGAGGCAGAGCCAATAGGGTGCAGGGCATGGAGCAGCGCACCCGACCCGGCGTGCCCGGACGGGCGCCTGCCGGCAACGTCCGCACGGCCGTGGTGTGGGAGCTGCTCTCCGCGGTCCTCGCCGAGACGGGCCCGGGCCAGGTGGTGGTGGACGCCGGCGGCGGGACGGGCGGCTTCGCCGTACCGCTGTCCGAGGCCGGCCACCACGTCACCGTGGTCGACCCCAGCCCCGACTCCCTCGCGGCTCTCGAGCGTCGCGCCGCCGAGCACGGCCTGCACGTCGCGGCGGTGCAGGGGGACCTGTCCGACCTGCCGCACCTGGTGCAACCGGGCAGCGTCGACCTCGTGCTGTGCCACAGCGTGCTGGAGGTCGTCGACGACCCAGCGGCGGCGCTCGCCGACGTCACCGCGGTGCTGCGCCGCGGTGGCCGGCTGTCGCTGCTGGTGGCCAACCGCGACGCGGTCGTGCTGGCTCGCGCCGTGGCGGGCCGCCCGGACGAGGCGGCGCACGCCCTCGTGGACCCGCACGGCCGGTGGGGTCCCGCGGACGGCACGCCACGACGCTGGACGCCCGAGCACATCTCCGAGCTCGTGGAGGGCGCCGGTCTCGACGTCGAGCAGCTGCACGGTGTCCGTACCGTCTCCGACCTCGTTCCTAGCACCGTGCTCGACACCGAGCCGGGTGCCCACGCGGCTCTGCTCTCGTTGGAGCGGGCCCTGTCGGACCGCTCGCCGTTCCGCGACCTCGCCACTCAGCTCCACGTGCTCGCCCGGAAGGGCTGAGCTCGGGAGGCCGCGGTGAGCCGCAAGAGCATCGCCGCCGGACCGCCCGCCGGGCCGGCCGGCGACGACACCGGCTGCCACGTCCTGCACGTGGACATGGACGCCTTCTACGCCAGCGTCGAGGTCCGCGACCGCCCCGACCTGCGCGGGCTGCCCGTCATCGTCGGCGGGGGCGGCAACCGGGGTGTCGTGCTGTCGGCCACCTACGAGGCGCGCGCGCTCGGCGTCCGCTCGGCGATGTCGATGTCCCGAGCCCGCCGGCTGGCCCCACGCGCGGTCGTGGTCGAACCCCGGCACCGGCGCTACGCCGAAGCCAGCGCCAGCGTCATGGAGGTCTTCCGCTCGGTCACGCCACTGGTTGAGCCCCTCTCGCTCGACGAGGCGTTCCTCGACGTGCGGGGGGCGCGCCGGCGGCTCGGCAGCCCGCGGCAGGTAGGGGAGTGGATCCGTGCCACGGTCGAGGAGGAGCAGGGCATCACCTGCTCGGTCGGTGTGGCCACGACGAAGTTCGTCGCCAAGCTCGCGAGCGCCCATTGCAAGCCGGACGGGCTGCTCGTCGTCCCGGCCGACGGCGTGGTGGCGTTCCTTCACCCGCTGCCGGTCGGCGCGCTGTGGGGCGTGGGGGACAAGACGGAGGAGGTGCTGGCGCGGCTGGGGCTGCGCACCGTCGGCGATCTTGCCAACACCCCGGAGAGCACGTTGCAGCGCGCACTCGGCCACGCAGCTGGAAGCCACCTCGCGGCCCTCGCGTGGGGCCGGGACGAACGCCGGGTGACACCCAGCGAGCCGGAGAAGAGCGTGGGGGCCGAGGAGACGTTCGGCACCGACGTGGACGACCCCGCCGTCGTACGCCGGGAGCTGCTCCGGCTGTCCGAGCGCACCGCGGCGCGGTTGCGGGCCCAGGGCCTCGTCGGGAGAACCGTGTCGGTCAAGATCCGGTTCGCGGACTTCAGCACGATCACCCGCGCCCGCACCCTGCCCGAGGCCACCGACGTCGCCAAGGTCGTCTACGACACGGCCATCGGACTCTACGACGCCCTCGGCCTCGAGCGCGCCCGGCTGCGCCTGGTCGGGGTGCGGCTCGAGCAGCTCGCACCGGCGGACTCCCAGCCGCATCAGCTGCTGCTGGGGGAGCGGGACCAGGGTTGGCGGGAGGCGGAGCAGGCCGTGGACAAGGCGGCTCGGCGCTTCGGGGCCGGCGCTGTGAAGCCCGCGGCGCTGGTGGACCCGAGGAGAGATGCGCCGTCCCCATGACGGGGAGCGTTTGGGCTCCTATCCTTGGTGGTAGCAGCAGAGCCAGGAGGGCCTGAGAGGAGGCGCCGTGCCGCTGTCAGAGCACGAGCAGCGCCTGCTCGACCAGATCGAGCGGGCCCTCTACGCCGAGGACCCCAAGTTCGCCAGCACGGTCCGGACGACCGACCTGCGTAGCGTGATGCGCCGCCGCCTCAGGTGGGCAGCGGCGATCTTCGTCGTCGGGTTCGTCCTGCTGCTGTTGGGCGTCACCGCCCCGGTGGTTGGCATCGTCGGCTTCCTCGTGATGCTCGGGGCCTTCGTGCTCGCCCTGTCCGCCTGGAAGCGGATGTCCGGCGCCGCGCCCACGAGCCGCAGCACGTCCAGGAGCGGCAGCACCCGTCGTACGCGCAAGCACGTCTCGGCGCGGCAGCGCCTCGAGGAGCGCTGGCAGCGCCGCTGGGACGAGCGCGGCGGGCCCCGCTAGCTGATCTAGGCAAGGCTCCGGGCGTGTGGCCTCAGCCGGGTCGCAGCACGCGGCGCAGGGGCCGACCGATCCAGGAGATGCCGTGGTCCACGGCGTCGAGCAGGTCCGCCACCCGTTCGCTCGCGGCGTGCCCGGCCCATCGGAGTGTCGACGGCGTGAGCAGCCGGGCCCGCCACCGCACGGCGCGTGGCGCCGCGGCGAGCAGCGCCCGTCGTACGGCGGTCTCGTCGGCCACCACGTCGCTCTGGCTCAGCCGGCCCGGCGGGGCGTAGCGGGTGACCTCCACGGCCAGCGCCAGGCGTTCCAGCGCTGCCGCGGCTTCCGGCGGGAGGTCAGGGGCGAGTCGTGCGAGCGTCGCTCGGGGCGACGCCGACGGCTCCCAGCGCAGCCCGGCGTCCTGCACGTCGTCGCGCAGCTGGTCCCACGCCACAAGCGGATCCTGACGCCGGACGCGTGCCCGGCGACGGAACCAGGTCGCGACCGAGGGGGCGGCCAGGAGCACCACGACGGTGAGACCGAGCAGCGTCCGGTGGAGGGTGCGGCTGCTCGCGGTCGTCGTCGCGGGGGCCTCGTTCGGCGTGCCCTGCCGCAGCAGCTCGTCCGGGTCGCGGAACGTCGGTCCGGCGACGGACTGGGTGGGTCGCGGGGCAGGGGTCACGTCGGGCCCGGGGCCGCTCGGCTGGGAGGCCGGGATGCTGTAGTCGGGCTCCGAGGCGGTCGCCCCGGGGGTGGGCTCGAAGCGCATCCACCCGGTGCCCGGGAAGAAAGCCTCCGGCCAGGCGTGCGCCTGCAGCGTCGTGATGCGGTAGGTGCCCTCGCGCCCCTCGACGGCCTCGCCCCGCGTGAAGCCCACGGCCACGCGGGCCGGCACGCTCGCGAGCCGCAGCAGCACGGCCATCGCGGTGGCGTACTGCTCGCAGAACCCGTGCTTGCCGGTGAGGAAGCCCTCGAGCGGGTCCTGCCCCGGCCCGGGCTGTGACGCGTCGGTGTCGTAGACGAAGCCGTTGCGCGGGTCGCGGAACCACTGCTGGATCGCGACCGCCTTGTCGTACGGCGTGCGCGCACCCTTGGTGATCTGCGCCGTCAGCGTCGCCACCGCCACGGACACCTGAGGCTGCGTGACGAAGGGAAGGATCTCGACCGGGTACGCGGTGCCGGCGGCCTCCAGCTCGTCGCGTGTCGGCACGGGGCGGGCCGCGTCCACGGTGTACGGCGGCAGGTTCTTCGTCGAGCGAGAGGCGGAGAACGCTGTTTGGCTGGTGGTGTCCCACAGCCACTCGGACCCGGCGCGCACCCGCCGCGGCCCGTAGGGCAGCGGCAGCCAGTGGACGTCGAGGTGGTTGCTGTCCGTCGCGACGCGCATGCTCACCTGGCGGGTGGGGCCGTTCTCACCGGGTCCCCCCGGGATGCCCTTGCGCACCTGCGCGTCGACAGGGTCGGCCTGCAGCTGCGACGACTTCCACCCCTCGGGCGTGTAGGTGTCGAGCGTGGTCATCCGGAGGTAGTCCGGCTGCGGGTCGTCGGTGCTGTAGACCAGCAGCTGCCTCGGCTCGGGCAGCGTGAGCTCGCCGCGCAGCCGCGTGATCGGGTTGAAGGTGAATGCCGGGCTCTGCCCGCGGCCTGCTCCGGGTCCACCGCTGCCGTTGCCGAGGAGCTGGTGGTCGAGGCCGGGGACGAGGACCGGCGCGAGCACCGCCACGCCGAGCGCCGCGGCTCCGAGCCTCCGGCCGACGCGGGCCTGGCCGCCGTCGTCGACGGGGATGTGGGCGCCGGGCACCGTCGACCGCATCGGGCCGCCCCAGCGCGCCATCCGGTCCCCGCCCTCCTCGAGGAGCAGCAGCAGCCAGCCCGAGGCCCCGATGAGGAAGGCGAGGCTGCCCGTGCCGTGCGGCAGCACCGCGGACGGCACCGCGAACAGCGCGAGCAGCGGGAGGCCGGCGAGCAGCACGCGGTCGTAGGTCACGGCCAGCAGGTCCACCAGAAGCGCCACCAGCCCGACGCCGGCCGCCGTCATCAGCACGAGGCCCTTGTGCGGCACGACGGGTGGGGCGTAGCGGCGGATGTCCTCCTGGCCGGAGCGCACCAAGGCCTGCAGGGCGTCCACCGTGCGGCCGGTCGGCAGCCCTCCGCTGAGGGTCTCGGGCACGAACGCCAGCAGGAGGTACAGCGCGAGCGCAGCGAGCCCCACGATGGGCTGCAGCGCCCGGGGTACGTGCACGGCTCGGCAGAGCAGGCCGCTCGCGGCGACCACCGCGACGGCACCGAGAGTGCGGACGAACCAGTCGCCGTGCAGGACGGGGAACAGGACGGCGAGCGCCGTCGCGCTCGCGGCGGCGGCGGCGAGGGTACGGCGGGTGGTCCACCTCATGCCCGGGCTCCCGCGGATTCGTGACCGCAGAAGACGACTTCGTGGGGAAGGCTCATGCGCCCGCCACCTCCACGAGCCCGCGGCCGGGGCGCGCGGCCTGTGGCCACACCGAGGCGAGGGTCGTGCCGTGGCGGACCTCCAGGACCCGCCAGCCGGCCCGCCGCAGCAGCGCGGCCGCGGCGCGGTGGGTCGCCGGGTCCTCCCGGCCCGCCCCGCCCCAGCTGAAGGTGTCCAGCAGCAGGGCGATGCAGGTGCCGCCGCCCTGGCGCAGCCGCGCGAGCCGCTCGGCGTCGTTCTCGTCGAGCGTGCCGAGCGCCGCGACGAGCAGCCCGTCGGTGCCCGACCGGCGCAGCAGGGCGGTGACGTCGGACATCGTGGTGCGCCCCGAGGTCTGGACGTCTGCCAGCGACTCCAGCAGTACCGACTCCGTGACCGGCAGCCCTCCGGGCACGAGACCGCGGTCGCTGGTGTCGAGCAGGCGCAGGGCGTACCCGTGCCGCAGCAGCGCCACGCCGACGCTCGCGACGGCGCTGACGCACCACTCGACCGATGAGGCGGGGCCCCGGCCGTGGTGGGCGCGGTCCCGGTCGTCGAGCAGAAGGGTGGCTCGGCTGGTGAAGGGCTGCTCCTCGCGCCGCACCATGAGCTCGCCGGTGCGCGCCGTCGAGCGCCAGTGCACCTTGCGCAGGTCGTCGCCCTCGCGGTACTCGCGGGTGGTGACGTCGTCCTCGCCGGACGCCGCGAGGGTGCGCGCGGCCGACTCGCCGCCGCCTGACCAGTTGCCACCGAGCGGGACCGGCGGCAGCGGGCTCACGACCGGGGTGACGACCAGGTCGTCCGCCGAGGAGAAGGAGCGGGTGAGCTCCACGAGGCCGAACGGGTCGGTGAGCCGGATGGACAGCGGCCCGACCCGGAAGCGCCCGCGCACGTCGGACCGCACCTGGTAGGTCACCTCGCGCAGGCCGCGTGGCTCGACGCGGTCGAGCACGAAGCGGGGTCGGGCCCCCAGGGCGTACGGCAGCCCGTCCTCGAGCAGGAGCACGCCGGTCGGGAGGCGGCTCACGTTGTCCAGCCGCAGCCGGACGGTCGCCTGGCGGCCCACCTCGACCCGGTGCGGCACGACCTCGCGGGCGCACGAGAGCTGGAACCGGGTGCGCGCCACCAGCACGACCGCGCACGCCGGCAGGGCCACGAGCAGCGCGCCGAGCCGGAGCAGGTCGCGCTGGCCGAGGGCCACGGCGCAGACCATCAGCGCTCCGCCGGCCGCCGCCAGGCAGCGGCCCCGCGTCGTCAGTCCGCGGAGGGCGGCTCGCGTGGTGCTCAGCGAGGCAGCCACGGGGCTCAGGACCTTGTGCCCTCGGGCAGCGGCAGCCGGCTCACGAGGTCGGCGACGACGGTCTCCGTCGTACGGCGGGCCACCTGCGCCTCGGCCGTGGGGAGCACGCGGTGGGCGAGCACGGGTACGGCGAGGCCCTGGACGTCGTCCGGCAGCACGTAGTCGCGGCCGGCCAGGGCGGCCGACGCGCGCGAAGCCCGCAGCAGGTGCAGCGCCGCGCGCGGCGAGGCGCCCAGGCGCAGCTCGGGGGCGGAGCGGGTCGCGCCGACCAGCTCCACGACGTACTGCTTGACGTCGTCGCTGACGTGGACGGAGCGCACCACCTCGATGAGCTTGCGGATCGCCTGGGCGTCGGTCACCGCCTCCAGCTCGTCCAGCGCCGCGGGCCCGCCGTGCGTGTCCAGCATGTCGAGCTCGGCCTGCGGGCTCGGGTAGCCCATCGAGACCCGGGCGGTGAAGCGGTCCCGCTGCGCCTCGGGCAGCGGGTAGGTGCCCTCCATCTCGATGGGATTCTGGGTCGCGACGACCATGAACGGCGACTCGAGCTCGTAGGTGGTGCCGTCGACGGTGACCTGCCGCTCCTCCATCGCCTCGAGCAGGGCGGACTGCGTCTTGGGGGAGGCGCGGTTGATCTCGTCGCCCACCACCAGGTGCGCGAACACGGCGCCCGGCCGGAACTCGAACTCGCGGGTCTGCAGGTCGTAGACCGACACGCCCGTCACGTCGCTGGGCAGCAGGTCGGGGGTGAACTGGATGCGGCGGACCGAGCAGTCGATGCTGCGGCCGAGCGCTTTGGCGAGCATCGTCTTCCCGACGCCCGGCACGTCCTCGATGAGCAGGTGGCCCTCGGCGAGGAGCACGACGAGGGCCAGCCGTACGACCTCCGGCTTGCCCTCGATGACGCGCTCGACGTTGTCGCGGACCAGGTGCGCCTGGTTGAGCAGCTCGTCCAGCGAGGTGGCGGACGACGCGTCCGACGGGGTACGGCGGGGCACGGCGGCTCCTGTTCGGTGGTCGTGTCCAGTAGCGCTCTCGGTGGTGCGGGCAAGGCGCGGTGGCGTCCCCCACATCCTGAGCATGGCATCCCCGCTCGGGATGCGCCGAGGCCCGCGGTCACGGTCCGGCAACGCGGGTCAGCTCCTGCCTGAGCTCGCCGCCGTACGACGCCCCCACTTCGCCCCACCGCCACCGCTCGCGCTCGGTGCGTCCGCGGCGCCCCCGCGTGGACGTGGCCGCTGCTCCGGACGCAGTGGGGAAGGGAGGGGCCGTGGGTGCGCTTCTTCCCCCACCACCTCTCCACCCCTCCTGACCTGCAGTGATGTGCAGGAGGACTGCGAAAAACAGCCCCGCGAGCCGTTGACAGTGGGGTGAAGTGGAGTAACGTGGGGGACACGGGAGCCAGGGGGTGGCCCGTCCGAGGGGGTGAGCGAGCCGGTGTTCCTCGGCACCCACACCCCGAAGCTCGACGAGAAGGGCCGGCTCTTCCTGCCGGCCCGCTTCCGGGAGGAGCTGGCGGGCGGCGTGGTGATCACCAAGGGGCAGGAGCGCTGCCTCTACGTGTTCAAGCGCCAGGACTTCGAGGACACCGCCCGGCGGCTCCAGGCCGCGCCCCTGACCGCCAAGGCCGTGCGCGACTACAGCCGCGTCTTCTTCGCCAGCGCCTTCGACGACCTGCCCGACAAGCAGGGGCGGGTCACGGTGCCGGCGGGCTTGCGCTCCTACGCGGGCCTGTCGAAGGACTGCGTCGTGATCGGGGCCAACACCCGGCTCGAGATCTGGGACGCCGCCGCGTGGGAGGCGTACGAGCAGGAGAAGGAGCAGGACTTCTCGGAGCAGGCAGAGGAGGTGCTGCCCGGCGTGTTCTGACGACAGGCCCCTGGAGCGAGGTCTCCGACCGCCCGCACCTGACGCACCTTCCCCGGCGCCAGGCGCGGCGCGGGCGGGGACCTGGAGCCAGGGACCTCCCCAACCCCGCACCACCCTCGACGGAGAGGAACCCCATGAGCAGCACCGAGCAGCCGGCCCACGTGCCGGTCCTGCTCGAGCGGTGCCTGGGGCTGCTCGCACCGGCGCTCACCTCGCCGGACGACGTCGTCGTCGACTGCACCCTCGGGATGGGCGGTCACGCCGAGGCGCTGCTCGCCCGCACGCCGGCCCGACTCGTCGGGCTCGACCGGGACCCGGAGGCGTTGCGCCGCTCGGGGCTCCGGCTGTCGTCGTACGGCGAGCGCGTGACCCTGGTGCACGCGGTCTACGACGCCCTTCCCGCCGTGCTCGCCGAGCTCGGTCTGGAGCGCGTCCAGGGCGTGCTCTTCGACCTCGGGGTCAGCTCGCTGCAGCTCGACGAGGCGGCGCGCGGTTTCGCGTACGCCCAGGACGCGCCGCTGGACATGCGGATGGACCCGACCGCGGGCGTCACGGCCGAGCAGGTCGTGAACACCTACAGCGCAAGGGATCTCGCACGGGTGCTGCGCGAGTACGGCGAGGAGCGGTTCGCCGCCCGCATCGCGGACGCGATCGTGCGCGAGCGCGCCAAGGCACCGCTGACGTCCACCGCCCGGCTCGCGGAGCTGGTGCGCGCCGCGATCCCGGCCGCCACTCGGCGTACGGGGGGACACCCTGCCAAGCGGACGTTCCAGGCCCTGCGGATCGAGGTCAACGACGAGCTCGGCGTGCTGCGTCGCGCGATCCCGGCCGCGCTCGACGCGCTGGCTGTCGGCGGGCGGGTCGTCGTGCTGAGCTACCAGTCGCTCGAGGACAAGATCGTCAAGGCGGCGCTGCACGAGCGGACGACGACGGACGTGCCGGTCGACCTGCCGTTCGTACCGGAGGGGCACCAGCCCGAGCTGCGGCTGCTCGTGCGCGGCTCGGAGCAGGCGTCGCCCGAAGAGGTCGCGGCCAACCCGCGGGCCCAGTCGGTCCGCCTGCGGGCGGCCGAGCGCGTGCGGGAGGCCGCGTGAGCAACGGCAGCGCGGCGCGGGCCGTCCCGCTGCGCGTCCCGCAGCAGGAGCCGAACCAGCGGGTCGAGAGCACCGCCCGACGCGTCCTGCGACTGGTGCCGCAGCGGCGGTCGCGTGCCGCCCGCACGCCGTTCGCGGTCGTGCTCGTCGTCGTCCTCGGCGGCGGGTTGCTCGGCCTGCTGCTGCTCAACACCCTCGTAGCCCAGGGCAGCTTCGCGCTGCACGACCTGGCGAAGCAGAGCCGTGACCTCGAGCAGCGCCAGCAGCAGCTGGCCGGTGAGGTGCAGGCGGCACAGGCGCCGGACCACCTCGCGTCCCGCGCCACCAGGCTCGGCATGGTGCCGGGCGGCCCGCCGGCCTTTCTCCGGCTGCCCGACGGTCGGGTCCTGGGCCGGCCGACAGCCGGCGTCCTGGCGGCCCAGGTGGCGCCCGCCACACGGGTGACAGCGTCAGCGGCGCCGAAGCCCCCGACGTCCCGGCCGGCGCAGCCCTCCGGCTCCACGACGTGGACCGCTCCCCGTCCCTCCTCGCCCCCGTCGACAGGAGCGCATCGGTGACGCGACCCCCGGCTGGCAGGTCCTCCGCGGGCCGGCCGTCGGGTCGTCCGGCTCGTCCCGCTGCCGGTGACCCGCGTGCCGCCGCGCGCTCCTCCGCCCGTCCCGCTTCCCGTCCGGGGAGCCGGCCCGGGACCCGCCAGGGCGCCCGCCCGGCACACCGTCCACCGGCTCGGCGGCCCGCCCGGCGCCGTACCGCACCCCTGGGGCGCCCCGGGGTGCGGCTGCGGACCGGGCTGGTGCTCATCGGCGCCGTCGTCCTGCTGCTGGCCGGGCGGCTGGTGCAGCTGCAAGGGCTGCAGCCTGCGGCCTACGCCGAGCGGGCCGGCGTCCAGCGCACCCACGAGGTGGTGGTCCCAGCCTTGCGCGGCGAGGTCCTCGACCGCAACGGCAACCCGCTCGCGCTGTCCGTGCTGGCCAAGAACGTGTACGCCGAGCCGCAGCTCGTCCAGAAGGCGAGCTGCCAGCCGGGGGCGCGCACCCCCTGCGACGCCGCCGGCATCGCGGCCGCCCTCGCGCCGCTGCTGGGTGTGGACCGCGCCAAGCTGGAGCACCAGCTGTCCTCGCAGAAGCGGTTCACCTACCTGGCGCGCGGCGTGACGCCCGAGCTCGCCAAGCGGGTGCTCGCGCTCGACCTGCCGGGCATCGGGGCCGAGACGACCACGAAGCGCATCCACCCCTCGCACGACCTGGCGGCCGGCGTGCTCGGCTTCACCGACTTCGAGGGCCTCGGCAAGATGGGCGTGGAGCTGGCCTATCAGAAGGTGCTCGCCGGCGTCGACGGACTGACGACGGCGCAGTTCGACGCCTACGGCCGTGTCATCCCGACGGGGTCCGACCGGCACCGCGACCCGGTGGCCGGCAAGGACGTCGTGCTCACCCTCGACCGCGACCTGCAGTGGTACGCGCAGCAGCTCATCGCCCAGCAGGTGGCCGCCACCCACGCCAAGAACGGCACCGTCGTCGTCATGGACGTGCACACCGGGGAGCTGCTCGCCCTGGCCACCGCCCCGACGTTCGACCCGGACGACCGCAACGCCGCGCCACCGGGCGCCATCGGCAACCCGGCCATCAGCGACGTCTTCGAGCCCGGCTCGGTGAACAAGGTCATCACCGCGGCGGCCGCGCTGCAGGCGGGCGTGGTCACCCCGACGACCGTGATCGACGTGCCCCCGACGTACAAGGTCGCCAACCACGTCCTGCACGACGCGGAGAAGCACGGCCTCGAGCACCTGACCTTCGCAGGCGTGCTCGCCAAGTCCAGCAACATCGGCACGGTCAAGGTGGCCCAGCAGGTCGGCGCCGATCGGCTGCACCGCATGATGCGGGCCTTCGGCTTCGGCGAGAAGACCGGCCTCGGCCTCCCCGGCGAGAGCCGGGGACTCATCCCCGTCCCCGATGACTGGTCGGCGACGTCGATCAGCACGATCCCGATCGGCCAGGGCATCTCGGTCAACGCGCTGCAGGTGGCGTCGGTCTACGCCACCATCGCCAACGGCGGTCTGCGGGTGGCGCCGACCGTCGTCAAGGCCGTGCGCGACGGCGCCGGGCACCTCACCCCTGCCCCGGCCCCGGCCCGGCGGCAGGTGATCTCCGCCGCGGTCGCCGGACAGATCCGCGCGATGCTCGAGTCGGTGGTGTCCGAGCAGGGCACCGCACCGAAGGCCGCCATCCCCGGCTACCGCGTCGCGGGGAAGACCGGGACGGCGCAGCGGGTGGCCACCTCGGGCTCCCGCGCCGGGCACTACGACGGCACCTACACCTCGAGCTTCGTGGGCATGGCGCCTGCGGACGCCCCCCGGTTCGTGACCGCGGTGATCCTCCAGGGCACCGGCTCGCACGGCCACTTCGGCGGTCTGGTCGCGGCGCCGCTGTTCAGCCAGATCATGGGCTTCGCGCTGCGCAGCTACGACGTGCCTCCCACCGGCACGCGGCCGCCGCTGCTCACGCTCACCGCCACGCAGCGCTGCAGCGTCCGCTGCTGAAGGCGCTCGCCCCACCGCCGACTAGCCTGCGTCGCGTGCTTCTCCGCCCGTCCCGCCCGACGCCGCGCCCCCTCCGCGAGCTCCTCGGCGCCGTCCCGGGGCTGCGCGCGGAGGAGCTTCCGGCAGACCTGTGGGTGACCGGCTGCACGCACGACTCCCGGGCCGTCCAGCCGGGTGATCTCTACGCCGCCCTGCCCGGCGCCCACGTGCACGGCGTCCGGTTCGCAGGCGACGCGATGGCGGCCGGAGCCGTGGCGGTGCTCACCGACGCCGCCGGTGCAGCCGGTCTCGAGGGCCTGCCGGTGGTCGTCGCGGAGCAGCCCCGCGCCGTGCTCGGGGAGGTCGCCGCCTGGGTGCACGGCCGCCCTGCCGACGACCTGACGGTGCTGGGCGTCACAGGCACCAACGGCAAGACCACGACGGCGTTCCTGCTCGAGGCCGGTCTGCGCGCCACCGGCCGCGCTACCGCGCTGCTCGGCACCGTGGTGACCCGCATCGGCGACGACGAGGTCCCCAGCGTCCGTACCACCCCCGAAGCCACCGACCTGCACGCGCTGTTCGCCGTCATGCGGGAACGCGGCGTCCAGGCGGTCGCCATGGAGGTGAGCAGCCACGCGCTCGCCCTCGGCCGCGTCGACGGCGTGCGGT
This sequence comes from Actinomycetota bacterium, assembly GCA_046723735.1. Taxonomy (GTDB): domain Bacteria; phylum Actinomycetota; class Actinomycetes; order Mycobacteriales; family SCTD01; genus RYN-111. Next base: position 13,089 of record JBKOVB010000068.1, on the reverse strand, counting down.
TCGACACCTCGGTGTTCACCAACCTCTCCCAGGACCACCTGGACTTCCACACCGACATGGAGGACTACTTCGCGGCCAAGGCGTCGCTGTTCACGCCCGCGCGAACGCAGCGGGGAGTGGTGAACGCGTCGGATCCGGCCGGGCGCAGGCTGCTGACGGACTCGAAGGTGCCGCTGTCGTCGTACGGCGAGGCCGGGGACTGGCGCGCCGAGGGACTCGTCCTGCGCCCGGACGGCAGCGACTTCCGGCTCGTCGGGCCGGGTGTCTCGGTGGACGCGCACGTCCAGCTCCCGGGCGCCTTCAACGCCGAGAACGGGCTGGCGGCGCTGGCCTGCCTCGTGACCGCAGGCGTGCCGGCGCCCGAGGCAGTCCGCGGTGTCGCCGGCCTGCGGGGCGTGCCGGGCCGCATGGAGCGGGTGGACGTCGGGCAGCCGTTCCTGGCGCTGGTCGACTACGCGCACACCCCGGAGGCGGTGACGACGCTGCTCGAGACCGTGCGTGCCGTCACGCCGGGCCGGGTGCTCGTCGTGCTGGGGTGCGGCGGCGACCGGGACCGCGCGAAGCGGCCGCTCATGGGCCGGGCGGCCGTGGAGGGCGCCGACGTCGCGGTCCTCACCAGCGACAACCCGCGCAGCGAGGACCCGCTCGCCATCCTCGCCGAGATGGCCCAGCCCGGGGCGGTGCTGGAGCCGGACCGGCGGGCGGCGATCCTGTTCGCCGTCGGGCAGGCGCGGCCCGGGGACGCCGTCGTGGTCGCGGGCAAGGGGCACGAGAGCGGTCAGGAGATCGCCGGCCTGGTGACGCCCTTCGACGACCGGGTGGAGCTGCGGGCGGCCCTCGAGGCGGTCTGCCGGTGAGAGTGCTGACCTGCGCCCCCGAGCCGGGGGCGCTCCGTGAGGCGCTGCGCGAGCTCGCGGTCGCCTCGGAGGGCAAGTCCCGCCGTACCTGGGCCGTCATCGGCGAGATGCCGGACGCCTCGCGCGAGGAGCTCATGGACGTCGGCCGGTTCGTGGTGCGGCTGGACATCACGCGGCTCGTCGTCGTCGGCACCGCCGGGCCCGTGCACGCGGGCGCGGTGCTCGAAGGCTCCTGGGGCGAGGAGTCGCGACACGTGCCGACGCCCGAGGAGGCGGTCACCCTGTTGGAGGCCGATCTGCACGACCATGACGTCGTGCTCGTCGCCGGTGTCCCCGCAGCCCTCTCCGCGCTCGGGGGAGATGCATGATCTCGGTGCTCGTCGCCGCGATGACGGCGCTCGTCATCAGCCTGCTCGGGACCCCCTGGGTGGTGCGGCTGTTCCGCCGGCAGGGGTACGGCCAGGAGATCCGCGAGGACGGGCCGGCCAGCCACGCCACCAAGCGCGGCACGCCCACCATGGGCGGTGCCGTCATCATCCTGGCCACCTTCGTCGGCTACCTGGTCGCGCACCTCGTGGCGCTGCGCCACCCCGGTCGCGGGCCCACCGCCAGCGGGCTCCTCGTGCTGGGCCTCATGGGCGGCCTGGGGCTGGTGGGGTTCCTCGACGACTTCATCAAGATCCGCAAGCAGCGCTCGCTGGGCCTCACCGCGATCGCCAAGTTCGGCGGGCAGCTGGTGATGGGCGTGGGCTTCGGCATCCTCGCGCTGCAGTTCCGCAACCACACGACGGGCCTGACACCGGCCTCGACGCACCTGTCGTTCGTGCGGGACTACAAGGGCTGGGCCCTCGGCGCCGCGGGCTTTGTCATCCTGGCCTACTTGATCATCACCGCCACCTCCAACGCGGTGAACCTCACCGACGGCCTGGACGGCCTGGCGTCGGGCTCGTCGGTGATGGTGCTCGCGGCGTACGTGATCATCGCCTTCTGGCAGTTCGGCAACCTGTGCGTGCGCGAGGTGGCCAAGAGCTGCTACGACGCCCGCGACCCGCTCGACGTCGCCCTGGTGGCGGCAGCCGCGATGGGTGCCTGCTTCGGCTTCCTGTGGTGGAACGCCTCGCCCGCGAAGATCTTCATGGGCGACACCGGTTCGCTCGCGCTGGGAGGCCTGCTGGCCGGCATCGCGATCGTCACCCGCACCGAGCTGCTCCTGATCGTGCTCGGCGGCCTGTTCGTCGTGGAGACGCTCTCGGTGATCGTGCAGGTCGGCTTCTTCAAGGTGACCCGCCGGCGGGTCTTCAACATGGCACCGATCCACCACCACTTCGAGCTGGCCGGGTGGGCCGAGAACACGGTCATCGTGCGGTTCTGGATCATCGCCGGCCTGGCGGTGGCGTTCGGGCTGGGGCTCTTCTACGCCGAGTTCCTCTCCGGGGGGAAGCTCGGGTGACCAGCGGGTACGACGGGCGCCCGGTCGTCGTCGCCGGCGGCGGCGTCACGGGCGCCTCGGCCGCCCGGGTGCTCCGTGACCTGGGCGCGCGGGTCACCATCGTCGACGCCAGCGAGCAGGCACGAGAAGCCTTGGGGGAGCAGGGGTTCGCGGTGGCGGAGCGCCTGCCCGACGAGGTCGACCTCGTCGTCACCTCGCCCGGTTGGCCGCCCACCCACCCGCTGCTCGTGGAGGCGAGCACCCGAGACGTCGAGGTGATCGGAGACGTCGAGCTCGCCTGGCGGCTGCGCGGCTCCGCGGCCGCGCCGTGGCTCGCGCTCACCGGCACCAACGGCAAGACAACCACCGTGAAGATGCTCGAGTCGGTGCTCCGGGCCGCCGGCCACCGCACGGTGGCGGCCGGCAACGTGGGGCACCCGCTGCTGGACGCGGTGCTGGCACCCGAGCCCTACGACGTGCTGGCCGTCGAGCTGTCGAGCTTCCAGCTGCACTGGTCATCCACGGTCCGGCCGCACGCCGGGGCGGTGCTGAACCTCGCCGAGGACCACACCGACTGGCACGGCAGCTTCCAGGAGTACGCCCTCACCAAGGCCCGCGTCCTGCAGGCCGACGTGTCCGTCGGCAACGCCGACGACGAGGTGGTCCGCACGTTGCTGAGCCGGGCGCCGGGCCGGCGGGTCGCGTTCACGCTGCAGGCCCCGCGGCAGGGGGAGGTCGGCGTCGTCGAAGACCTGCTCGTCGACCGGGCCTTCCCTGACGTACCAGGCGAAGCCACCGAGCTGGCGCTGCTCCAGGACGTGGGCGTCCCGGGCGCCCACAACGTCGCCAACGCGCTCGCCGCGGCGACGCTCGCGCGGTCGTTCGGGGTCCCGGTGGAGGCGGTCCGGGAGGGGCTGCGGGCCTTCGTCCCCGAGCCCCACCGCAATGCCCTCGTGGTGACGCTCGACGGGGTCGCGTGGGTCGATGACAGCAAGGCCACCAACCCGCACGCCGCGGCCGCCTCGCTGTCCGCCTACGAGCCGGTGGTGTGGGTTGCCGGCGGTCTGCTCAAGGGTGCCGACGTCGACGACCTGGTACGCCGGAACGCCGGTCGTCTTCGCGCCGTGGTCCTTCTCGGGACGGATCGGGCGGTCATCCGGGAGGCGCTGACGCGACACGCGCCCGAGGTCCCTGTCGTCGAGGTGGCCCGCCTCGACACTGGAGCCATGGACGAGGTCGTGGCCGCCGCTCGCTCCCTCGCCCGGCCCGGCGACACCGTGCTGCTGGCCCCGGCCGCCGCCTCGATGGACAGCTTCCGCGACTACAAGCAGCGGGGCGACCTGTTCGCCACGGCCGCGCGGGCCCTTGCATGAGCCCACGAGTCCACGCATGACGACCGCGGCCGTCCGGCGCCCGGCGCAGGCCGCGACCGTCGAGCGCGTCCCGCTGCTGCAGCGTCCCCTGGCCAGCTGGTACCTCGTCGTCGTCAGTACCGGCCTGTTGCTCACCATCGGCGTCGTCATGGTGCTGAGCGCCTCGAGCGTGCGTTCCTACTCGACCTACGGCTCGTCGTACCGGATCGCCCTCAACCAGGCGATCTACGTGGCGATCGGGCTGCCCTGCATGTGGTTCGCCTCCCGCCTCCCCGTCAAGGTGTGGCGCCGGCTCGGGCTGCCCTTGCTGCTCGGTGCCGCGTTCCTGCTCGTGCTCGTCTTGGTGCCGGGCATCGGGCGCAACGTCGACGGCGCGCGCCGCTGGATCCCGGTCGCCGGCGGCTTCAACCTGCAGCCGAGCGAGATCGCCAAGCTCGGCCTCATCCTGTGGGGCGCAGACCTGCTGGTGCGCAAGAAGAAGCTGCTGCGGGAGTGGAAGCACCTGTTGGTGCCGCTGGTGCCCGTCGCCGGGGCGCTCGCGCTTCTCGTCATGCTCGAGCCGGACATGGGCACGACCATCGTGCTGATGTCGGTGCTCATGACCCTGCTGTGGGTCGTCGGCGCACCGGGGCGCGTCTTCGGGGCGCTGCTCTCCGCCGCGCTCGCGCTCGGCGGTCTGCTGGCGGTGACCGAGCCGTACCGCGTTGCACGGCTCACCTCCTTCCTCGACCCCTGCGCGGCGCACCGTCGCCTCGACGCGGGCTACCAGGCGTGCCAAGGCCTGCAGGCGCTCACGTCCGGCGGCGTGTTCGGGCTGGGCCTGGGCGCGAGCCGGGAGAAGTGGGCCGGCGGGCTGCCGAACCCCTACACCGACTACGTGTACGCGATCATCGGGGAGGAGCTGGGGCTGCTCGGGACGCTGTCGGTCCTGCTGCTGTTCGCCACGCTCACCTACGCCGGCTTGCGGATCGCCAAGCGCACCAAGGACCCGTTCGCGCGGCTCGTCGCGAGCGCGATCACCGTCTGGGTGGCCGTGCAGGCGCTCGTGAACATCGCCACGGTGGTTGGCCTGCTGCCGATCACCGGCATCCCGCTCCCGTTGATCTCCTTCGGCGGCTCGGCACTGGTGCTGACCATGACCGCGCTGGGGATCCTGCTGTCGTTCGCCCGCACCGAGCCCGGTGCCACCGCCGCGCTCGCTGCCCAGCGCGGCCGGTTGCGGGCGCTGCTGCGCCGATGACGCACGTGGTCCTCGCGGGCGGTGGTACGGCGGGCCACGTCGAGCCCCTGCTCAGCACCGCCGACGCGCTGCGTCGCCGAGACCCGTCGCTCGGGATCTCCGTGCTGGGCACCGCCGAGGGGCTGGAGGCGCGGCTGGTGCCTGCCCGCGGCTACGACCTCGTCGTCGTGCCGAAGGTGCCCCTGCCGCGCCGACCCACCCCGGACCTGCTGCGGGTGCCCGGTCGGCTGCGCCGCGCGGTTCGCACGGCCACCGAGCACCTGGACGCCGTGGGCGCCTCGGTCGTCGTCGGCTTCGGCGGCTACGTGTCGGTCCCGGCCTACCTCGCGGCGCGCCGCCGCGGCGTCCCGGTGGTGGTGCACGAGGGCAACGCCCGACCAGGCCTCGCCAACCGGCTCGGGGCTCGCTGGGCCGTGGCGGTGGCCACCGCCGTACCGGGGGTGCCGGCCGGCGCCACGCTGGTCGGGATGCCGCTGCGCAAGCAGGTCGCGGACCTGGACCGGGCGACGGCCCGCGACGGCGCGCGGGCGGCGTTCGGCCTCGGCGACGGGCCGGTGCTGCTCGTCACCGGCGGGTCGCTGGGCGCCCGGCGGCTGAACACCGCGGTGTGCGAGGCCGCGGATGCCCTGGCCGCCGCCGGGGTGCAGGTGCTCCACGTCACCGGCCGCGCCAACGCCGACGACGTCCGTACGCTTCTTCCGGAACCCCCGGCCACCCACCGCCTCGTCGACTACGTCGACGGCATGGAGAACGCCTATGCCGCAGCCGATCTGGCCCTGTGCCGTGCCGGTGCCATGACCTGCGCCGAGCTGGCCGCCGTCGGGCTGCCCGCGGTGCTCGTGCCGCTGCCCATCGGCAACGGGGAGCAGGCCCTCAACGCGCGTCCGCTCGTGGAGGCGGGCGCGGCGCTGGTGGTCGAGGACGCGGCGCTGGACGCTGCCTACGTGACCGCGACCGTGTCCCCCCTCGTCCGGGACGCGGCACGCCTCGTGGCGATGTCCCAGTCCGGGCTGCACCTCGGCCACCGGCACGCGGACGACGCGCTCGTGGACCTCGTGCTCGGAGCGGCCCGGTGACGGCCGGCCGGGTGCACCTCATCGGCGTCGGCGGCGCAGGCATGTCCGGCATCGCCCGGGTGCTGCTCGCGCGCGGCGTGCCGGTGTCGGGCAGCGACGCGAAGGACTCCCGGGGGCTGGTGGCGCTGCGGGCGCTGGGCGCGGAGGTGCACGTCGGGCACGACCCCGCCCACGTCGACGGTGCTGCGACCGTCGTGATCTCCAGCGCCATCAGGGAGACCAACCCCGAGCTCGCCGCGGCCCGCGCGGCCGGCCTCCGGGTCGTGAAGCGCGCCGAGGCGCTCGCCGAGCTGCTCGTCGGGCACCGCGCCGTCGCGGTGGCCGGGACGCACGGCAAGACCACGACCACCTCGATGCTCACCGTCGCGGCGCAGCACTGCGGCGCCGACCCATCGTTCGCGATCGGCGGCGACCTCAACGAAGCCGGGAGCAACGCGCACCAGGGCACCGGCGACCTGTTCGTGGTCGAGGCGGACGAGAGCGACGGCTCCTTTCTCGCCTACCACCCGTTCGCCGCCGTGGTCACCAACGTCGAGCCCGACCACCTCGACCACTACGGCAGCGCCGAGGCGGTGGACGAGGCGTTCGCCTCGTTCGTGCGCACCGTCGACCCGCTCGGCTTCGTCGTGGTCTGCGCCGACGACCCGGGGGCGGCGCGGCTCGCGAAGACCTGCCGTGCCGACGGCGTCGACGTCCGGACGTACGGCACCGCCCCCGGAGCCGACCTCGTGCTGGAGGATTTGCAGACGCAGGGGGCGGGCTCGTCGTACCGCGCCGTCTGGAAGGGCCGCGACCTGGGAACGGTGCGTCTGCAGGTGGCGGGGGAGCACCTGGCCCGCAACTCCGCGGCCGCGCTGCTGACCGGCCTTGGGCTGGGGCTGTCGGGCGAGCAGCTCGTCGAGGGCCTGGCCGGCTTCACCGGTGTACGACGGCGGATGGAGCTCAAGGGCGTCGCCGCGGGTGTCAGGGTCTACGACGACTACGCGCACCACCCGACCGAGGTCCGCGCGCAGCTGCGCGCGGCTCGCGGGATGGCGGGGGAGGGGCGGTTGCTGGCGGTGTTTCAGCCGCACATGTACTCGCGGACCGCCGCTTTCGCCGACGGCTTCGGCGAGGCGCTGGCGCTGGCGGACGAGGTCGTGGTGATGGACGTCTACGGCGCGCGTGAGGACCCGGTGCCGGGCGTCACGGGTGCCTTGGTGGCGGCGCAGGTGCCGTTGCCCGAGGGTCGGGTGCTGTTCGAGCCGTCCTGGAGCGCGGTGCCCGAAGCCGTGGCTTCACGGTGTGCCCCAGGCGATCTGCTCGTGACCCTGGGTGCAGGCGACGTCACTCAGATCGGGCCGGAGGTGCTGCGGCTGCTCGAGGGCGGCACGGCCGCGTGAGCCGCACCACTCCGGTCGTCTCGGCCGAGCGCCGGCTGGCGCAGAAAGCCCGTGAGGAACGCCGCGCCCGGCGGGTGACGTTGCTGCGGCGCGTGGGCTGGCTCTCCGCGGGGCTGGCCCCGTTCGTCGCGGCGGGCTGGCTGCTGCTGGGGTCGCCGTGGTTCGTCGTCGACAAGGTCGAGGTGAGGGGCGAGGGCCGTCTCACCGCGCAGCAGGTGCTCGCGGCGGCCCACGTCCCGCTCGGCACCCCGCTCGCCCGGGTCGACACCGCCGCGGTGGCGGCCCGCGTCCGTGGGCTCGCGCCTGTCGCGTCCGTCGACGTGAGCCGGGGCTGGCCCGACACGATCAGGGTGTCGGTGGTCGAGCGCGAGCCCGTGGTCACGGTGGGCACAGGGACGTCCTGGGCCCTGTACGACGGGCAGGGCGTGCGCCTGGGCTCCTCCAGGGCGCTGCCCAAGGGCCTCGTCCGGCTGGTCGTGCGAGCTCCCGGCCCCGACGACGCCAGCACTCGCGCCGCGCTCGCCGTGCTCCAGGGCCTGCCCCGGCCGGTCCGGGTGCTCGTCGTCGCTGTCCAGGCACCGAGCCCGGAGCAGGTCACCCTCGTCCTCACGGACCGGCGTGTCGTCGTCTGGGGCGGCCCGTCGGACGGCGCGGCCAAGGCCGCCGCGCTGGTGCCGCTGCTGAAGATGCCTGGGCGGGTCTACGACGTGAGCTCGCCCACCGTCGTCACCCGCCGCTAACCGGACTGGCTCGGGCTCGGGTGCGCCCAGGCGTACGGCATGAGGTAGTCGTCCACCTCGGTGCGCTGCGCTCCCGGGCGGGCCCCGGGGAACGTCGTCGTCAGGCGGGCGAACAACAGACCCCCGGGTGTCGAGAGGGGTCGGCTCAGCACCACGGACGCCGGAGAGGAGTGGAAGTGGCCCGAGGCGCAGTCGGGGCTGCAATCGTTGCCGTGAAAGGTTCCGACGCCGGTTGCACGGGCCGAGGTCCAGGTCTGCCAGCGCAAGCGGTCGAGCCACGCGTTGCCGTCGCCACAGGCGAGGACGTACGACCTCGGCCGCACGACCGAGTGCGCCTGACAGGTATAGAGCCTCGGCAGCCCCACGAAGGCCTGTGAAGCGGGTGCTGTGGCCACGGGGGTCCGTGCAGGCGAGGCGGAGGGGTGGGCGGACCGGCTGGGGTGGGAGGCGCTGCAGCCGGCGACGGCCATGACAGCAGCAAGCAGCGTGGTGAGCAGGCGCGTCACGGGGCGCACGTTAGGGCCTGCGGGTGTCGGCCAGGCCGAAGGCACGCCGATCTGACGACACGCCGCAGCCTGGGTTGACCCTGGCCACCGCCGTCCCTACCTTCTCCGACAACCTCAGGCTGACATAACTATAAGGGTCTACCTGAGGGTGAGGGTCGGACAACCGCCTCTCACGGCGGCCCCGGCTTCCCCCGGGATCGTGGCGGCTTCCCTGCGTCGCGATCCGTGCCGCCGCTGGGCTCGACCGCTGGCCCCCGCTCGGCCAGTGCCCCGCACGTCCGCCGTACGACAGGAAGGCTCACCGCACCGTGGCATCCCCGCAGAACTACCTCGCCGTCATCAAGGTGGTCGGGATCGGGGGTGGTGGTGTCAACGCGGTGAACCGGATGATCGAGGTCGGTCTGAAGGGCGTCGAGTTCATCGCGATCAACACCGACGCGCAGGCGCTGCTCATGTCCGACGCGGACGTGAAGCTCGACATCGGCCGTGAGCTCACCCGCGGCCTCGGGGCGGGCGCCACCCCGGAGGTCGGCCGGCAGGCCGCGGAGGACCATCGCGACGAGATCGAGGAGGTGCTCAAGGGCGCCGACATGGTCTTCGTCACCGCGGGGGAGGGCGGCGGCACGGGCACTGGCGGCGCGCCTGTCGTGGCGAGCATCGCGCGCGCCATCGGCGCGCTCACCGTCGGCGTCGTGACCCGTCCGTTCTCCTTCGAGGGCCGTCGGCGGGCCGCCCAGGCCGAGCAGGGCATCGAGGCGCTGCGGGACGAGGTGGACACGCTCATCGTCATCCCCAACGACCGGCTGCTGTCCATCAGCGACAAGCAGGTCAGCGTCATGGACGCGTTCAAGAGCGCCGACCAGGTGCTGCTGTCCGGCGTCCAGGGCATCACCGACCTCATCACGACGCCCGGGCTCATCAACCTCGACTTCGCCGACGTGAAGTCCGTGATGAGCGGTGCCGGCTCGGCCCTCATGGGCATCGGCTCCGCCCGTGGTGCCGACCGCTCCGTCGCGGCCGCCGAGATGGCCATCGCGAGCCCGCTGCTCGAGGCCAGCATGGACGGCGCCCACGGCGTGCTGCTGTCCGTCGCCGGCGGCAGCGACCTCGGCCTGTTCGAGATCAACGAGGCCGCCCAGCTGGTCGCCGACGCGGCGCACCCCGACGCGAACATCATCTTCGGCGCGGTCATCGACGACGCCCTCGGCGACGAGGTCCGGGTCACCGTGATCGCGGCCGGCTTCGATGGCGGGGCGCCGACCCACAAGCGGTTCGAGACCCCGCGCCGGCAGGCGGCGCCCGAGCCGGAGCCGGTGGTCGAGGAGCCGGTACGCCGGGAGCCGGCGCGCCCGGCAGAGCCCGCCTACGTGGCTAGCCCTCGGCCCGCCGAGCCGCGCCGCACCATCGTGTTCGAGGACGACCTGGACGTCCCGGACTTCCTCAAGTAGGCCGCTTGCTCGACCTGCTCGACGCCCCGCTGCCTGAACCGGCGCGGGGCGTCTTCACGACCCGCAGCGGCGGCGCCAGCCGCCCGCCCTGGGACTCGCTCAACCTCGCCGTGCACGTCGAGGACGCCTTCGCCACGGTGCAGGCCAACCGCGCTGCGCTCGTCGAGGCGCTCGGGCTCGAGGGCCTCGCCTTCGGCAAGCAGGTCCACGGTGCAGGGGTCCGCGTGGTCCGTGGCCTGTCCAAGAAGACAAGCCGCGGGCTGGACGACACCGACGGGCTCGTCACCACGGTGCCGGGCGTCGGCCTGGTCATGATGGGCGCAGACTGCCTGCCCGTCCTGCTCGCCGGCGACGGCGTGGTCGGCGCCGCGCACGTCGGACGTGGCGGGCTGCAGAAGGGCCTGCTGCGGGAGGTCGTGCGCGTCATGCGCGACGAGGGCGCCACCCACCTGACGGCCGTGATCGGCCCCGGGATCTGCGGCGGCTGCTACGAGGTCCCGCCCTCGATGGCCGGCGAGGTGGAGAAGGCGGCGCCCGGCTCCCGCTGCACCACCCGTGAGGGCAGCACCGGCCTGGACCTCACCGCGGGCGCCACAGCCCAGCTCGCTGCTCTCGGGGTGGCGACCACATCGGTCGGGGGGTGCACCCTGGAGCAACCCGAGCGCTTCTACTCCTACCGGCGCGACGGGCTGACCGGTCGGCACGGAGGTGTGGTGTGGCTGACCTGAGGGCGCGGCGGGACGAGCTGGCTGCCAACCTCCTCGACGTCGAGGAGCGGCTCGCGGCCGCCTGCCGCGCGGCCGGCAGGGACCGGAGCGAGGTCACGCTCGTGGCGATCACCAAGACCTGGCCGGCCTCCGACGCCGCGCTGCTGCGCGACCTCGGCGTCACGGACCTGGGCGAGAACCGCGACCAGGAGGCGCGGCCCAAGGCCGAGGTCGTCCCGGACGTCCGCTGGCACTTCGTGGGGCAGCTGCAGACCAACAAGGCGGCCAGCGTGGCGACGTACGCCGACATCGTCGAGGTCGTCGACCGCCCGCCGCTCGTGGCGGCGCTGAGCAAGGGCGCGGTGCGCGCCGGCCGGGAGCTCGACGTGCTCCTCCAGGTCAGCCTCGACGCCGACCCGCACCGCGGCGGAGCGTTGCCGGCGGACCTCCCGGCGCTCGCGGAATCCGTCGTACGGGCAGAGGGGCTGCAGCTGCACGGCGTGATGGCGGTGGCGCCGCTGGGTGAGGACCCCGCGGCGGCGTTCGCTCGGCTCGCCCACGCCGCCGCCTCGTTGCGGGCCATCCACCCGGAGGCGACGGTCGTCAGCGCCGGCATGAGCAGCGACCTGGAGCAGGCCGTAGCGGCTGGTGCGACGCACGTGCGTGTCGGCACCGCTCTGTTGGGCCATCGGGACCCCCCGCTCGGGTAGTCTCCGGGCCTGAACCCCATCGACGCAGCAGAGGAGCTCGACATGCCCGGCGCGATGCGCAAGTTGGGCCTCTACCTCGGCCTGGTCGAGGACGACGAGCAGGACGGCTACGACGGCGAGTACGCCGAGTACGACGACAGCTACGAGGAGCCCCCCGTCCGCCGTTACGCAGAGACGCCCCGGGCTTCCGCGGTGACGTCCCGCCGTTCCTTCGACACGACCCCGCGCACGCAGGGCGCCGTGGCGCTGGACGCCTCGGTGCGGCCGCAACCCGTCCCGTCGTACGACGAGGGCTACCGCATCACGACGCTGCACCCCCACAGCTACAACGACGCGCGCACGATCGGGGAGCACTTCCGCGAGGGAACCCCCGTGATCATGAACCTGTCGGAGATGGACGACAGCGACGCCAAGCGGCTCGTCGACTTCGCCGCGGGGCTCATCTTCGGCCTGCGAGGCCGCATCGAGCGGGTCACCAACAAGGTGTTCCTGCTCTCGCCGGAGCACGTCGAGGTGACCGCGGAGGACAAGGCCCGGATCGCCGAGGGCGGCTTCTTCAACCAGTCCTGACGCTGCTATGCACCTCGTCGGTCAGATCGCCTACTTCTTCCTCCTCGTCTTCCTGCTGCTGCTCATCTTCCGGCTGGTGATGAGCTACGTGTTCATGTTCGCGCACAGCTTTCGCCCCACCGGGCTGCTCGCCATGGCGCTCGAGCTTGCCTACAGCGCCACCGACCCGCCGCTCAAGGCCATCCGGCGCGTGCTACCGCCGCTGCGCATCGGCAACGTCGCGCTCGACCTCGGCTTCGCCGTGGTGTTCTTCGTGACGATCGTGCTCATGTCTGTCGTGCAGTCGTGGTGACCCCCTCCTCTCCCCGGGAAGTGACCCCGTGCCTCTGACCCCCAACGACGTCGCCAGCAAGCAGTTCTCGCAGAAGATGCGGGGCTACGCGCAGGACGAGGTCGACGCCTTCCTCGACGAGGTCGAGGCGGAGCTCGCCCGCCTCCTCACGGACAACGCGCGCCTCACCCAGCGCCTGGCCCAGGCGTCCAGTACGACGGCAGCACCCGCACCGGCAGCCGCGGCCGCACCGGCACCCGCCGCCCCGGCCGCCCAGGCTGCCGAGACGCAGGAGGCCGCGCTGCGCACGCTCCTCATGGCGCAGCGCACCGCGGACCAGGCCGTGGCCGAGGCCCGGGCCGAGGCGGACGCGCTGGTGGCGGACGCCAAGGCGAAGGCCACGCGCACCGAGCAGGAGCTCAACGCCCGCATCAGCGCCGCCCGGGCGCAGCTCGAGTCCGAGCAGCACTCCGTGCAGGGGCGCATCGAGGAGCTCAAGGCGTTCGAGCGCGAGTACCGCATGCGCCTCAAGGCCTACCTCGAGGGCCAGCTCCGCGACCTGGAGAGCCGTGGTGGCGACGAGGGCGCCGGTTCCGGAGTCCCGGCGGCGGCGCGCACGGCCGCGGTCGGCGTGATGCCCGCCGGCGTCACTGACGCCGGGGCGGCACGGCCACCCGCCGCCACGCCGCCCGCCGCTGCGCCTCCGGCCGCCACGCCTCCCGCTGCTACGCCTCCCGGTGCTACGCCTCCGGCTGCGGCTCCGCCGGCACGGGCCACCCC
>JBKOVB010000156.1:0-11811 GCA_046723735.1 Actinomycetota bacterium | reverse complement strand
GACGACTCGCCGCGCTGGGACTCCTGGCTCGACGAGCCGCAGGCGTGGGACCGCGCGGTCTGGACTGCGCTCGACCAGCGGCTGCTCGCGGCCACCCGGTACGGCGAGCAAGGCGAGGCGACCGCCAACGCGCTGTTCACCGTCGCGCCCAGCGCGTTCAACGGGATCGCAGCCCACGGGCTGCGGGTCGCCGGCGAGCTCTACGACGACGCCCGCCTGGTCGCCTGGGCCGACGAGCTGGGCGACGCGATCGACCACCAACTATGGGACGAGTCGCAGGGCCTGTACGCCGACCGCGGTGACCGCGAGAGCCTGCGAGCCCCCACCCTCGACGGCGTCCTCGCGACGCTCGGCACCCTCGACCGGACCAGGGCGCTCGCGGCCCTGGAGCAGCTCCGCGACCCCGAGCGCTTCCAGGCGCCCCACGGCCTCGCCTACGTCCCGCGCACCGACCCCGGCTACGCGCCCGAGCTCTACTGGCGTGGACCCGCCTGGCCGCAGCTCACCTACCTGGCGGTGGAGGCCTGCCGGCGCTGGGGGCTGGACGACCTCGCCGGCGAGATCGCCACGACCGGCCGGCGGGCCATCGACGCGAGCGGCTACGCAGAGTTCTGGAACCCCGAGACCGGTGAGGGCCGTGGCGCCGTCCCGCAGTCGTGGGCGGCACTCGCGGTCGCGCTCACTTGAGCAGGCGGGAGAGCCGCCGGTCGGCAAGCGGTTTGCCGTCGGTCTGGCAGGTCGGGCAGTACTGCATCGACTTCGTCGCGAACGACACCTCGCGGATGGTGTCCCCGCACCTCGGGCAGGGCAGGCCGGTGCGCGCGTGCACGGACAGGCCCGACTTCTTCTCGGCCTTGAGCTCCCCGGCCGCGAGGCCCACGGACCGCCGTACCGCCTCGGTGAGGGTCGACACGATCGCCGCGTGCAGGGCGGCCACCTCGTCGGGGGTGAGGTTGCCCGCCGGCTTGTACGGCGAGAGACGGACCTCCCACAGGACCTCGTCGCTGTAGGCGTTGCCCAGGCCGGCCACGACCGACTGGTCGGTGAGCAGCCCCTTGACCTGGGAGCGCTGACCGGCCAGCAGTCCCGCGAGCGCGTCGACGGTGAACTCGGGCGACAGGGGGTCGATGCCGAGCCGCGCGACGCCGGGCACCTCGGCCGGGTCGTGCACGAGGTAGACGGCCAGCCGCTTCTGCGTCCCCGCTTCGGTGAGGTCGAACCCGCTGCCGTCGTCCAGGTGCACCCGCAGCGCGATCGGGCCCTTCCCCATCCGCGGCGGTGCGGGCGGCAGCTGCGGGCGCCAGTGCAGCCAGCCGGCACGAGCCAGGTGCGTCACCAGGTGCAGCCCGCTCACGTCGATGTCGAGGAACTTGCCGTGCCGGGTGGCGCCGGTGACCTCGAGCCCGGCCAGCGCGGACGGCGGGGGGTCGTAGGTCTTGAGCGCGTGGATGCCCGGCACGTCGACCCGCGCGACCACCCGGCCGACGACGTGCTCGTGCAGGAACGTCACGAGTGACTCGACCTCGGGCAGCTCCGGCACGCCCCCATCGTGCCCGGGAACTCGCCCGGCCGCTCGCTCGTCGTCCGGGCATGAGCCTCACCTGCCCCAAGTGCCAGGCCGAGATGCGGTCCTACGAGCGCAACGGCGTGACCGTGGACCAGTGCACCGGCTGCCGGGGGCTGTTCCTCGATCGGGGCGAGCTCGAGCACCTGCTCGACGCCGAGAAGGCCTGGTCGGCCCCGCAGCAAGGATCCCAGCCGGTGCCGTACAGCTACCACGGCAAGCCCTACTACAAGAAGAAGAAGTCGTTCTTCTCCGAGCTGTTCGACGACTGAGATCGCTTACTTTCGCGGGGTGGACGAGAGGGAGTTCCTGGCGCGGTACGACGCCCGCGCCTTCCCGCCGTTCGCCGTCACCGTCGACGTCGTGCTCCTGACCGTCCGCGAGGGCGTCTTCTCGGTCCTGCTGGTCGAGCGCGACACCCATCCCTACCGCGGTCGCCTCGCCCTGCCGGGCGGCTTCGTCGGTGAGCACGAGGACCTCGACGCCGCCGCGGTGCGCCGGCTCGAGCAGGAGACCGGCGTACGGCGGGACGTCGCCCACGTCGAGCAGCTGGGCGCGTTCGGGGACCCCCGCCGGGACCCCCGGATGCGGGTGGTCTCGGTCGCGTACCTCGTCTTCGCCCCCGACCTCCCGGCGCCGACGCCGGGCTCCAACACCAGCTGGGTCGCCTGGGTGCCGGTGCGCGCGGTCGACCGCGACCGGCTGGCGTTCGACCACGCGCGGGTGCTCGACGCCGGGGTGGAACGGGCGCGCGCCAAGCTCGAGTACTCCCCGGTGGCCACCGCGTTCTGCGGCGAGGAGTTCACGGTCGCGGACCTGCGCCGGGTGTACGAG
Organism: Actinomycetota bacterium; assembly: GCA_046723735.1. Taxonomy (GTDB): domain Bacteria; phylum Actinomycetota; class Actinomycetes; order Mycobacteriales; family SCTD01; genus RYN-111. Next base: position 9,413 of record JBKOVB010000156.1, on the reverse strand, counting down.
GCGGTCTGGGGCGTGCCGCTGGACCCGCGCAACTTCCACCGCAAGACCACCGGCACGCCCGGGTTCCTCGTGCCGACGGGCCGCGACTCCGCGCCCGGTCCCGAGGGCGGCCGACCGGCCGCGCTGTACCGCCGCGGGGATGCCACCCTGCTGCATCCCGCCATGCTCCGGCCGGGGGCCCACGGGACGCACTGACGGCCGCTCTCCAGACGGGAGTCGCGTTGCGCCCCGTCCGGGACCGGCCCGGTGGGGCCTACCGCGACACCCGTCCGGAAGGGAGCGGGTGACGCAAGGGTGAACGTTCCCGGAACACCTCGCACCCGGGGCGCACGGGCCGTCACCGGCACGTCACAGCGACCTAGCCTGGTGGCGTGGTCATGGCAGAGGTCGGCCTGGCGCTGGGCGCCGCTGCCGTCGGGCTGCTCGCCGGGGGCGCTGCAGGGCTGGTCCTGGGCCGCCGGTCCCGCCGGCCCGCCCGTCCTGCCGCCGTGCGACCGCCGGGTCCCAGCGCGCGGGCCATCCTCGAGGCACTGCCCCTCGCGGTGCTCGTCGTCGACTCCGACGACGAGGTGTTGCTCGGCAACCGTGCCGCCCGCGACCTCGGGCTCGTCACAGACGGCGTGCTGACGGAGCTGCCGCAGCTGCGCCAGCTGGTCCGCGACACCCGGGTGCACGCCAAGCCGCACGACGCCGAGCTCTCGTCGCCCCTGACGCGGGCGGGCGGCCCCCCTGCCGTCTACCGTGCCCGGCTCGCCCCGCTCAACGACGGCCCGGTGGTGCTGCTGCTCGAGGACGTCACCGACGCCCGGCGCCTCGAGGACGTACGCCGGGACTTCGTCGCGAACGTCTCGCACGAGCTCAAGACGCCCGCAGCCGCGCTCGGGCTGCTCTCCGAGGCGCTGCAGGACGCCTCGGACGACCCGCTGGCCGTGCGCACCTTCGCCACCCGTGCGCAGCGCGAGTCCGCCCGGCTCGGGATGCTGGTTCAGGACCTCGTCGCGCTGTCACGGCTGGAGGGGGCGGAGGCCCAGCCCGACCGCGAGCTGGTGCGGCTGGACCGCGCGATGGCCGAGGCGGTCGACAGGGTGCGCACGAGCGCCCAGGCCCGCGGCATCGACGTCGTCCGCAGCGGAGACCACGGCCTGCACGTGCTCGGCACCGAGTCGCAGCTCACCACCGCCCTCGGCAACCTGCTCGAGAACGCTGTCAACTACAGCCCGGACGGCGCCCGCGTCGTCATCGCGGCGCGCCGCGACGGCGAGGCGGTCGAGGTCAACGTCGTCGACGAAGGCATCGGCATCGCGGAGAAGGACCTCGACCGGGTCTTCGAGCGCTTCTACCGCTCCGACCCGGCCCGCTCCCGCGCCACCGGCGGCACCGGCCTCGGTCTCGCCATCGTGAAGCACGTCGCCACCAACCACGGCGGCACGGTCTCGGTTCGCAGCACCGAGGGCTTCGGCTCCACGTTCACCCTGCGGCTGCCCGCCGCCGACCTCTCCGAGGAGAGTGCATGACGCGTGTCCTGGTCGTCGAGGACGAGGACTCGATCTCCGAGCCCCTCGCGTACATGCTCCGCAAGGAGGGCTTCGAGGTCGAGGTCGCGCCCGACGGGCCGGCCGGGCTCCAGGCGTTCGACCGTGACGGCGCCGACCTGGTGCTGCTCGACCTCATGCTCCCTGGGTTGTCCGGGACAGAGGTCTGCCGCGAGCTGCGCACCCGCTCCGCCGTACCGGTGATCATGCTGACCGCACGCGACTCCGAGATCGACAAGGTCGTGGGACTCGAGCTCGGCGCGGACGACTACGTCACCAAGCCCTTCAGCCACCGGGAGCTGGTCGCGCGGATCAGGGCCGTGCTGCGCCGGCAGGTCCCGCCCGGCGACGAGCCCGACACCACGCTCGAGGCCGGCCCGGTGCGGATGGACGTCGACCGGCACCTCGTGACGGTCTCCGGCGCGCCAGTGCAGCTGCCGCTGAAGGAGTTCGACCTGCTCGAGCTGCTGCTGCGCAACGCCGGGCGGGTGCTCACCCGCGCCCAGCTCATCGACCGGGTGTGGGGCAGCGATTACGTCGGCGACACCAAGACCCTCGACGTGCACGTGAAGCGCCTGCGGGCCAAGATCGAGCCGGACCCCGCCAACCCCGAGCACCTGCTCACCGTGCGCGGCCTGGGCTACAAGCTGGAGCGCTGACCCCCCGTTACGTCATCGCGCGCACGCGCGGAGTCTCACCGATGCCTATGACGCAAGGGGGTGGCACGTAGGCTCGCGCGGGTGCGCCGTGCCCCCGCCCTGCTGCTGCTCCTCGCCCTGACGGCCTGCTCGCGGACGGAGGCGGCACCTCTGGCACCGTCGGCGTCGCCCACGCCGGCACCGGTCGTGACCTCCGCCGCGCCCGCGCCCCGGGCCACCCACGCCGCACGCCGCCCGATCACGCTCGCCTTCGGCGGCGACGTCCACTTCGAGGGCGCCGTACGCCGACACCTGGCCGACAACCCTACGACCGTCTTCGGCGACATGGCCCCGGTCCTGCGGGCAGCCGACCTCGCGATGGTCAATCTCGAGAGCGCGATCACCGAACGAGGCGACGCGCAGCACAAGCAGTACGTGTTCCGAGCACCGGCGGCGGCCCTGCGGGCCCTGCGCGCGGCCGGCGTCGACGTCGCGACCAACGCGAACAACCACGGCATGGACTACGGGCAGGTCGGGCTCGCCGACACCCTCGCCGCCGCGCGGCGGCAGGGCTTCCCCCTCGTGGGCTCGGGCAGGGACGAGAGGGAGGCGTACGCGCCGTACCGCGTCACGGTCGGCGGGTGGCGGGTGGCCGTTCTCGCAGCCAGCCAGGTGATCGACAGCGCGCTGGTGAAGGACTGGACCGCCGGCCCCCACCACCCGGGCATCGCCAGCGCCTACCGCGTCGACCGGCTGCTCCAGGCGGTTCGGCAGGCGCGCCGCACTGCCGACACCGTCGTGGTCTACCTGCACTGGGGCATGGAGGGCGACAGCTGCCCCACGGAGCGGCAGCGCACGCTGGCCCGTCGGCTCGTCGACGCGGGCGCCGACGTGGTCGTGGGCAGTCACGCGCACGTCGTGCAGGGCGCCGGGCGGATGGGCTCGGCGTACGTCGCCTACGGGCTCGGCAACTTCGTCTTCTACGCCCACGGCCAGGGCCCGAGCACGCGCACGTCGGTGCTCACGCTCACGGTGGCGGGCCGCCGGGTGCTGCAGGCTCGTCGTGCGCCGGCCGTGATCAACGAGGGCTGGACGCGGCCGCTCACCGGGGCAGCCGCGACCCAGGAACGGGCCCGGCAGGACGCCCTCCGCAGCTGCGCCGACCTCGGGTGAACGGGGCGTTCATCTGCCGTTCACCTTCCCCTCGGTGTCGCGTCACCCGCACTCCCTAGCGTCGCCGACGTACCCGGGGGGACCGGGCCCGACATCGGAGGACTGACCTCGTGAAGGTCTCGCGCAACACCGCACTCGTCGGCGTGGCCGTGCTGGGGGCGCTCTCCCTCAGCGCATGCGGCACCGACAACAACACCACCACGACGAAGGCCGCCTCGGACGTGGCGTGCGAGAAGGGCGACCTCAAGGGCGCCGGCTCCACGTTCCAGAAGAACATCGTCGCGCAGTGGATCAAGGACTACACGCAGGCCTGCTCCGGCGCGACCGTCGACTACCAGGGCATCGGCTCGGGCGCCGGCATCAAGCAGTTCGGTGCCGGCACCGTGGACTTCGCCGGCTCGGACTCGACGATGAAGCCGGACGAGCAGACCGACGCCGACAAGCGCTGCGGGAGCCCGGCGGTCCACCTCCCCATCTCGGCGGGCGGTATCTCCATCGCCTACAAGCTCAGCGGCGTCGACAACCTGCAGCTGTCGCCGGCCACCATCGCCGGGATCTTCCAGGGCACCGTCAAGAAGTGGGACGACGCGGCCGTGAAGGCCGACAACCCGGGCGTCGACCTGCCCAGCACGGCCGTCACCGCCGTGCACCGCGAGGACTCCTCGGGCACCACGAGCGTGCTCTCCAAGTACCTCAACAAGACCGCGCCCGGCGTCTGGAAGCTCGGCGAGGGCAAGGAGCTGTCCTGGCCCACGGCCGTGCAGGGTGCCAAGGGCTCAGACGGCGTGACCCAGGCTGCCGCCGCCGTCGACGGCGGCATCACCTACACCGAGGTGTCGTACGTCGACACCGCGGGTCTGACGTCCGCCAAGGTCAAGAACGGCGCCGGCGAGTACGCCGAGCTCACCGCCGACTCGGTCTCGATCGCCCTCGACGGCGCCGAGCTGCCCACTACCGGCCACGACCTCAAGGTCAGCTACGACTTCGCGAACACCACGCCCGGGGCCTACCCGATCACCACGGTGACCTACGAGATCGTCTGCACCAAGGGCGCAGACGCCGCCACGCAGTCGCTGCTGAAGTCCTTCCTGACCTACGCCGTCACCGACGGCCAAGAGAGCGCCGAGGACAACGGCTACGCGCCGCTGCCCCGCTCGATGGTTGCTCGCGACAAGGCTGTGATCGCGTCGTTGAGCTGAGCAGCCGCACCGCTCCCGTCGCGGGCCCGCTCTCCCCGGAGAGCGAGGCCCGCGGCCCACGTTCGTCACAGGCCGGCAGCCTGCTAGGAAGGACCCCATGACCGCACCCCTCGACGCGACGGAACCGCTGCCGTCGCGGATCGGCGGTGAGTCGCGCCGCGACCGGGGCGACCGGCTCTTCTTCGCGCTCACGGGGTTCTCCGGCGCCCTGCTGGTCACGATCATCGTGGCCATCGGGGTCTTCCTGGTGGTGCAGGCGATCCCGGCGCTGCGCGACAACACGAGCAACTTCTTCACCACGAAGACCTTCCTGCCCGAGGCCGACAAGCCGTCGTTCGGCATCGCGGTCCTCGCGTTCGGCACCGTGCTGACGTCGCTGGTGGCGATGGTCCTCGCCGTGCCCGTCGCCCTCGGCGTCGCGATCTTCGTGACGCAGCTGGCACCTCGGAAGATCGCCGGGTTCCTCGGCAGCCTCGTGGACCTGCTCGCCGCCGTACCCTCCGTGGTCTACGGGCTGTGGGGCGTCGCGTTCCTCAACCAGCACCTGCAGGGCTTCAACAAGCTCCTGCACGACGCCCTCGGCTGGTTCCCGCTCTTCGGCGACACCGGCGGCCGCTACAGCCGGTCGATCCTGCTCGCCAGCCTGGTGCTCGCCATCATGGTGCTGCCGATCGTGGCCGCGCTCGCCCGCGAGGTGCTGCTCCAGGTGCCCTCCTCGCTCAGCGAGGCCGCGCTCGCGCTCGGCGCCACCCGCTGGGAGGCGGTGCGCACGGCGGTGCTGCCGCCCGCGGGCCCGGGCATCGTGTCCGCCGTCATGCTGGGGCTCGGCCGCGCTCTCGGCGAGACCATCGGCGTCGCGCTCGTGCTCGGCACCACACCCGGCATCACGTTCCACATCCTCGGGCCGGGTTCCAACACCATCGCCGCCAACATCGCGGCCAAGTTCGGCGAGTACTCCGCGCAGGGTCGGGGTGCCCTCATCGCCACGGGGCTGGTGCTGTTCGTGATCACGTTCGTCGTCAACGCCGTGGCCCGCACCGTCGTGGTCCGCTCCACGAAGCGGCGGCTCGCATGACCGCCACCACGCTCGAAGGGCCGGTCGACGCCAGCACGCTCTACCGCACCCCGCTCACCCGGCGGCTCAAGGACAGGGCGTTCTCGGTGCTGTCCTGGACCGCCTTCCTCGTCGCGCTGGTGCCGCTCGTACTCGTCGTGGTCACCGTGCTGCGCAAGGGGCTGCAGCGTTTCGACCTCACATTCCTCTACCACTCGATGCGCGGCGTCGGCCCGCGCGACAGCGGCGGAGGCGCCTACCACGCCATCCTCGGCACCGTCGAGCAGGTGGCCCTGGCCAGCGTCATCGCCATCCCGATCGGCCTGCTCGCCGCGATCTACGTCGTGGAGCACGGCCGCGGCCGGCTCGTGCACGCGGTCCAGTTCGTCACCGACGTCATGACCGGCGTGCCGAGCATCGTGGCCGGGCTGTTCGTGTTCACCTTTTGGGTGCTCGCCCTGGGTCAGGGCTTCAGCGGCTTCGCGGCCGCGATCTCCTTGGCAATCCTCATGCTGCCGACGATCGTGCGAACCACCGAGGTGGTGCTCACCCTGGTGCCGGACACCCTGCGCGAGGCATCGCTGGCCCTCGGCGTGCACCGCTGGAAGACCGTCGTCCGGGTCGTGCTCCCGGCGGCCATGTCCGGCATCGTCACCGGCGTGCTGCTCGCCGTCGCCCGCGTCACCGGCGAGACCGCCCCGCTGCTGCTCACCGCGCTGAACTTCGACTCCATCAACCGCAACCCGTTCAGCGGTCAGCAGGCCGGCCTGCCGTCCTTCGTGTTCGCCCAGGCCGGTCAGCCGCAGCAGGCGGCCCTCAACCGGGCCTGGGCGGGCGCGCTGACCCTGCTGATCCTCGTCCTGCTCCTGAACCTCGTCGCGCGGCTGATCGCCCGCCGTACCCGCCTGAAGGGCTGAGCACCACCATGGCCAAGCGCATCGTCGCGCGCGACGTCTCCGCCTACTACGGCAGCACGCGCGCCATCGAGGGCATCTCCCTCACGATCGAGCCCAAGAGCGTCACCGCGCTCATCGGCCCCTCCGGCTGCGGCAAGTCGACGTTCCTGCGCACCCTCAACCGGATGCACGAGGTGATCCCGGGCGCCCGCGTCGAGGGGCACGTCCTGCTCGACGACGAGGACCTGTACGGCGAGGACGTGGACGTGATCGCCGTACGCCGCACGGTGGGCATGGTCTTCCAGCGGCCCAACCCGTTCCCCACGATGTCCATCTACGACAACGTCGCGGCGGGCCTGAAGCTCAACGGGGTCAAGGGGAAGCAGCGACTCGACGAGGCCGTCGAGCGGTCGCTGCGCGGCGCGAACCTGTGGCAGGAGGTCAAGGACCGGCTGGGCAAGCCCGGCGCCGGCCTGTCGGGGGGGCAGCAGCAGAGGCTGTGCATCGCGCGCGCCATCGCGGTCGAGCCGCAGGTGCTGCTGATGGACGAGCCGTGCTCGGCCCTGGACCCGATCTCGACGCTGGCCATCGAGGACCTCATGACCGAGCTCAAGGACCGCTACACGATCGTCATCGTCACGCACAACATGCAGCAGGCGGCGCGCGTCTCCGACACCACCGGCTTCTTCACCATCGACGGCCCGGGGCAGCCCGGTCGGCTGGTGGAGATCGATGCGACCGAGAAGATCTTCAGCAACCCCTCCGAGAAGCGCACGGAGGACTACATCACCGGCCGGTTCGGCTAAGGAGGCCTTGCGTGCGTGACACCTACCACGAGCAGCTCGCCGAAGTCGGCGACGGACTGATCGAGATGAGCCGGCTGGTCGGCTCGGCGGTCAGCAAGGCGACCACCGCGCTGCTCGACGCCGACCTGGACGCCGCCGAGGCGGTCGTGGCCGGCGACGAGCAGGTCAACGAGCTCTACCGCCACCTCGACGACGTGGCGGTGCAGCTGCTGGCGCGTCAGCAGCCGGTCGCGACCGACCTGCGGGCCATCGTCACCGGGCTGCGGATGTCCTCCGACCTCGAGCGGGTCGGGGACTATGCCGTCCACATCGCCAAGGTGGCGCGGCGGCGGCACCCGAACTCCGTGGTCCCGGTCGAGCTGCGCGCCACCGTGCTCGAGATGGGTCAGGCCGCCACCCGCATCGCTGTGAAGGCAGGCACCGTGATCGCGACGCGCGACCTCACGCTCGCCGCCCAGCTGCTCGCGGACGACGACACCATCGACGAGCTGCACGCGGCGCTGTTCCAGCAGCTGCTCAGCGGCTCGTTCCCGCACGGCGTCGAGGCGGCCATCGACCTGGCCCTGGTCGGGCGCTACTACGAGCGGCTCGCCGACCACGCCGTCTCCGTCAGCCATGCCGTGACCTACCTCGTGACCGGGGAGCACACCGACCCGGAGTCGTACGCCGCCGAGTGACCCCGCCTTTCCCTCCGACGGTTCGAGGCGCACACTCGGAGGTGAGGGCGAGGAGGTACGACGGATGCCGGTTCACTGCCCGTTGTGCGGCCTGTACTTCCACTTCACGAGCGAGCTCGAGCTGCACGCCCGTGAGGACCACGAGCACGTGCAGGCGGAGGAGCGCGAGGAGCACGTCACGCGCTACCGGCAGTCCGGCCGGCCCAAGCTGGGCCCCTACCTGAAGCTGATGTAGCTCAGCCCTCGACGAGGGACGCCAGGGCCGCGACGAAGCGGTCCTGGTCCACGCCGACCGGGCCGCCGAAGAACCGGCGTGCGAGGTGGTGCCCGACCAGCGCCAGCTGGACCACGGACGCCACCGCCTCGGCGTCGCGCACCGGGATCTCACCCGCCTCCATGCGCGCCTGCAGCCGGTTGGCGTCCAGGTGGGTGCCCGTCTCCGCGAGCACGTCGCGGATGCGGTCCCGGTGCGGGAGCCGCTTGCCGTCCCGCATCGCCAGCGCCAGCAGCGCAGCGATGGCGTCGAGCGCCGCGAGCGACCGGGAGTACTCCTCCGCCAGCCCCTCGCCAGGCACGGGCAGCACGCGGATGGCCGCGGCGCGCTCCACCTCCCGGGCGACCACGGCGTCGAGCACGTCGGCCTTCGAGCGGAAGTGCCGGTAGAAGCTCCCCGAGCCGGGCGACAGCCCTGCGCCCTCCTCGATCTCGGTGACCGCGACGCCCTCCACACCCCGGGAGACGAACAACCGCAGCGCCGTGTCGAGGATGCGGGTCCGGGTCGCGTGCGGCACGTCTGCAAGATAGCTCTTGCGCACCGCAAGACACGTCTTGCACACTGCCCGGCATGACGATGGCACCGCCCATCCCGACCGCCGTCGACCCCGCCACCCTGGCCTCGGCCGCGGCTGCCGTGGCTCATGCGGGCCCGCTGACGTTCGTGGTCGGCCAGCAGGCGCTGACCTACGAGGTGGTCGGTGGCACCGTCGTCGTGCACGAGGGCAGCGGCGACGGCACCGTCGTGCACCTCGACCGGCACGCCTGGGAGGACCTCACCGGCCAGCTCCGGACGTTCGTCAACCTGCACCTCGCCGGCGAGCTGACCTTCGAGTGCGGCGAGTTTGCACAGCTGGCCGCCTGGGACCCGGTGCTGAAGTACCTGCACGCCGGCATCCCGCCGTACGACCCGGCGCGGGCAGACCTGCGCGGGCGCGACCCGCGAGCGACGCTGACCCTCGACGCCGACGACGACGAGCTGCGGGCACAGCTGCAGACCATGGGCTACCTGCACGTCGCGGGCGTGTTCAGCCGGGAAGAGATGGCCGCCGCGAACGCCGAGGTGGACCGCCTCGCGGAGGCGGCCCGCAAGGGCGACGAGCAGTCCTGGTGGGTGAGCGACGAGCACGGCGCGGACCCTGTCTCTTATACACATCTCCGAGCC
>JBKOVB010000016.1:0-25119 GCA_046723735.1 Actinomycetota bacterium | reverse complement strand
ACCTTCGGGCGCCCCTTCAACCACCTCGACGAGCTGCGCAAGGGCGACCAGGTCATCCTTGAGACGCCGTTCAAGCGCTACCACTACGTCGTCGTGCCGGCCTTCGACGGCCACCCGAACCCGTGGCCCGTCTCCCCGAAGGACACCAGCGTGGTGGCGGACACGCCGGGTCAGTTCTTCCTGACGCTCACCACGTGCCACCCCAAGGGCAGCGCCCGCCAGCGCCTGATCTTGCGACTTGAGTTGAACCCGGCGCTGACCGAGGACGTCAAGCAGAAGGGAGCCTCGAAGTGACCGCTCGTCGTACGTCGCGTGCCGGCGCGCGGGCCCTGGCGCTCGTCTCCCTAGCCGCCCCGCTGGCCGCCGTCTTCGTCGCCGGGACCGCGCCGGCCGCTCTGGCCGCCGTGTCGGTGTCGTGGAGCGACCCGACGCCGTCGAGCAACGCGGTCGTGACGGGTGGCTCGGACGTCGCCGCCAAGGTCACTGTCGGCTCCGGCACCCGGCCGCAGATCACGCTCACGATCACGCCTCCGGGCGGGCTCTCCCCACGCACCGGCGCGATGGCCGCCTGCACCCAGTCGCTGACCCACTCGTGCCCGTCCGGCTCCATCTCGGTCACCTACCCCCTGGCGGCGAGCGGTGTGCCCGTGCCCAACGGGCAGTGGACCGCAAGCGCGACAGGCAGTACGACGATCACGCGCACGTTCTTCACCAACGTCGCGCCCGCCGCCACACCGGGCGACGTCACGGCCAAGGCCACCAACCCGGCCGCCGGCGCCACGACCGGCACGATCGACCTGAGCTGGACGTACGCCGGCGCCGAGACGGACCTCTGGGGCTACCGCGTCGAGGACGGGAACGGCGGGTCGTTCGACGTCAGCGCGGCGGATGCGGGCTGCGCCTCGGGCGGCACCTGCCACACCAGCAAGCAGTACGACAACGCGCCCGGCTCGACCACGAGCTACGCCTTCAGCGTCGCCGCGCTGCGGAAGAGCTGCAAGGCCGACGGCTGCTCGGTGTCGAGCGAGACCGTGCAGGGCGACGCCTCGAGCCCCGCTTCCGCGCAGCTCGTGACACCGCAGCCCCCGCCGTCGCCGACGCCGGGGCCGAGCTCGCCGGGCACCAGCTCTGGCGGTTCGGGAACGGGCGCAGGCGGCGGCAGCGGGAGCACCGCGGGCGGCACGACGGGCGGGTCCGGTGCCAAGCCCGGCGCGGGCGGCAAGAAGGGCTCGGCCATCGTCATCCCGACCCTCAACCCGGTCGTCGCGCAGCGCAGGGCGTTCGCGCTGGGGTTCAACAACTTCTCGCCGAGCCTCGGCATCCCGAAGCTGCCGCCGCTGCCCGCCACCACCTTCCCGGAGACCGTCGGAGGGTCGGCCGACTCTTACCAGCCGACGCTGCCGTACAAGGCCCAGCCGCGCACGACCACGAGCATCCTCACGTCACCGCTCGGTGCCGTGAGGAACCTCGACACCCAGCAGCTCGCGAAGAACCTGGCGGTCGCCCTGGTCCTGCTCATGACGGCAGCGCACGTGCGGCTGTTTCTTAAGGCCCACCGGCCCGAGTAGCCCTTCACTGCTCGAGGCCGCTGCCCAGCACCACGTCGAGCAGCGCCACGGCGCCGGCCTTGTCGAGCGGCTCGTTGCCGTTGCCGCACTTCGGGGACTGCACGCACGACGGGCACCCGGTCGCGCACTCACACGACGCGATCGCCTCACGCGTCGCGCCCAACCAGTCAGCGGCGCGCTCGTAGCCCCGCTCGGCGAAGCCGGCCCCGCCCGGGTGCCCGTCGTACACGAAGACGGTGGCGAGCCCGGTGTCGGCGTGCAGCGCGGTCGAGACGCCGCCGATGTCCCAGCGGTCGCAGGTGGCGAACAGGGGCAGCAGCCCGATCGCTGCGTGCTCGGCGGCGTGCGCCGCACCCGGTACGGCGGACCACCCCAGCCCCGCGGCCTCGAGCAGCTCGGGGGTGAGGGTGTACCAGACCGCGCGTGTGCGGAGCTCACGCGGCGGCAGGTCCAGGGGCTCCTCGCCGAGCACCTCGCCGGTGCCGAGCCGTTTCTTCAGGTAGGCCACCACCTGGTGCGTCACGTCGACCGTCCCGAACGACAGCGCCACGCCCTCGAAGGAGCGGTTCCGGAGCGTCTCGGCGACGGTGATCTCGGTGACGTCCCGTGCCGAGGTGCTGTAGTCCGGGTCGGTGGCCTGCACGAGCGCCACGGACTCGTCGAGGTCCAGGTGCTCGACGAGGTAGCTCTCGCCCTGGTGCAGGTACACCGCGCCGGTGTGCGCCTGGGTGTGGGCGGAGCTGTGGTCCACCGTGCCGAGCAGACGACCCGTGTCGGCCTCGACCAGCCGGACGGGAGGGCCGCCGACGCCGCGCAGGTCGGCCTCGGGGCGCTCGCGGGAGGTCCAGAACCAGCCGCGCGGACGGTGCCGGAGCAGGCCCCGCCGTACCAGGTCTGCCAGCAGCTCGGGAGTTCCCTCGCCGAACAGCGGTAGGTCCGCGTCGGTGAGCGGCAGCTCAGCGGCGGCGCAGCACAGATGGGGGCCGAGGACGTACGGGTTGGACGGGTCCAGCACCGTGGCCTCCACCGGCCGCCCGAACAGCGCCTGCGGGTGGTGCACGAGGTAGGTGTCGAGGGGGTCGTCGCGCGCGACGAGCACGGCGAGCGCGCCCTGGCCGGCGCGGCCGGCTCGACCGGCCTGCTGCCACACGGACGCGACGGTGCCCGGCCAGCCGGTGATCAGCACCGCGTCCAGCCCGGCGACGTCCACCCCGAGCTCGAGGGCGTTGGTGGCGGCGACGCCGAGCAGGTCACCGGTTTGCAGCCGGTGCTCGAGCTCCCGGCGTTCCTCGGGCAGGTAGCCGGCGCGGTACGCCGCGACCCGCGGCCCCAGCTCCGGGACGGCTTCGACGACCACCCGCCGGGCGCCGAGGGCGACGGCTTCCGCGCCCCGCCGGGAGCGTACGAAGGCCAGCGTCCGCGCTCCCTCGACGACCAGGTCGGCGAGCAGGTCCGCGGTCTCGGCGGTGGCGGTACGCCGGACCGGCGCACCGTGCTCGCCGCCCCGGCCCTCGAGCAGCGGTGGCTCCCACAGCGCGAACTCGGTCGCGCCCCGTGGCGCGGCGTCCTCGGCCACCGCGGTGACCGGCACGCCGACGAGGCGGGTCGCGGACACCTCGGGGTCGCTCACCGTGGCGGAGGCGAGCACGAACACCGGGTCGGCGCCGTACCGTGCGCACACGCGCCGCAGCCGACGCAGCACCTGCGCGACGTGCGAGCCGAACACCCCGCGGTAGGTGTGGCACTCGTCCACGACGACGTAGCGCAGGCCACGCAGCAGCCGGGCGTGGTCGCTGTGGCGGGGGAGCAGCGTGCGGTGCAGCAGGTCGGGGTTGGTAAGGATCAGGTTCGCGAACCGCCGGACCCAGTCGCGCTCCTCGTGCGGGGTGTCCCCGTCGTACGTCGCGGCCCGGACCTGGGTCAGGGTGAGGCCCCGGACGGCGCGCAGCTGGTCGGTCGCGAGGGCCTTGGTGGGCGCGAGGTAGAGCGCGGTCGCACGCTCGTCCTCGAGCAGCGTGGAGAGCACCGGCAGCTGGTAGGCCAGCGACTTGCCCGACGCGGTGCCGGTGGCCACCACCACGCTGGTGCCGGCGTGCGCCAGCTCGGCGGCGCGGGCCTGGTGCTCCCACGGCAGCGGGACGCCGCCGAGAGCCAGCCGGTCCACCAGCACCGGCGGTACCCACGCCGGCCAAGGCACGGTCCGGCCTTCCCGTGGCGGCACGTGCTCGACGTGCGTCACCCGCTCCGACAGCCGCGGGTCGCGCAGCAACGTGGCGAGCAGGGACGCGGGGCGGGAGGACATCGCGGCCAGTCTCGCAGCCCCGGTGGCACCAGCCGCCTGCAGCGGGCATGGTGTCCCCAGGGTTAGAGGGCGATCACCGGGGTAAGCCGACTCCGGCCCGTTGAGAGGAGACATGCGCGTGGACCTGACCTTGTCGACCCGTCGCGAGGGCGACCGCACGGTGGTGGTCGTGGGCGGCGAGATCGACGTCTACACCGCCCCCAAGCTGCGTGAGCAGCTCGTCGAGCTGGAGACGGCGGGCCAGCACCACCTGATCATCGACCTGGAGCAGGTCGAGTTCCTCGACTCCACCGGGCTCGGCGTGCTGGTGGGCGGTCTCAAGCGGGTCCGCGTGCACGACGGCTCGCTGCGCCTGGTGTGCACCCAGGAGCGCATCCTCAAGGTCTTCCGCATCACCGGGCTCACCAAGGTCTTTCCCATCCACGACTCGGTCGCGGAAGCCGCCAGCGCGCAGGACTGAGCGGTGGCCACCGTCGAGCTGCGGGTGCCCGCAGCGCCGGCCCACGTGCGTACGGCCAGGCTCGTCGCGGTCGCGGCGGCGCGCCGGGCCGGGCTTCCTGAGGACCTGCTGGACGAGCTCAGGCTCGGGGTCGGCGAGGCCTGTGCCCGCGCGGTGGCGTTGCATCTCGCACACGCGCCCGACGTACCGGTCGCGATGTCGGTGACCGACGACGCCGGCTCCCTCACGGTGGCCGTGGACGACGTCGGCCCCCCGCCGTCCTTCGGTGCTCGCGAGGCCGACCTGGTCGGCACCACCATGCTGCACGGGGAGCCGGCCGACCCTCGGGTGCCACTCGCCTTCCTTGCCGGGCTGGTCGACGACATGACGGTGCTCCCCGGGCCGCACGGCACCACCGTGCGGCTGCGCTGGAAGCTGCCGTCTCGGTCCGCCCCAGCGGCCTGGTCTCAGCTGTGAGGTGCATCACGTCCCGCAGGATGTGAGCCGTATCACGTCCGGGCAGGTAGCCTTCGCCGCGCTCGTGCCGCGGGCGTCTCGCTCCCCTGACTGGAGGACCCGTTGTCTGCGTTGCCCCTTGCTGCCGAACCGGCCGGCCTCGCGTCGGTGCTGTCCGGCGACAAGCCGCTCCTGTACCTCATCGTCGCGGTGTCGCTCGTCGCGCTCGGCTTCGCCGGACTTTTCGCCCGCGAGGTGATCAGCGCCGAAGAGGGCCCGCAACGCATGCGGGAGATCAGCGCGGCCGTGCAGGAGGGGGCGGCGGCGTACCTCAACCGGCAGTTCCGGACGCTGGCCGTGTTCGCGGTGCTCGTGTTCGGCCTGCTGTTCCTGCTGCCCGGCGACGGTGACGTCAAGGTCGGCCGCTCGGTGTTCTTCCTCGTCGGCGCCGCCTTCTCCGCCCTCGTCGGCTTCGTCGGCATGACCCTGGCCACCCGGGCCAACGTCCGCGTTGCGCACGCGGCTAACACCGTTGGCAGCCGGCCGGCGATGCGGCTCGCCTTCCGCTCCGGCGGCGTCGTCGGCATGTTCACCGTCGGCCTCGGCCTGCTCGGCGCCACGGTGGTCCTGCTCCTGTTCGACGAGAAGGCGCCGGAGGTCCTCGAGGGCTTCGGGTTCGGGGGTGCGCTCCTCGCGATGTTCATGCGTGTCGGCGGCGGGATCTTCACGAAGGCGGCGGACGTCGGTGCCGACCTCGTAGGCAAGGTGGAGCAGGGCATCCCCGAGGACGACCCGCGCAACGCCGCCACCATCGCCGACAACGTGGGCGACAACGTGGGCGACTGCGCGGGCATGGCGGCCGACCTCTTCGAGTCGTACGCCGTGACCCTGGTCGCCGCGCTCATCCTGGGCCAGGCCGCGTTCGGGTCGCAGGGCCTCGTGCTGCCGCTGATCATCCCCGCCATCGGTGTCCTCACCGCGCTCGTCGGCATCTACAGCACCGCGTCGCGACCCGGTGACAAGAACGGCCTCACCGCCATCAACCGCGGCTTCTTCGTGAGCGCGCTGGTGTCGGCGGTGCTGGTCGGGATCGCGCTGTTCGCGTACCTGCCCGGCTCGTTCGCCGAGATCGACGGCGTGAACCCCGCCATCCGTGGCCTCGACACCGACCCGCGGTGGTTCGCGCTCGGCGCGGTGGTGATCGGCATCGTGCTCGCGGCCGCCATCCAGGTCCTCACGGGCTACTTCACCGAGACGAGCCGCAAGCCCGTCCGCGAGATCGCGAAGAGCGCTCTGACCGGCCCCGCCACCGTCGTGCTGGCAGGTGTCTCGGTCGGTCTCGAGTCGGCCGTCTACTCGGCGATCCTCATCGGCGCGGCGGTCTACGCCGCCTTCCTTCTGGGCAACGGCGTGGCGCTGCTCGGTCTCTTCGCCGTCGCGCTGGCCGGCACCGGCCTGCTCACCACCGTGGGCGTGATCGTCGCCATGGACACGTTCGGCCCGATCTCCGACAACGCCCAGGGCGTGGCGGAGATGTCCGGCGAGGTGGGCGAGGAGGGCGCCCAGGTGCTCACGGCGCTGGACGCCGTGGGCAACACGACCAAGGCCATCACCAAGGGCATCGCGATCGCCACCGCCGTGCTCGCCGCGACCGCGCTGTTCGGTTCCTTCCGCACGAAGGTGTCGGAGGCGCTCGCCGTCGCGGGCAGCGGTTTCCAGTTCCGGCTGTCCATCGATGAGCCCAACCTGCTCTTCGGCCTGATCATCGGCGCGTCTGTCGTCTTCCTCTTCTCCGGGCTCGCCATCAACGCCGTGTCCCGGGCAGCCGGGCGGGTGGTGTTCGAGGTCCGAGAGCAGTTCCGCACCAAGCCGGGGATCATGGACTACACCGAGAAGCCCGACTACGCGCGCGTCGTGGACATCTGCACCCGCGACTCCCTGCACGAGCTCGCCACGCCGGGGCTGCTCGCGGTGCTCTCGCCCATCGCCGTGGGCTTCACGCTGGGCTACGCCCCGCTGGGCGCCTTCCTCGCGGGCGCCATCGCCACGGGGGTTCTCATGGCGATCTTCCTCGCGAACTCCGGCGGCGCGTGGGACAACGCGAAGAAGCTGGTCGAGGACGGCAGCTACGGAGGGAAGGGCTCTGAGGCGCACGCGGCCACGGTCATCGGCGACACCGTCGGCGACCCCTTCAAGGACACGGCCGGGCCGGCCCTGAACCCGCTGATGAAGGTCATGAACCTCGTGGCGCTGCTCGTGGTGCCGAGCGTCGTGAAGTACAGCATCGGTGTCGACGAGAACAAGGGTGTGCGTGCCCTGGTGGCGGCTTTGGCCGTCCTGGGCATCGTCACGGCCGTCACCCTCAGCAACAGGCGTTCGGTAGCGGGCGCCTCGGAGCTGGCGGACGACGTGATCGAGCTCCAGACCACCTAGAGCCTCGTGCCGAAGCGCCCCCTCCTCGCTCGAGGAGGGGGCGCTTCGTGCTGCGAGGGACAGTGCTGAGCCGTTCGGGCGGTTCGGGGACGATCGTCCCCGTGTGTGCCATGTGTCTCACCGGGTATGCGCAGGGACGTATCAAGAGGCGATACCGTGGCGACGAGGTGTCCGGACATGTCCGACATGCCGTGCGTGCGCGAAGCTGAGAAGGGGTCAACGTGAACGTCCGTCAGCACTCGAGCTGGGCCAGGGGTGCGCTCGTCGCGCTCGCCGCGCCGCTCCTTCTCACCGGGCTCGTTGCCCCCGCCCACGCGGCCACCGCGCCGGCCGGGGCCTACGCCGAGGCGTACGGCGCGCTCGTCGACGTGAGCGCGCTGCAGGGCAACGTGCCCGTGAACACCGGCGAGCTCGGCGACGCGAGCAGCTCCTGCCCGCCGGCCACCGGCAGCAAGACCAACCAGCTGCTCGACGTCCCGGCTGACCCGGCGGTCCACGCCGACGTGCTCACCGGCACCGCCACGACCGACTGCGCGGCCCCCACGAGCAAGGCCACCGCCCGCGTCGTGAACGT
Organism: Actinomycetota bacterium; assembly: GCA_046723735.1. Classification (GTDB taxonomy): domain Bacteria; phylum Actinomycetota; class Actinomycetes; order Mycobacteriales; family SCTD01; genus RYN-111. The sequence goes on along the minus strand of JBKOVB010000016.1, from coordinate 17,347 downwards.
CGACGCGCTCATCGGCACCCCGATCACGGTGCACGCGGACGCCATCACGTCCACCTCCTCGACCAGCTGCACCAAGGCCCCCGCGGGATCCACCCAGGTCGTCAACCTGTCCATCGCCGGCACCGACGTGCCGATCCCGACCGACGTGCCGCCGAACACCCCGGTCGTCGACGAGGTGCTGACGATGCTCGGTGTGCGGGTCATCGTCAACGAGCAGCACCCCGCGGCGAACGGCCGCGGCCTGGTGGTCAACGGGCTCCACATCATCGCCAGCGGTGGCGGCACGATCCCCGTCGGCGGCACCATCCTGCGCGGTGACGTCGTCATCGCCCATGCCGTCAGCGGCGTGGTCTGCCCGGGCGGCCAGGGCACCGACAACGGCGGCCTGCCCAAGCCGGACATCAGCTTCACCAAGGACGCGTCGCCCGACGTCGCAGCGCCCGGTACGACGGTCACCTACACCGCCGTGATCACCAACCACGGTGCGTCGGCCTGCGAGGTCCTCAAGGCGATCGACCACGTCGCGCCCGCGTTCGACCTGGTCTCCAGCGCCGGCCCGCTCGGCACCAAGCTCGACAGCCCGGCTCCGAAGCGCACCGACGGCGGCGTGGACGCGGTGCTGCGCCCGACCGGTGTCACGATCGGCGCCGGCAAGTCGGTGACGCAGACCTTCACCGTCAAGGTGAAGTCGGATGCGGCGCCCGGCACCTACTACGACACGCTCGAGCTCTACTGCGGCCTGAACGGCGACTACGTCAGCGGTCCGCTGGCTCCTGTGACGGTGCCCGGCGCCGGCGCACCGGTCACCGGGCCGTCGGCCGCGGTCGAGACGCCGCAGCTCGCCGCCACCGGGGGTGCCCCGGCCGTCGCGGTTGCCGCCGTGCTGCTGATCGGCGCGTCCCTCGGTGTCCGCAGGCTGCGCGCGCACCGCGCGTAGCTCGCCGCCTCTGACGCATCCCAGTGCTGCCCGACCCCGGAGCGCTCCTCGCGGACGCCCCCGAGGTCCGGGCAGCACTGGCGTCTGCGGGCTGGTCCGCTCAGGCGCTCGAGGAGCTTCTGGGGCAGGGCTACCGCGCACATCTCGACCGCGGTGAGCTCGCGCCGCTGCTCCGTCGTACGGCGGGGTCGTCGCCTCTCGCCCGGTTGGCGCGTGCGCTCGTCGTCGGCGCCCCCGCCGACCCCGGGCTGCTGCCGGACGCCTGGCTGGGACCGGACGGACGCGCCCTGGTCCGGCTGCAGGCGCTGCAGCACGGCGGGCTCGACGTCACCGTGCCGCACGACCCGGGCAGCGCCGCGGAAGCTGTCGAGCAGGACCAGGTCCTCGGTGCGGGAGCAGCGAGCCTGACCCTCGCGGCCGCGACGCCACGCACGGTGGTCGGCCGAGCACTCGACCTGGGCTGCGGGGCTGGCGTCCAAGCGGTGCTTGCCGAGGACCACGCGCAGACCGTCGTGGCGACCGACCGCAACCCGCGCGCTGTCGCCCTCACCCGGCTCGCGGCGGCGCTGCGCGGCGTCGAGCTGGACGTCCGGGAGGGCGACCTCCTCGATCCCGTCGCGGCGGAGCAGTTCGACCTCGTGGTCAGCAACCCTCCGTTCGTCGTGTCGCCGGGGCCGCGGTACACCTACCGCGACGCCGGCTACGAGGGCGACGAGGTCTGCCGCAGGCTCGTGCAGGAGATCCCCTCCGTGCTCGCGCCCGGTGGGCACGCCGTGCTGCTGGTCAACTGGCTGCACCTCGAGGGCGAGGACGGGGACGCGCGGATCCGCTCCTGGTTCGAGGGAAGCGGCTGCGACGGCTGGGTCGTCCAGCGCGAGCTGGCCGCGCCGGAGGAGTACGTCACGGCCTGGCTTCGCGACACGGACGAGTCTGCGTTCGACCGCCTCTTCGACGAGTGGGTCGACGCGCTCGCCGGGGTGGAGGCCGTGGCTTTCGGCGTGGTGGCGCTGCACCGGCGTGCGGACGGGCTCGCGCCGGAGGTGCTGCTGGACGTCGTGGACCAGCCGGTGGCGACGACCTGGGGTGAGGAGGTGGTCGCGCACTTCGCCCGCCGTACGGTGCGTGAGGGAGACCTCCTGGAAGCGCGGCTGCGCCTGCGGGAGGACGTGCGGCTGCACCAGGTCGCGCAACGCTCGGACGAGGGCTGGGCGGTGGGCACCCAGCTGCTCCAGCAGGCGGCCGGCCTGCGCTGGAGCGGTGGCGTGGATCCGTACGGCGTCTCGCTGCTCGCCGCGTGCGACGGCACGCAGCGCCTGGGCGACCTCGTCGCGGTCCTGGCCGCCGCCACCGGCACGGCCCACGACGAGCTCGCGACCGAGGTGCTGCCGGTCGTGCGGCGCCTGGTCGAGCAGGGTTTCCTGTCTTGAGGGGAAGATGTCCGTTCTGTGTCGGCCGAACGGCCTATTGAGCACGATCCGCGCCTCCTGTCACACTCTGCGTGATCGAGAAGACCGTGACGCGTCGATCCGCTGTGCTGACCTGGTCGCTTTGGCAGCGGGGAGCAAGTAGCGAACCCACCCGGTAAGCAGCTACGGGGGGAGCGCGCTGTGCGCGGTTCGGTCAAGGGTTTCGTCACGCTGGGTGCGACAGCTGCACTCCTCGTGAGCACGGTCGGCGTGGCCCGCGCCGACGTCCTCACCAACAACGTGGGCGGGTCAGGTCAGGTCGTGACCGTGGCGCCCGGTGGCACGGCGATCGTCGCCTTCCGCATCAACGCGACGTCGACACCGGCGGGGGACCCGGCCGGATGCGACGCCAGCGGAGGCGTGGACAAGTCGACGATCACTGTGTCGTCGACGAGCGGCTACACCAACCTCAAGCTGAAGGGCCAGGGCGGGGCGACTGCCGGGGCCGTCAGCCTCGACGCGACGAACTGCCGGCAGTCCAAGAAGTTCCAGTTCATCGTGGCGCCGGGCACGCCTGGCGGCACGACCTGGAGCATCGTTGCAGCGGGCTCCGGAGGGATCGCCGGCTCGGCGTACACCAGCAGCGGCGACTTCACGCTGCGGGTCAGCGCGACGGCCGCCGCGACGAACCTCGTCCTGGCGCCCGCCTCCGCGAACGTGGTGTACGGCACGGCCACCCAGGCCTGGACCGCCACGCTCACCACCGCGAGCGGCGGTGCGCCGGTCGGGGGCAAGGTCATCAACTTCAACGTCGGCGGCGTGTCCCAGACCGCCACGACGAACGCCTCGGGTGTCGCGACGCTGGTGGCTCCCATCGGCACGACGTACGACGCCGACACCGTGCCCTACGACATCGACGCAGCCTTCAACGGCGACACGTCGTACGCCAGCAGCACCGCGGCCGGCACCTTCACGATCACTAAGGCCAACCAGGCCGCCCTGACCATCACGTCCCCGACCTCCGGCTCAGCCGGCCAGACCCTGCCGATCCAGACGTCGGGCGGCTCCGGCACCGGTGCCCTGTCCTTCGGCGCGAGCGGCGCGTGCAGCCTCGACAGCGCCGGGACGTCGGTGGTCATCACCTCCGGCACCGGGACGTGCACCGTCACGGCAAGCAAGGCGGGCGACACCAACTACAACGCGACCAGCGCGACCCCGGTCAGCTTCTCGCCGGGGAAGGCTGCCCAGGCGTCCCTGTCGGTCGACTCGCCCTCCAGCGCGAGCTACGGCGACGTCCTCGACATCGTGACCTCAGGCGGCTCCGGGAGCGGCGCGGTCACCGTCTCGGCGGGGAGCAGCACGGCCTGCACCGTGCCGACCTCGGGTGCGAACAACGGCAAGCTGGTCGTCACGAGCGGCACGGGCAGCTGCGAGCTGACGGCGACCAAGGCGGCGGACAGCTTCTACTCGGCCACCACGTCGGCGCCGCACACCGTGACGATCGGCAAGGCCGCCCAGTCGCTCACGATCACCGGCCCGGCGACGGGCACGTACGGCAGCACCCAGCCGATCACGTACAACGACGGGGCCGGGACCGGAGCCGTCACGTTCGACACCTCGGCCGCAACGGACGCCTGCACCGTCTCGGGCTCCGACGTGACCATCACCAAGGGCACCGGGACCTGCGGCCTGGTCGCCCACAAGGCCGCGGACGCCAACTACGGCGCGGCCACGTCGCCGACGTTCTCCGTCACGCCGGACAAGGCCGACGCGACGCTGCAGGTGTCGGGCCTGAACCCGACCTACGACGGCAACGAGCAGCCGGTCACCGTCACGACCGACCCGGCCGGCCTCACGGGCGTCACCGTCACGTACGACGGCAGCACCACCGCGCCGACGCACGCAGGCACCTACGCGGTCGTGGCGAGCCTGCTCAACGACAACTACGTCGCGGACTCCGTGACGGACACGCTGGTGATCTCGCCGAAGACCCTCACGGCCAGCGTCGCCGCTACCGGCAAGGAGTACGACGGCAACACCGACGCCAGCGCGACGGCCTCGCTCCCGACGGGCGTGGTCGCGGGCGACACCGTGGGCGTCCAGGTCGACAGCGCGTCCTTCGACACGGCGTCGGCGGGCTCGCCCAAGACGGTGACCGTGCACATCAGCCTCACGGGTTCGAGCGCGGGCGACTACGACCTCGCCAACACGGCGCCGACAACTACGGCCGGCATCACGCCGCGCGCCTTGACGGCGTCCATCACCGCTGACGGCAAGGAGTACGACGGCAACGCCTCGGCGCTGGCGAACTCCGTGCACGTCACGCTGGACCGGGTCGTGGGGCTCGACGACGTGACCGCGAGCGTTGTGAGCGCCAGCTTCGACAGCCCGGAGGCGGGCAACCGCACCGTCACCGCCACGCTGGCGCTGACCGGGGCTGACAGGGACAACTACGCGCTCACCTCCTCGACCGCCACGGCGAACTCGACGATCGACCCGAAGGCGCTGACGGCCAGCATCACGGCGGAGGACAAGGACTATGACGGCACCACCGCCGCCACGGTCCACGGCACGCTGCAGGGCGTCGTCGGCACCGACAACGTGGCCGCCTCGCCTTACGACGCCGTGTTCGAGGACGCGAACGCCGGCACGGGCAAGACCGTGACCGCGCAGCTGCAGCTGACGGGGGCGAAGGCGGGCGACTACACGCTCCACGCGGGTCCGTACGGCACCACCGCCACCATCCGTCCGCTGACGTTGACTGTCACCGCGTCCAGCGCGTCGGTCACCAAGGGCTCGCCCGTGCCGGCCATCACCCCGTCGTACGCCGGCTGGCTGACGGGCGAGGGGCCGTCCGTGCTCATCACGGCGCCGACCTGCTCCACGACCTACACGCCGGCCTCGGACGTCGGCACGTACCCGACGAGCTGCTCGGGGCTCGTGGCGCACAACTACGTGCCCAGCTACGTCAACGGCTCGGTCACGGTCACGTACCCGTTCAACGGCTTCTTCCAGCCGGTGGACAACCTGCCGGCCGTCAACCGGGTCAAGGCGGGGAGCGCGATCCCGGTGAAGTTCAGCCTCGGTGGCAACCAGGGCCTGGACATCTTCCGGGCGGGCTCGCCGACCTCGGCGACCGTGAGCTGCGGCGCGAACGCCCCGGACGACATCGAGGCCACGGTGACGGCTGGTGGAAGCTCGCTCACGTACGACGCCACGGCCAACCAGTACGTGTACGTCTGGAAGACGGACAGCAAGTGGGCGGGCACCTGCCGGCAGCTGGTCATCGTGTTCAAGGACGGCACCACGCAGCGGGCCAACTTCACCTTCAGCAAGTAGCACCGCAGCACGTCCCGGGGGGCCCCGGCCGCGACAGCGGCCGGGGCCTCCCCGTCGTACCGGGGCGGGTCTGGCAGGGTAGGGAGAGGGCCTGAGGCTTGACAGCGTCATGCACCCTGGTCCGCAGAAGCCGTTCCACCGATCTTGGAGAGTCGTGCCCACTGGCCAGCGCCTCGTCATCGTCGAGTCGCCCGCGAAGGCCAAGACCATCGCGGGCTACCTCGGCCCGGGCTTCGTCGTGGAGTCGTCCATCGGGCACATCCGCGACCTGCCCCGCAACGCTGCCGAGGTGCCGGCGCAGTACAAGGGCCAGCCGTGGGCCAAGGACGGCGTGGACGTCGACAACGGCTTCACGCCGCTCTACGTCGTTCCGGCGGACAAGAAGCAGCAGGTCGCCAAGCTGAAGGCGGCCCTCAAGGAGTCCGACGAGCTGCTGCTGGCCACGGATGAGGACCGCGAGGGCGAGGCGATCGCCTGGCACCTGCTGGAGACCCTCCAGCCCAAGGTCCCGGTCAAGCGGATGGTGTTCCACGAGATCACGCGGCCGGCGATCCTGGCCGCCGTCGAGAACACCCGTGAGCTCAACCAGGACCTCGTCGACGCCCAGGAGACCAGGCGCATCCTCGACCGGCTCTACGGCTACCGGATCTCCGAGGTGCTCTGGAAGAAGGTCATGCCCCGGCTCTCGGCGGGCCGTGTGCAGAGCGTCGCGACGCGCGTCGTGGTGGAGCGGGAACGCGCCCGGATGCGCTTCAAGGCCGCGGACTACTGGGACGTCGAGGGCACCTTCAGCGTCGAGGACCAGCAGGAGCGGCTCGTCGCGACCCTCGCGGCCGTCGACGGGCGGCGGCTCGCCACCGGGCGGGACTTCGACCCCGACACCGGCCTGACGACGAGGGACGTGCTGCAGCTCGACGAGGCACGTGCGCGCACCCTGGCGCAGCAGCTCTCGAGCGCACCGTTCAGCGTCCGCTCGGTGGAGGAGAAGCCCTACACGCGCAAGCCTCACGCGCCGTTCATGACGAGCACGCTGCAGCAGGAGGCGGGGCGCAAGCTGCGGATGAGCTCGCGTCAGGTCATGCAGACCGCGCAGCGGCTGTACGAGAACGGCTACATCACCTACATGCGCACCGACAGCACCAGCCTGTCGGAGACCGCGGTCGCCGCGGCGCGCGCCCAGGCCCGGGAGCTGTACGGCGCGGAGTACGTGCCCGAGCAGCCCCGCACCTACGCCAAGAAGGTCAAGAACGCCCAGGAGGCGCACGAGGCGATCCGCCCCTCGGGCGACGTCTTCCGCACGCCCGGCCAGGTCCGTGCCGAGCTGTCCGTGGACGAGTACCGCCTCTACGAGCTGATCTGGCAGCGCACCGTCGCGTCCCAGATGGCCGATGCCCGTGGTACGACGGCGAGCGTCCGCCTCGGGGCGGTGACCGCCGACGGCACCGACGCGGAATTCGCCGCGTCGGGGCGCACCATCACGTTCAAGGGCTTCCTGCTCGCCTACGTCGAGGAGGTCGACGAGTCGCTCGCGGACGCCGAGCGCGAGGACGCCGAGAGGCGGCTCCCGCACGTCACCGTGGGCCAGTCCCTCACGACGCACGAGCTCGACCCGCAGGGGCACACCACGTCGCCGCCCGCGCGGTTCACGGAGGCCAGCTTGGTGAAGCAGCTGGAGGAGCTCGGGATCGGTCGGCCCTCGACGTACGCCTCGATCATCTCCACCATCCAGGACCGCGGGTACGTCTGGAAGAAGGGCTCGGCGCTCGTCCCGACCTGGCTGGCCTTCGCGGTCATCGGGCTGCTTGAGGACCACTTCAGCCGGCTCGTCGACTACGGCTTCACCGCCTCGATGGAGGACGACCTCGACCAGATCGCGACGGGGGAGCGGGACAGCATCGACTGGCTGACGCGCTTCTACTTCGGCAGCGACCAGGGGCACGAGGGCGGCCTCGCCCGCCAGGGCGGCCTCAAGAAGGTCGTCACCGAGCGGCTCGCGGAGATCGACGCGCGGGCCGTGAACTCGCTGGAGATCGGTACCACCGACGACGCCACGCCGGTCGTGGTGCGGGTGGGCCGGTTCGGTCCGTACGTCGAGATCGGCGACAAGCGCGCGTCGCTGCCCGAGGACCTTGCGCCGGACGAGCTGACCGTCGAGAAGGCCCTCGAGCTGGCCGAGGCGCCCTCCGGCGACCGCGTGCTCGGCGCCGACCCGCAGACCGGCCTCGACGTGGCGGTGAAGAACGGCCGCTTCGGTCCCTACGTCACGCTGGTGCTGCCCGAGGGCTCGAAGGACAAGCCGCCCGCGGCCTCCGTCTTCAAGTCGATGGACCCCGCCACTGTCACCCTCGAGGACGCGCTGCGGCTGCTGTCGTTGCCCCGCGTGCTGGGGGAGGTCGACGGAGAGCCGGTGACCGCGCAGAACGGCCGCTACGGCCCGTACATCAGCAGGGGCAAGGAGAGCCGCTCGCTGGCGAGCGAAGAGGACATCTTCACCGTCACCCTGGACGACGCCCTCGCGCTGCTGGCGCAGCCCAAGCTGCGCGGCCGGGCGGCTGCGGCCCCGCCGCTGAAGGAGCTCGGGCCGGACCCGGTCAGCGGCAAGCCGATGGTGGTGAAGGAGGGCCGGTTCGGCCTCTACGTCACCGACGGGGAGACGAACGCCAGCCTGCGCAAGGACGACACCGTCGACGACCTCACCGACGCGCGCGCCGCCGAGCTGCTCGCGGACCGGCGGGCGCGCGGCCCGGTGACCCGCAAGAAGGCCGTCCGCAAGGCGCCGGCGAAGAAGGCGGCGGCCAAGAAGGCGGCCGCCAAGAAGACCGGCTGACCGGCCGTAGGCTCTCGTTCATGCAGGGATGGCACTGGCCGGGTGCGCTGGCCCGGCGGGGCTTCCGGCGCCTGGCGCTGGCCCTGGTGCTGTCCAGCTTCGGCGACTGGCTGGGCTTCCTCGCCACGACTGCGCTGGCCACACAGCTCGTCTCGGGCTTCGGGGCCAAGAGCTACGCCGTCGGCGGGGTCCTCGCCTTCCGGCTGCTGCCGTCGGTCCTGCTCGCTCCGTTCGCCGGCGTGGTCGCGGACCGCTTCGACCGGCGCCTCACCATGGTCGTCACGGACGTGCTTCGGTTCGGGCTGTTCCTGTCGATCCCCCTCGTCGGCAGCCTGACCTGGTTGCTGGTCGCCACCATGCTGGTCGAGGTGCTCGGGCTCATCTGGATCCCGGCGAAGGAGGCCTCGGTCCCCAAGCTCGCGGGTGACCGGCTCGAGTCGGCGAACCAGATCTCGCTGTTCGCCACGTACGGCACCGCGCCGCTGGCGGCGTTCGTCTTCGGTGTCCTCGGCCTGCTGTCGGTGCGGACCGGCCAGTCGGCGGCCAACCTCGCGCTCTACGCCGATGCCGCCACCTTCGCCTTCGCCGCGGTGCAGGTCTACCGGATCAGGGAGATCCCGACGCGAGCCGAGGTGTCGGGCCAGGTCGAGGCGCCGCCGACGGTCATTGCCAGCGTCCGCGAGGGCCTGCGGTTCGCGCACACCAGCCGGTTGGTGCGAGGGCTGCTGGTGGGCATGCTGGGCGCCCTCGCCGCGACGGGCGCCGTCGTCGGCAACGGCAAGGTGTTCACCGACACGATCCTGGACGGCGGCGAGGCGGCGTACGCGTTGCTGTTCGGCTCGGTCTTCGTCGGCATCGCGCTCGGGGTCGCGCTGGGCCCCCGCCTGGTCCGCGGCCTGTCGCGCCGGCGCGTCTTCGGCCCTGCCATCACCGGGGCCGGCCTGTGCCTCGGGTTCATGGCCGCCGTACCTGTGCTGGCGCTGGTCGTCGGCGCGACCGTCCTGCTCGGTGCCTTCGCGGGGCTGGCCTACGTGCTCGGCCTCACGCTGCTCGGTGCCGAGGTGGACGACGCGGTGCGTGGTCGGACCTTCGGGCTCGTCAACTCCCTCATGCGGATCGACCTGCTTCTCTCGGTGGCCGCCGCCCCGGCGGTCGCGGGCGTCATCGGGGTGCACACCTACGGCGGCTTCAACGTGAACGGCACGTCCGTGACGTTCCTGCTCGGAGGGCTCCTCGCCGTGCTCGTCGGCGTGGTGTCCTACCGGACCATGAACGACCGCCCGGACGTGTCTCTCCGGCACGACCTGGCGCACCTGCTCCGCATGCGCATCAGGCGCCCGTCGTACCCCGGTCTTTTCGTCGTCTTCGAAGGCGGGGAGGGTGCGGGCAAGTCCACGCAGGTGAGCCGGCTGGCCGGCTGCCTGACCCAGCAGGGGCACGACGTGCTGGTGACCCGCGAGCCGGGCGCCACGCCCGAGGGGGCAAGGCTCCGCGCTCTGTTGCTCGACCCGGCCACGACGCTGTCGCCGCGCGCAGAGGCGCTGCTCTACGCCGCGGACCGGGCGCAGCACGTCGCGAAGGTCGTCCTCCCCGCCCTCGAGCGCGGCTGCGTCGTGATCAGCGACCGGTACGTCGACAGCTCGCTGGCGTACCAGGGGGCGGGTCGAGAGCTCGACGAGACGGAGGTGCGCGAGCTGTCGGCCTGGGCCACGCAAGGCCTGGTGCCGCAGCTCACGGTCCTGCTCGACGTGGATCCTGCCGTCGGGCTCGCTCGGGCGACCGGCGCGCCGGACCGGATCGAGCAGGAGTCGCTGGCCTTCCACCGCGCCGTCCGGACGCGCTTCCTCGACCTGGCCGAGTCGCAGCCGGCGCGCTATCTCGTGCTCGACGCCACGCAGCCCCAGGAGGTGCTCGCCGCGCAGGTGCTCGCCCGCGTCACACCGTTGCTGCCCGCCGGGCGCAAGGAGCGGGTGAGCGGGTGACGGTCTTCGACGCCCTCGTCGGGCAGGACGCCGTCGTCGCGCAGCTGCAGGCCGCCGCCCAGGGCGTGGGCATGACGCACGCGTGGCTGTTCACCGGTCCGCCGGGGTCGGGCCGGTCCAACGCGGCGCGCGCCTTCGCGGCTGCGCTGCAGTGCCCCGACGGTGGCTGCGGCCACTGCGACAGCTGCCACCACGTGCTCGCCGGCACGCACGTCGACGTGGCGGTCGTGGTCCCCGAAGGCCTGCACCTGCTCATCGCCGACGCCCGGCGGGTCATGGAGCGCGCGTCCCGCGCTCCGGTGCAGGGCCGCTGGCAGGTCACCCTCATCGAGGACGCCGACCGGATGGAGGACCGTACTGCGAACACGATCCTCAAGGTGGTCGAGGAGCCGCCGCCGCACAGCGTGCTGCTGCTGTGCGCGCCGTCTCTCGACGACGTGCTGCCGACCATCCGGTCGCGCTGCCGGCTGGTCCCGCTCGTGACACCGTCCGCCGCGTCGGTCGCGGCGCTGCTCGAGCGCGACGGGGTCGACCCCGGGATGGCCGCGTTCGCGGCTCGGGCCGCGCAGGGCCACATCGGGCGGGCGCGCCGGATCGCGACCGACGAGGCGACCCGCACCGAGCGGCGCGAGGTGCTGGCCCTGCCGGGTTCGCTCGGCAGCGTCACCAGCGCGATCGCTGCCGCCAAGAACCTGGTCGACGCGGCGAAGGCGGAGGCCGAGGCGCTCGCGGCGCTTCGTGACGAACCGGAGCGCGAGGAGCTCGCCACCGCCCTCGGGGCGGGCGCGACGGGGAAGGGCTTCACCGGTGGCACCCCGCGCGGCGGGGCAGGTGCGCTCAAGGAGCTCGAGAAGCGCCAGAAGTCGCGTGGCACGCGGACGCAGCGGGACGCGCTCGACCGCGCCCTCGCGGACCTCGCTGCGTTCTACCGGGACGTGCTGGCGCTGCAGCTGGGCAGCCCCGTCGTACCGGTGCACACGGACATGACCGCGCAGGCGCAGGCGCTCGCACGGGGCAGCACGGCGGAGACCACGCTGTCCCGGATCGAGGCCGTGCTCGCCTGCCGAACGGCCATCGACGAGAACGTCAACCCGCAGCTGGCGGTCGAGGCGATGGCCCTGGCGCTGCGCTGAGCCCTCGGCGGTTCCGCTATCGTGGGTCGCGCACCACCGCCGCCTTAGCTCAGTCGGCAGAGCGAATCACTCGTAATGATTAGGTCGTCGGTTCGATTCCGACAGGCGGCTCCACGCAGCATCCCTGCCGGGGCGTGACCCGGCCCCCGGTGCCCGTTCGAGGAGACACGTGTCCGCCAGCCCCGCCGCTGCGGAGGCTGCCCGCCGGCGGACCTTCGCGGTCATCAGCCACCCCGACGCCGGCAAGTCGACGCTGACCGAGGCGCTCGCGCTGCACGCGAAGGTCATCAACGAGGCCGGCCACATCCACGGCAAGGCCGGCCGCAAGTCGACGGTGTCCGACTGGATGGACATCGAGAAGGCCCGCGGCATCTCCATCTCCAGCGCCGCGCTGCAGTTCGACTACGACGGCAGCGTCGTGAACCTGCTGGACACGCCCGGTCACGCGGACTTCTCCGAGGACACCTACCGCGTGCTCGCCGCGGTGGACTCGGCGGTCATGCTCATCGACGCAGCGAAGGGCATGGAGCCGCAGACCCTCAAGCTGTTCGAGGTCTGCCGGCACCGGCGCATCCCCGTGCTGACCGTCGTGAACAAGTGGGACCGCCCCGGTCGCGAGGCGCTGGCCCTCATGGACGAGATCGCCGCCAAGACCGGCCTCAAGCCCACGCCCCTGACCTGGCCCGTCGGAGTGGCCGGGGACTTCCGAGGGGTGCTGGACCGTCGTACCGGCCAGATGACCCAGTTCACGCGCACGGCCGGTGGCGCGACCGCCGCCGTCGAGCAGCACCTCACGCCGGCCGAGGCCGAAGCCCTGCACGGTGACGCCTTCGCCGCCGCCGTCGAGGAGTCGGAGCTGCTCAGCATGGACGACGCCGACCACGACCAGGCCGCCTACCTGGCGCACGAGACCACGCCCGTGCTGTTCGCGGCCGCGGTGCTCAACTTCGGGGTCCGGCAGCTGCTCGACACGCTGGTGGAGCTCGCGCCCGCGCCGGGCGCCCGGCTGTCGGTCGAGGACATGGCCAGGCCGGTGCACGCGCCCTTCTCCGGCTTCGTGTTCAAGGTCCAGGCGGGCATGGACGCCGCCCACCGCGACCGGCTCGCCTACATCCGGGTGTGCTCGGGCGTGTTCGAGCGTGGGATGGTGGTCACGCACGCCGCCACGAAGAAGCCGTTCGCCACGAAGTACGCCCAGCAGGTCTTCGGCCGGGAGCGGGAGACCGTCGACGTCGCGTACCCCGGGGACGTGGTCGGGCTGGTGAACGCCAGTGCGCTGCGCGTGGGCGACTCGCTGTACGTCGACGAGCCCGTGACCTTCCCGCCCATTCCCTCCTTCGCCCCCGAGCACTTCGCGGTGGCGCGTGCCCTCGACAGCGGACGCTTCAAGCAGTTCAGACGGGGTATCGAGCAGCTCGAGCAGGAGGGCGTGGTGCAGGTGCTGCGCTCGGACCTGCGTGGCGACCAGGCGCCCGTGCTGGCGGCTGTGGGTCCGATGCAGTTCGAGGTCGCTGCGCACCGGATGAAGGGCGAGATGGGCGCGGAGATCAGCCTCGACCGGCTGCCGTACTCGCTGGCCCGCCGTACGACGAAGGAGTGGGCCGTGGAGCTCGACCGGCAGAGCGGCGTGGAGGTGCTGGCGCGTTCCGACGGGGAGCTGCTGGCCGTGTTCGCCGACGCCTGGCGGCTCGGCCGGACGCAGCGTGACCTCCCTGACGCGGTGCTGGAGCCGCTGGTCGCGACCACGGAGTAGCCGTGACCGCTCCTGCGCAGGCGTCCCCCGCCCGCACGCGCTCGGCTCCGCTCGACGGGATCCGGGCCCTGGCGGTCGTCGCGGTGCTCTTCTTCCACGCGCACTACCCCTGGGCCGTCGGCGGCTACCTGGGCGTCGACGTGTTCTTCGTGCTCTCGGGGTTCCTCATCACCCGGCTGCTGCTGTCGACGGAGCGCTCGTGGCCGGGCTACCGCCAGTTCCTGGTACGCCGGGCGGTGCGCCTCCTCCCAGCGCTGGTCGTCGCCATGGCCGGAGTCGTGGTCGTCGTGACGCTGCTCGGGACGGCACAACAGCGCGACCAGCTGGGGCCCTGCACCGGCGCCTCGGTCGGCTACCTGATGAACCTGCCCTTCGCCGAGCACCTGCACTGCCCGGCGATGTGGCACATCACCTGGTCGCTCGCGGCGGAGCAGCAGTTCTACCTGGTCTGGCCGCTCGTGCTGGTCGGGCTCGCCACCGCCCTCGCGCGATCGTCCCGCCTGCGTCCGCTGACCTTGCGCCTGGGCGTGGCCGCGGGGGCGGACGCGGCGAACGAGCGGTGGCTGGTGCTGTCCGCGTCGGGCGTCGTCACCCTCGGCCTGTGGCTCGCTGCAGTCGGCTGGCAGGCCGTGCTGCTGGACAACGGCGCGTCGACCTCCCGAGTCGCGTTCTTCGCCGACGGACGCTCGCTCGTGCTTCTGCTGGGCTGCGCGCTGGCGCTGCTCACCGAGGGCCATCCCGAACGCCACACGCGTCGGCGAGTACGACGGGCCGACGCGACCGCGGGGCTCGCAGTGCTGGTGCTCCTGCTGCTGGTGGGCTGGCGGAGCCTGGGCTCGGGCATCGCGGTCGTCGTCCCGACCGTGACCGGTGCCCTGGCAGCGGCCGGGCTGGTCTGGGCCGCGGCGCACGCCGCCGCGCGGACCTGGGTGGCACGGGGGCTGGGCGCGCGACCGGTGGCCTACCTCGGCTGCCTCTCCTACAGCCTTTATCTGTGGCACGAGGTGGCGTACCGCCTCGCCGAGACGGTGGGTCCCCGCGGGTCGCTGCCGACCGAGGTGCTGCGGTTCGTCCTGGCGTTGGGGTTCGCGGCCGCGTCGTACCACGGCGTCGAGCTGCCCGCGCAGCAGTGGTGGCGGGCCAGGTCGGTCAGCGCCGCAGCCGACGGTGCAGGTGTCGCGCCGAGAGCCAGGACGCATACCCCGCACCCACCGCCGTCACGGCCCCCACGGCCAGCAGCGCCGCGGAGTACGCCGGCCGCGCGCCGCTGACCGCGCCGCGCAGCGGAGCGGCACCGCGCGGGGAGCCGGCGTTCTCGAGCAGCTGCTCCAGCAGCCCGTCCGGCGGCCCCTCGACCGGAGCCGCGAGCGACGCGAGCCCCTCGGCCACGGCGCGCTGCTTGCTGAACTCCGCCTGGCAGGCGGCGCAGCGGCGCAGGTGCGTGGCGACGAGCGAGCGGCGGACCCGTCCGAGTGAGCGGTCCACGTACGACGGCAGCAGGGCCCGCACCTCCTCGTGCACGCGTTGGTGCTCGCTCATCGCCCACCGTCACTCGCGCGTATCGCTGCGTCCCGCAGCTCGCCTCGCTCGCTCATCCCACCAGCTCCCGCAGCCGCGCGTGCGCCCGATGCAGCCGCACCTTGACCGCGCCTTCGCTCACCCCGAGCACCTCCGCCGCCTCCTTCGTCGACAGCCCCTGCACGTCCCGCAGCAGCACGACCTCGCGCGCCTCCTCCGACAGCCCGGCCAGCGCCTTCGCCGTCCGGCGGGCCAGGTCGGCGTCGGCGACCCGGTCCTCGGGCGACGCCTCCTCGGACAGCACCTCGTCGAACGGGTTCTCCAGCCATCCTGCGCTCTGACCGCGCGCCCGCACATCCCCTCGGCGGCGCAGCATCGTCATGCAGGTGTTGGTCGTCACGCGATGCAGCCAGGTGCCGAACGCCGACTCGCCGCGGAAGGCGAGCACCGACCGCACGACCCGCAGGTAGACCTCCTGGGTGGCGTCGGCGGCGTCCGCGGGGTCGCCCAGCAGCCGTCGGCACAGCGCGTACACGTCGGTGTAGGTGCCCCGGATGAGCTCGTCCATCGCACCTGGCTCGCCGCGCTGGACGGCGTGCACGAGCGCCGGGTCCACGTCCACGAACACATCCTGTAACCAAACGACGGCGGGCGAGTCCAACGACACGAGCGGGGCAGATCGCACCGCCGACTCTCACCACAGGAGTGGTGGACATGTACGCGTTCGTCGTCTTCCTCGGCCTCGCCCTCGGCCTCACCGTGGTCATGCAGGTCATCGACGAGCTCCTCCCCGTCAAGGCCCCTGCCGCGCTCACCCGGACGATCTCCGTGGCGCTGGCTGCCGGCTTCGCCTGGATGCTCGACTACTCGGTCTTCACCGCCTTCGGCCAGGAGCTGCGCGCCGAATGGATGAACCCGGTCATGACCGGCCTGGTCCTCGTGGGCGGCGGCGAGTTCATCCGCTCCGTCGTCGCCGCAGTCGGCCACCGTGCCGGTGAGGCCCCCGTCGAGATCGCCCCGCTGCGCCGCGCCGCGTAACGCCGCACCCGCACAGACGCGAAGGCCGGCCCCCGCTTCCTCGGGGGGCCGGCCTTCGTCGTACGTCTCAGTGCTTGTAGTCGGGGTTGCCCGCGTGATCGGTGGCGTGGGGGTTGTCGACGTACCGCTTCTTGGAGCGCTCGACCTCCGCCTCGGCCTCGGTCCGTCCCACCCAGGTCGCGCCTTCGACCGACTTGCCGGGCTCGAGGTCCTTGTAGACCTCGAAGAAGTGCTGGATCTCGAGCCGCTCGAACTCCGGCACGTGGAAGATGTCCTGCAGGTGCGACAGCCGCGGGTCGCGGGCGGGCACGCACAGCAGCTTCTCGTCCGGCCCGGCCTCGTCGGTCATGCGGAACATGCCGATCGTGCGGCAGCGGATGAGGCAGCCGGGGAAGGTCGGCTCGTCGAGCAGCACCAGCGCGTCGAGGGGGTCGCCGTCGCCGCCGAGCGTCTCCTCCACGAACCCGTAGTCCGCCGGGTAGCGCGTGGAGGTGAACAGCATCCGGTCCAGGCGGATGCGCCCGGTGGTGTGGTCCACCTCGTACTTGTTGCGCTGCCCCTTGGGGATCTCGATGGTGACGTCGAACTCCATGCTTCTAGTGTCCCGTACGGCGGACGTGCCCTTCCTGGCGGGGCAGTGTGGTCTTTCTCTCGGAAGGAGCGACGAGCGTGCGCAAGGGGCTGGTCGCCGCCGGCGCGGTGGCGCTGCTGGCCCTGGGGAGCGGCACTGCCGCGCTGCTGCTGCCGCGCGCTGACGACCGTCCCGCGCCGGCTGCGACCGCGAGCCCGAGGGCCGTGCCGACCCGCACCCCGTTGCTGGCGCCGCTGCAGAGCACGGCCCCGGCGCCGACACCAGCCGGCCTCACGGCCGTGCTGGCACCGTTGCTCCGCTCCGCCGCGCTCGGCGGCGTCCCCGCCCTGTCGATCGTCGACGTCGCGACCGGCCAGCCGCTGCTGTCGATGCGGGCCGACCGCCCCGCCGTACCCGCCTCGACGGCCAAGGTGCTCACCGCGGTCGCGGCGCTCACGACTCTCGACCCGTCGGGCCGCCTCACCACGAAGGTGGTGCAGGGCGCGGGCGGGGACGTGGTGCTGGTCGGCGGCGGTGACCCGACGCTCGCCGGGGCCCACCCGCTGGAGGGCTTCCCCCGGCCCGCCCGGCTGGCGGACCTGGCCGCGCAGCTGAAGGGCGTGCCGGTACGCCGGGTGGTGGTCGACGACCGCCTGTTCACCGGACCGCGGACCGGGCCCGGCTGGAAGCCGGCGTACCTGAGGCACGGCGACGTGGCGCCCGTGAGCGCGCTCGCGGTCGACGAGGGGCGCACGAGCGCCGCACCGGGCGCTCCTCGCGCGGCCGACCCGGCGCTCGCGGCCGGGCGTCAGCTGGCCGCGCTGCTGCGCGTGCGCTCCGTGG
>JBKOVB010000073.1:0-15202 GCA_046723735.1 Actinomycetota bacterium | reverse complement strand
CCTCGCGCGGCCGACCCGGCGCTCGCGGCCGGGCGTCAGCTGGCCGCGCTGCTGCGCGTGCGCTCCGTGGTGCGCGGCGCCGCCCCGCCGGGCGCGCCCGTGCTGGCCCAGGTGCAGTCCCCACCCGTCGCCGACCTGGTGGAGCGGATGCTCCTCCGCAGCGACAACGACCTTGCGGAAGCACTCGGCCGGCACGTGGCGCTCGCCCGAGGCCTGCCCGCCGGCTTCACGGGCGAGGCGCAGGCGATCACGGCGGCTCTCATGACCCCAGGCGTCCCCGCTCCCGGGCTGCGGGACGCCAGCGGCCTGTCGACGCTCGACGCCGTGCCGCCGGCGACGCTGACCGCCGCGCTGGCGCGCACCGCCGGGCAGGCACGGCTGGCGTCCGTGCTGTCCGGCCTCCCCGTGGCCGGGTTCGTCGGCACGCTCGGCGAGCGGTACCGCGGGACCCCGGCCGCCGCCGCGGCCGGGCAGGTGCGCGCCAAGACCGGGACGCTCAACGGGGTCAGCTCGTTGGCGGGCCTCGTGCGCACGCGCGACGGGCGGCTGCTGGCCTTCGCGCTCCTGGCTGACCGGGTGCCTCTGGGCGGCACGCCGCGCGCCCAGGCGGCGCTCGACGCCGTGGCGGCCCGGATCGCCGCCTGCGGCTGCACCTGACGGATCGGCGTACGGTGGCCGGGATGCCTGTCGTCGACACCGCCCTGGCCGCCTCGGTCGCCGCCCGCCTGGCCCCGAGCGGACCCACGCTGTCGCTGACGGAGGCGGCCGACGTCGTGACGATGCTCCGCGACGTCACCGAGCGCGCCGAGCAGCACGTCAGGGACGTGACCGGCCTGCACGGCGTCGTCGGTCCCGCCACCGTCGTCGACCGGCCAGGCTGGGCGGCCGCCAACGCCGAGGGCTTCGCCGTCGCGCTGGAGCCGCTCGAGACGGTGCTGCTCTCGCGGCAGGGCCGGACCGCGGCTGCGGTCACGGCCAAGGTGGCCGGGGTGCAGGTCGGCTCGTTGCTCGCGTGGCTGTCGGGGAAGGTGCTCGGTCAGTACGAGGCGTTCCAACCGCCCGGCCAGCAGGGCAGGCTGCTCCTCAACGCCCCCACGATCGTGGCGACGGAGCGCGCCTTGCACGTCGACCCCCACGACTTCCGGCTCTGGGTGGCGCTGCACGAGGTGACGCACCGCACGCAGTTCACTGCGGTGCCGTGGTTGCACGACCACGTCCGCGCCGAGATCGCCGCGCTGCTCGAGGCGTCTCACCTCGACGACCCCGAGGCGCTGCTGCGCCGGTTGCGGGGCCTGGTCGGCACGGTGCCGCGTGGGTCTCTGGTCGAGATGCTGCAGACCCCGGAGCAGAAGGTGGTGTTCGACCGCGTCACCGCCTTCATGTCGCTGCTCGAGGGTCATGCCGAGCACGTCATGGACGGCGTCGGTCCCGAGGTCGTGCCCACCGTCGCGGAGCTGCGGACGCGCTTCGAGCAGCGGCGCCGGCAGCGCGGCAGCCCGCTCGAGCGGCTGCTTCGCCGGTTGCTCGGGCTCGACCTCAAGGCGAAGCAGTACGCCGAGGGCTCGCGGTTCGTCGCGGCAGTCGTCTCCGCGGTGGGGATGGAGGGCTTCAACCGCGTGTGGGAGTCGCCGGAGACGTTGCCCACGAGGCAGGAGATCCACGAGCCGGACGCCTGGGTCCGCCGCGTGCACGGCGAGGCCGCGACAGCATGAGCGCCGGGGCGTGAGCGGCCCGCCGCCGGCGACCGCCGCCACCCGGCTGGGGGTACGGCGCTGCTTGGCCGACCTGGGGGAGGGCGCGACCGTGGTGGCCGCCGTCAGCGGTGGGGCGGACTCCCTGGCGCTGGCCGCCGCGCTGGCCTTCGAGCGCCCGGGTGCCGGCGCGCTCGTCGTCGACCACGGGCTGCAGAAGGGCTCGGCCGAGGTCGCACGGCGGGCGGTCGACCAGTGCCGTGGGCTCGGCCTCGAGGCTCGGGTCCTCACCGCCGGGTCGCCGGGGCAGCCGTTGCCGCCGACAGGTCGCGGAGGGAGCCGCGGGCCGGAGGCTACGGCGCGGGCGCTCCGCTACGCCCTGCTGGACGAGGCCGCCGCGGACGCCGTTGTCCTGCTCGCCCACACCCGTGACGACCAGGCTGAGACGGTGCTGCTCGGGCTGGTCCGGGGCTCCGGGGCGCGTTCTCTGGCCGGAATGGCGCCGGTCCGCGGCCGCTACCGGCGGCCCTTCCTGGAGCTGCCGCGGGAGACGGTACGCAAGGCGTGCGCCGAAGCCGGGCTCGTCCCCTGGGAGGACCCGCACAACGACGACCCGGCGTTCCGCCGCGTGGAGGTACGACGGCTGCTGACCGACCTCGACCTGACCGCGGGCCTGGCCCGGTCGGCCCGCCTGCTGCGCGAGGATGCGGACGCTCTCGACGCCCTGGCCGAGCCCACGGACGACGTGGCCGCGCTGCTGGACCAGCTGCCCGCCGTACGTGCTCGGTCCTTGAAACGGTGGGCCGAGGAGCGCTCAGGTCGGCAGCTGACCGCTGCCCACGTCGAGGCGCTTCGCGCACTCGTCGAGGACTGGCACGGACAGGGTGCCGTCGCCCTTCCGGGGGGAAGCCGTGTGTCGCGGGTGGGCGGGCGACTAGCCTTCACCCCGTGAGCGAAGAAGCGGCCCGGGGATGCTGAGCGTCCCGGACGAGATCGACGAGGTCCTCATCTCGGAGCACGAGATCCAGGACAGGATCGCCGCCCTCGCCAAGTCGATCGACGAGGACTACCGGGGCAAGGAGCTGCTCCTCGTCGGGGTGCTCAAGGGCGCCGTGATGGTGATGGCAGACCTCGCGCGCGCCCTCGAGACGCCGGTGTCGATGGAGTTCATGGCAGTGTCGAGCTACGGCTCGGCGCACAGCTCCAGCGGCGTGGTGCGCATCCTCAAGGACCTCGACCGCGACATCACCGGCCGGCACGTGCTCGTCGTCGAGGACATCATCGACTCGGGGCTCACGCTCAGCTGGCTGCTGCGCAACATGCGGTCGCGCGGGCCGGCGAGCGTGGAGGTGTGCGCGCTGCTTCGCAAGCCCGAGGCGGTGAAGGAGGACGTGCCGGTCAAGTACGTCGGCTTCGACATCCCCGCCGAGTTCGTCGTCGGCTACGGGCTGGACTACGCCGAGCGCTACCGCGACCTGCCCTTCGTCGGCCGCCTGAAGCAGCACGTGTACGCAGGGTGATCGACAGCCGTCGGAGGCCGGTCAAGGTCATCCGCGGAACAGCAGGCGCCAGACGACCGTTGTACCGTCGGTGACCTCACCTACGTCAGGAGGGACGGGGCGCACAGTCCCGCGTTCATGAACCTCAAGCGCTTCGCCCGCGGTCCCGTGCTCTACATCGTGCTGGGGCTGGTCCTCGTGCTGGCCGTGACCAGCGGCCTGCGCGGCAACGGTGGGTACAAGAAGTCCGACACCGCCACGATCCTCTCGGCCATCAACAACGGCGAGGTCGTGAGCTCGGCGAAGGCCAACAAGCTGCTCGACAAGGAGCAGGAGGTCAAGGTCGAGCTGAGCGACGGACGCAAGCTCCAGGCGAGCTTCCTCGTCGACCAGGGCCGGGACTTCGCGCAGGCCTTCGAGAAGAACCACGTCAAGTACGACGTGACGGTGAGCCACGACAACGTCTTCGTGAGCGTGCTGCTGTCCTTCCTGCCCTTCCTGATCATCCTGGGCCTGCTGTTCTTCTTCATGAACCAGATGCAGGGCGGCGGCAACCGGGTCATGCAGTTCGGCAAGAGCCGGGCCAAGCTCGTGAGCAAGGACACCCCCAAGACCACGTTCGCCGACGTCGCGGGTGTCGACGAGGCCATCGAGGAGCTCCACGAGATCAAGGAGTTCCTGGAGAGCCCCGGCAAGTTCCAGGCGATCGGGGCGAAGATCCCGAAGGGCGTGCTGCTCTACGGCCCGCCCGGCACCGGCAAGACGCTGCTGGCGCGCGCGGTGGCGGGCGAGGCGGGCGTGCCGTTCTACTCGATCTCCGGCTCGGACTTCGTCGAGATGTTCGTCGGCGTCGGCGCCTCCCGCGTGCGCGACCTGTTCGAGCAGGCCAAGGCGAACGCCCCGGCGATCATCTTCGTGGACGAGATCGACGCCGTCGGCCGGCACCGCGGTGCGGGTCTCGGCGGCGGCCACGACGAGCGCGAGCAGACCCTCAACCAGATGCTCGTCGAGATGGACGGCTTCGACGTCAAGGGCGGCGTCATCATGATCGCCGCGACGAACCGTCCCGACATCCTCGACCCGGCGCTGCTGCGCCCGGGCCGCTTCGACCGGCAGATCGCCGTCGACCGGCCCGACCTCAAGGGCCGGCTCGACATCCTGAACGTGCACGCCAAGGGCAAGCCGATCGAGACCGGCGTCGACCTCAACGTCATCGCCCGTCGTACGCCGGGGTTCACGGGTGCGGACCTCGCGAACGTCATCAACGAGGCCGCGCTGCTCACCGCCCGCCAGGGCGGCAAGACGATCAACCTCGTCACGCTCGAGGAGTCGATCGACCGGGTCGTCGCCGGCCCCCAGCGCCGCAGCCGCGTCATGAACGACAAGGAGAAGAAGGTCACGGCCTACCACGAGGCCGGCCACGCCCTCGTCGCGCACGCGCTGCCGAACCTCGACCCGGTGCACAAGGTCACGATCCTGCCGCGAGGCCGGGCGCTCGGGTACACCATGGTGCTGCCCGAGGAGGACAAGTACTCCCAGACCCGGGCCGAGCTGCTCGACCAGCTCGCCTACGCGATGGGGGGCCGGGCCGCCGAGGAGCTCGTCTTCCACGACCCGACCACCGGGGCGGCCAACGACATCGAGAAGGCCACCGGCACAGCGCGCGCCATGGTCACGCAGTTCGGCATGAGCGAGAAGCTCGGTGCGGTGAAGTTCGGCCAGGAGCAGGGCGAGGTCTTCCTCGGCCGCGACATGGGCCACCAGCGCGACTACTCCGAGGAGATCGCGGCACAGGTCGACGCCGAGGTGCGCGCGCTCGTCGAGAACGCCCACCACGAGGCGTGGGAGATCCTCGTCGAGTACCGCGACGTGCTCGACGAGATGGTGCTGCGGCTTCTCGAGAAGGAGACCCTCAGCAAGGAAGAGGTCGCACAGGTCTTCGCGCCTGTCGTGAAGCGGCCGCAGCGCGAACACCCCACCGGCAACGGCAAGCGCCCGCTGCACGACCGGCCGCCGGTGCTCACGCCTGCTGAGCTCGCGACCCTCGACCCTGAGGAGCTCGAGGCGCTCGCCCGGGGACGCCGGAGCGGCGCGCGCGCGAAGGCCGCGGCCCGCCGTACCGCCACGGTCCGGCGTGAGGCGAACGAGCCGACCCGTCCTGCCCGGGCCCCGCGCCGCCGGCCGGGCACAGACCCGGCCAGCTGACGCTGCGCCCGCGTCTTCCGGTCCTGGGGAGGACCCTCGTGATGGGGGTCCTCAACGTCACTCCCGACAGCTTCTCGGACGGCGGTGACCACGCCACCGCCGAGACCGCGATCGTCTACGGCGGGAAGCTGGCCGCCGAGGGCGCTGACCTGGTCGACGTGGGCGGTGAGTCCACCCGACCGGGGGCGCAGCGGGTGCCTGTCGAGCTCGAGCTCGAGCGCGTGGTGCCCGTCGTCGCGGCGCTGACCGAGCAGGGCGTGCCCTGCTCGGTGGACACCATGCGGGCCCAGGTCGCCAGGGCCGCCGTGGACGCCGGTGCGGTCCTCGTCAACGACGTCAGCGGCGGGCTCGCCGACCCCGCGATGCTCAGCACCGTGGCCGACCTCGGCGTGCCGTTCGTGGCCATGCACTGGCGTGGGCACAGCACCGAGATGCAGGCCCAGGCGGTGTACGGCGACGTGGTCGAGGAGGTACGCACCGAGCTGGCCCAGCGCCTCGACGCGTGCGCGGCCGCCGGCATCCGCGAGGTGCTCGTCGACCCCGGTCTGGGGTTCGCGAAGAACGCGGAGCACAACTGGGCGCTGCTGCAGGCGCTGCCGCGGCTGCAGGAGCTCGGCCCGGTGCTCCTCGGCGCGTCCCGCAAGCGCTTCCTCGGCGAGCTGCTCGACGGGCGGGAGCCGAAGGAGCGCGATGACGCCACCACTGCCCTCACCGCGCTCGCGGCTCGGGCAGGCTGCTGGGGGGTCCGCGTGCACGCCGTACGCGGCAGCGCGGACGCGGTGCGGGTGGTGGAGAGGCTGGCGCATGAGTGATCGCATCTCGCTCACGGGGCTGCGGGTGTTCGGACGGCACGGGGTGCTCGAGCACGAGCGGCGCGACGGCCAGGACTTCGTCGTGGACGTGGACCTCACCGTCGACACCCGTGCGGCGGCACGCACCGACGACCTCGCCGACACCGTCGACTACGGCTCCCTGGCGGATCGGCTCGCGGCGGTCGTGGCCGGCGAGCCGGTGCAGCTCATCGAAACCCTTGCGGCCCGGCTAGCCGAGGTGTGCCTCGACGACGACCGCGTCATCTCCGCGCGCGTGACCGTGCACAAGCCGGCCGCCCCGATCCCGCACGCGTTCTCCGACGTCGCCGTCACCGTGGTGCGTCCGTGACGGCGGTGCTCTCGCTGGGGTCGAACCTCGGCGACCGCCGGGCGCACCTGCGCGCGGCCGTGGAGCTGCTGCGGCCCCGCGCCGTGTCGCCCGTCTACGAGACCGCGCCCTGGGGCGGGGTCGAGCAGGACGACTTCCTCAACGTCGTGGTGGTCACCGACGACGACGCCTCGAGCGCCTGGGAGAAGGCGCAACGCGCCGAGGCCGAGGCCGGCAGGGTCCGCGACGTGCGGTGGGGTCCGCGCACGCTCGACGTCGACGTCGTCGTCGCGGACGGCAGCGACCCGGCGCTGGTGCTGCCGCACCCGCACGCGCACGAGCGGGCCTTCGTGCTCGTGCCGTGGCTCGACCTCGACCCGGACGCGGTGCTGCCTGGGCACGGCCGCGTCGCCGACCTCGCGGTGGACCGCACGACGGTGCGGAAGGTCGGCGCGTTGTGAGGCCCACCAGATGGACGACCGTGGTCGCGCTGGTCGTGCTGGCCGCGTTGGTCGGGTGGCTGGTCCCGAACCGGGCGTACGGCGACCTCGTCGCACTCCCGGCGTACGCGCCCTTCACGGCGCTGGTCATCGCGCTGTTCGAGCTCGCGCTCGCACGGGTGGTCTGGCGCAAGGTGCGCCACGTCGGGCACGCCAAGCCGATGCACCCGCTGCAGGTGGCGCGTGCCGCGGCGCTGGCGAAGGCGTCCTCCGCCGCCGGCGCGCTGCTGCTCGGCTTCTACGCCGGGTTCTTCGCCTGGACGCTGCCGCACGACGAGCTGCGGGCCGCTTCCCATGACGCCCGCGTCAGCGCCGTGTCGGCTGCGGCCTCGGCCCTGCTGCTGGTCGCCGCGCTGCTGCTCGAACGGGCCTGTCGGACCCCGAAGCTGCCGGACTAGGTTGCGGCCATGGAAATCGACGAGCTGAGCACCGACGAGCTGCGCCAGCGCGCGTTCGACAAGGCCCGCGATGCCCACGACGTGGGGTTCTTCTGGGACGTGGTCAAGCACCTGCGGGCGTCCGGCAACATCGCTGCCGAGGACGCATCCAGCGGCAACCTCACGGGGTCCCTGGCCGAGGCCTTCGAGGTGGTGCGAGAGCTGCTCGGCAAGGACCTGGGCAACGACGAGCCGCTGCTGCGGGCGAAGTACCTCGACTACCTCGAGCGCTGATCAGCGGTCGACGTCGCCGACGACGAAGAAGAACGACGCGAGGACGGCGGGGAGCTGCTGCACCCGGCAGCCGGGCAGCACCGCCGGCAGCGCCGACACGTTGTTGAACGAGGCGGTGCGCATGGCCAGCCGCCAGGGGGTCGTCGCGCCATGAGAGACCAAGTAGTAGCCGGCGATCCCGGACGGGGCTTCGGTCCAGGCGTAGGTCGCGCCCTCGGGCACCCGCAGGTTCTTGGGGAGCTTGACGTTCACCGGGCCAGCGGGCAGCCGGTCTAGGCAGGTGTTCGCGAGGTCGAGTGACACGCAGACCTGCTCGAGCAGGCACCGGAAGCGCTCGGCGGCGTCCCCGGCGGTGCCGAGGACCACGGGGACCGGCAGGTCGCCGTACGCCAGGTAGGGGTCGTCGCGGCGCAGGTCGACGTCCACGCCGGAGGCGCGCCCGACCGGGCCTGAGACGCCGTACGACAGGGCCACCTCGCCGGGCAGCACGCCGACGCCGGTGAGCGGCGCGAGGTCCGCCGCAGGCAGCGCGTCGCGGACCTGCTGCAGCGCGGCCGCGCACCGCGGCTCCCAACCGGTCGGCACGTCCTCGAGCAAGCCGCCGATGCGCGTCCAGACGACGTGCACCCGACCGCCGGTGGCTTCTTCGAGCAGTGCCTGCAACGGCGCCCGCAGCGCGACGAACGCCGGGTCGAGGTAGCCCAGGAACATCAGGTGCGACAGCACCCGGTTGACCTCGCACAGCAGGGTCCGCAGCCATGTCGCCCGCGCGGGAACCTCCATGCCCAGCAGCCGTTCGACCGCGAGCGCCACCCCGACCTCGTTGTTGAACGCGGCGAGCCAGTCGTGCCGGTTCGCCAGCATCAGGACCTGGCGGTAGTCGCGCACCTCGAACAGCTTCTCGGCGCCGCGGTGCAGCGCCCCCACCAGCGGCTCGGCCGTAACCACCACGTCGCCGTCGAGCTCCAGCCGCAGCCGCAGGGAGCCGTGCGTCGAGGGGTGGTGCGGGCCGAGCTCGAGGGTCAGCTCGCAGATCCCCGCGGCCGGTCCCACTCCGGCGACGACCTCCTTCACACTCCCATCCAACCAATCTCGCAGCCCACCGCCTTGACCACCCAGCCGAACCCGCCCAGGCCGTCCGGGTCGAGCAGCTCCCGCGCCTGCGAGGCGCGTTCCAGGTCTCGCGCGTACGACGGGGAGCTGGGGTCGGGGAGGGCGGCGCTGACGTCGAGGGCCGCCAGGGCCTCGCGCTGCCGCAGCACCGTCGAGCCCGTGGCCGCCGCCACCGCGTCGAGGGCCACGTGGGCGGTGAGGTCGCAGCTGCCGTCGGGGGTCGGCGGCACCTGCCGGCCGTTCCGGTAGCCGGTGAGGGTCGGCCGGCGCGTCGTGAGCGTGTGGCCGTAGTCGACGGCGACAGCCAGTCCACGGGCCACCTTCGCCACGGCGGCGGCCCAGGCAAGGTCTCGCGGCGCGCCGACCTCGACCCGTCCCGGCCCGGGCCACCACTTCGTGGCCCAGCCGGAGGCGAGCGGCGCCCCGAGGTTCTCAGTGCCATCAGGCCCGACGAGCACCAGCCGGCCGTCCTCCACGACGTCGAGGGGGACGTCGTCCAGCCACTCGTTCGCCAGCAGCAGCCCGGTCAGCGGCGGCAGCTCGCGCACCCAGCGGAAGGGCACATCAGCGTCGGCGACCTCGACCCCGGTCAGCCGCCACCGGGCTGGGACGTCGGGCAGCGCCGACAACAGCTCACCGCGGCCGGCGCCGAGGTCGACGAGGTCGAAGGGGTCGGGGCGTCCGAGCGCGTCGTCGACGAGGCCCGCCAGCCGTCGTACGGCCTGGGCGAACAAGGGAACCGCGACGTTCGTGCGGAAGTGCGCCGCCGGGACCTCGCGGCGGAAGAAGCCGTCCGGACCGTAGAGGGCGTCCTCCCACGCCTCCGACCACGCCCGCACCGGCGCAGCATGCCCGACCTGCGCGTTGTTCACGCGAGAGCGGCGTGTCGCGGTGAAGAGCGTGTGGTGTGCGCCACAGGACGTTGCAGCAGGGTTCCACGGCGTTACCCTCTTCTCGTTCGTCCGGTACCCCGAGAGGACTGGAACGGTTCCGATGACCGCGCCCGCGCGTCCCGACGCTGCCCGCCTGACGGTGGGTGTGATCGGTGCCGGCCGCGTGGGCGCCGTGCTGGGCGCGGCGCTGCGGCGGTCGGGTCACGACGTGGTGGGCGTGTCCGCCGTGAGCGAGGCCTCCCGCGACCGGGCCGAGCGCTTCCTGCCGGAGGCCGAGGTCCTCGACCCGGACGAGGTCTGTCGGCGCGCCTCGTTCGTGCTGCTGGCCGTCCCGGACGACGCGCTCCCGGACCTGGTCGCCGGCCTCGCCGCGACCGGCGCGTTCCAGCGCGGACAGCTGGTCGCGCACGTCAGCGGCCGGCACGGGCTCGGTGTCTTCGCGCCCGCGCAGGGCGTGCTGCCGATGGCGCTGCACCCGGTGCAGACCTTCACCGGGACCAGCCTGGACCTCGACCGGCTGTCGGGTATCGCGTACGGCGTGACCGCCCCCGAGGAGCTGCGCCCGATTGCGGAGGCGCTCGTGCTCGAGCTCGGCGGGGAGCCGGTGTGGGTGCGCGACGAGGACCGACCGCTGTGGCACGCCGCCCTCGCGCACGCCGCGAACCACCTGGTCACGCTGGTCGCCGAGGCGGAGGACCTGCTCCGGCGGGCCGGGGCCGAGGAGCCCGGCCAGGTGCTGGCCCCGCTGCTCACGGCCGCTCTTGACGGCGCGCTGCGCCGCGGCGACGCCGCCCTGACCGGACCGGTCAGCCGCGGGGACGCCGGCACGGTGGCCGCGCACCTGCGCGCCCTGCCGGAGGAGGCGCGTCCGGCGTACCGCGCCCTAGCCCGGCTCACCGCGGACCGGGCGCTGGCCAGCGGACGGCTGCGTCCCGAGCAGGCCGAGGGGCTGCTGGGGGTGCTGGCATGAGCGAGCCAGGCGAGCTGAGGGACGGAGCGAGACGCGCGAGCGGGCACGTGACAGTCGTCGCCGCCACCCGCGAGGAGCTCGCCGCCGGGCGCAAGGAGCTCACCGGCCGGGTCGCCGTCGTCATGACGATGGGTGCCCTGCACGAGGGCCACGCGACCCTGGTACGCCGAGCGCGCGAGCTCGCCGACTCCGTGGTCGTGACTATCTTCGTCAACCCGCTGCAGTTCGGCGCCCACGAGGACCTCGACCGCTACCCCCGCACCCTCGAGGACGACCTCGCGCTGCTCGAGGCCGAGGGCGCCGACCTCGTCTTCACGCCGACGCCCGAGGTGGTCTACCCGGACGAGCCGCTGGTGCGGGTCAGCGCCGGGCCGCTCGGTGCCGTCTTCGAGGGCGCCTCGCGCCCGGGCCACTTCGACGGCGTGCTGACGGTCGTGCTGAAGCTGCTGCACCTCACGAGCCCCGACGTGGCGCTGTTCGGGGAGAAGGACGCGCAGCAACTGGCCGCGATCCGTCGCATGGTGGCCGACCTCGACCTCCCGGTGGAGGTCGTCGGCGTGCCGACCGTCCGCGAGCCCGACGGGCTGGCGCTGTCGAGCCGCAACCGCTACCTCTCCCCGGGCGAGCGCCAGGCCGCGCTCGTCCTGTCCCGCGCCCTGGCCACCCGCGACGTCGCGGCCGCCAGGGCCCTCGTCGACGTCGAGCCGGGCGTCGACCTCGACTACCTCGAGCGGGTCGACTCCCGCACGTTCGAGGCAGCACCTGACGGCGACCTCATCGTGGTCGCCGCCCGGGTGGGCACGACCCGTCTCATCGACAACATCTCTGTGCCGGCTCAGGTCTCGGACGCCCCGTCCTCGGACCACGCCGGCGACGCACGGGTGAAGGACGTCTGATGCTCCGCCAAATGCTCACGAGCAAGATCCACCGGGCGACGGTGACGCAGGCCGACCTGCACTACGTCGGCTCCGTCACGGTCGACCAGGACCTGCTCGACGCGGCCGACCTCTACGAGGGCGAGAAGGTCGCCATCGTCGACGTGACGAACGGCGCGCGCATCGAGACCTACACCATCGCGGGGCCGCGCGGCTCCGGTGTCATCGGCATCAACGGGGCAGCCGCCCGCCTGATCCACCCGGGCGACCTGGTCATCCTGATCGCTTACGGCCTGATGGACGACGAGGAGGCGCGCACGCGCAAGCCGAAGGTCGTCTTCGTCGATGCCGACAACAAGGTGATTGGCACCGGCGACGACCCGGCCGAGGCGCTGCCGGCGCAGACCGGGCTGCTCCGGGGCGACCTGCGGCATCCCCGCGACCCCCGGGAGCCGCACACCGGTTCGTACGACGACGACCCGACCCTGGTCTGGTGACCCCTCCCCCCTCGGGGGCCGCTGCGGCGAGCCGGCTGCTCGCCCCGCCGCCGGGCTGGACCGTCGAGACCGACGTCGTCGTCGTCGGGTCCGGCGTCGCCGGGCTCATGACGGCGCTGCACGCCGCCGAGCTGGCTGACGTCCTGGTCGTCACCAAGGTGCTCGTCGACGACGGCTCCACGCGCTGGGCCCAGGGTGGGGTCGCCGCCGCGCTCGGTGCCGACGACTCGCCCGAGGAGCACCTGCGGGACACGCTCGAGGCCGGCGCCGGCGTCTGCGACGAGGCCGCCGTGCGCGTCCTGTGCGAGGAGGGCCCGGCCCGGCTCCGGGAGCTCGTCGAGCTCGGCGCCGCGTTCGACCGCGACCCGTCGGGGCAGCTGAAGCTGACGCGCGAGGGCGGCCACCACCGGGACCGCATCGTGCACGCCGGAGGCGATGCCACGGGCGCTGAGGTGTCGAGGGCGCTCGTCGCCGCCGTACGACGGCACCCCCGCATCCGGCTGGTCGAGCACGCCCTCGTGCTGGACCTGCTCCGCGACGCGGACGGGCGCACCGCAGGCGTGACCCTGCACGTGCTGGGCGAGGGCACCATTGACGGCGTCGGGGCGATCCGCGCCCGAGCCGTCGTGCTCGCGTCCGGAGGCATGGGCCAGGTGTTCTCGAGCACCACCAACCCGAGCGTCTCCACGGGCGACGGCGTGGCCCTCGCGCTGCGGGCCGGCGCCGAGGTGATGGACCTGGAGTTCGTGCAGTTCCACCCGACCGTGCTGTGGCTGGGGCCGGGCGCGGTCGGCCAGCAGCCGCTCATCAGCGAAGCGGTGCGGGGCGAGGGCGCGTTCCTCGTCGACGGCACCGGTGCCCGGGTCATCACCGCCGCGGACCACCCGCTCGCGGACCTCGCCCCGCGCGACGTCGTGGCGAAGGCGATCACCCGACGGATGCACGCGCTGGGCACCGACCACGTGTTCCTCGACGCCCGGGACGTCGACGGGGTCGAGGAGCGGTTCCCGACCATCGTGGCGCGCTGCCGCGAGGCCGGTGTCGACCCGGTCACCGACCTGATCCCGGTCGCGCCCGCCGCCCACTACGCCAGCGGCGGCGTGCGCACCGACCTGTGGGGGCGCACCTCGGTGCCGGGCCTGTACGCGTGCGGTGAGGTCGCGTGCACCGGCGTGCACGGCGCCAACCGGCTCGCGTCCAACTCGTTGCTCGAGGGGCTGGTGTTCGCCGGCCGCATCGCGGACGACCTCGAGCAGGGTCTGCCGCAGCCCGGCGACCCGGTGCCGCAGCCGCCGGAGGGCGTGCTGCTCGACCCCTCGACGCGCGCCGAGCTGACCCGGCACATGACCGAGGGCGCCGGGGTGCTGCGCAGCGCGCACTCGCTCGCTGCGACCGCGAAGGCGCTTCAGGTGCTGGGGGAGCAGTCGTGCGACGCCCCGTCCCCGGCCGCGTGGGAGGCCACCGGGCTGCACGCCGTCGCGACGGCGTTGGTCGCCGCGGCGACGCGCCGGGAGGAGACACGTGGCGCCCACTGGCGGGAGGACTTCCCGCTCCCCTCGGACGCGTGGCGCGGCCATCTCGTGACCACGCTCGCAGGGACGACGTACACCCCCGTGGAGGACTGACCGGTGCTCTCCCAGCCGACGCTCGCGGCGCTGGCCGTGGCGGCGCTCGACCCGTCGTACGTCGAGGACCTGGCCCGCCGCACCCTCGAGGAAGACCTCGCCGGCGGAGTCGACGTCACCAGCGTCGCCACGGTGCCGTTCGACCTCGAGGGACGAGCGGCCTTCGTGCCCCGAAGGACCGGGGTGGTGGCCGGGATCGCCGTCGCCATGGCGTGCCTCGACGCGGCGGCGGACAACGACCTCGTCTTCGAGCACGTCGGTCAGGACGGGCCGGTCGAGGCGGGGGAGCAGGTGCTCGTCGTGCGCGGCCTGGTGCGGACGCTGCTCACCGGCGAGCGCTCGGCGCTCAACCTGCTGTGCCACCTGTCCGGCGTCGCGACCCTGACGGCGCAGTGGGTCAAGGCCGTCGAGGGCACGGGTGCGCGGATCCGCGACACCCGCAAGACCACGCCGGGTCTGCGCGCGCTGGAGAAGGCGGCGGTCGTCGTCGGCGGCGGGCTCAACCACCGCATGTCGCTGTCGGACGCGGCGCTCGTGAAGGACAACCACGTCCTGGCTGCGGGTGGTGTGGCGGCGGCCTTCGAGGCGGTACGACGGGACTTCCCTGACCTCGAGGTCGAGGTCGAGTGCGACACCGTCGAGCAGGTCGACGAGGTGGTCGCCGCCGGCGCCGACCTGGTGCTGCTCGACAACATGACCCTCGACGAGATGCGTGCCGCCGTGGCGATCTGCCGCCCCAAGGGCGTGCGCACCGAGGCCTCCGGTGGCCTGACCCTCGACCGTGCCCGCGCCGTCGCGGAGACCGGCGTCGACTTCGTCTCCGTCGGCGCGCTCACCCACTCCGCGCCGGTGCTCGACCTCGGGATGGACCTGCTCTGATGCTGCTCACCGTCGACGTCGGCAACACCAACATCGTCCTCGGGCTCTTCGACGGGGACCACCTGTTCGAGAGCTACCGGCTGCGCACCGATGCGCAGGTCACCGCCGACGAGCTGGCGCTGCTGTTCCACGGCTTGCTGGCCAAGCACCCGGAGCCGGACGGCGTCGCGGTCTGCTCGACCGTGCCGCAGGTGCTCGAGCAGCTGCACCTGATGTTCGACCGCTACTACGCCGACGCGAAGACGGTCGTCGTCGGCCCGGGCGTGAAGACGGGCGTGCCGCTGCTCTACGACAACCCCAAGGAGGTCGGGCCAGACCGGGTGGTCAACACCCTCGCAGCCCACACCCTGTACGGCGGACCGGCGATCGTCGTGGACTTCGGCACCTCCACCAACTTCGACGTCATCAGCGCCAAGGGCGAGTTCCTCGGCGGTGCCCTCGCGCCGGGGGTGGAGATCTCGGTGGACGCGCTCGCGGCCCGTGCCGCCCGGCTGTTCAAGGTCGAGCTGGTCGAGCCGCGGTCGGTGATCGGCAAGACCACGGTGGAGGCCTTGCAGTCCGGCCTGGTCTACGGCTTCGCGGCTCAGGTCGACGGCATGGTCGAGCGCATCTCGCGGGAGCTCGACGCCGACCCGGTCGTGATC
>JBKOVB010000145.1:0-9252 GCA_046723735.1 Actinomycetota bacterium | reverse complement strand
GTGGCGCGGTTGCGCTGACGGGTGTGATCGACGAACGCCGGGGTATCTCGATGTTGAACAATCCCTGACACCAGGAGGTCACGATGGGCTTCGGAGCGAGCATCCTTCTCATCGCCGCGGGTGCCGTGCTTCGGTACGGTCTGGACCGGTCCGACTACGGCTCCTGGAACCTGCACGCGATCGGCGTGATCCTGATGGTGGTCGGAGTCATCGGGCTGGCCGTGAGCACGCTCGTGTGGGCGCCGTGGCGTGAGCGCCGCACGGACGTGGTCGAGCACCGCGCGCCGGACGAGGTCGTCCACCGGTACTGAACAACTCGACGACGACTCGCGGCCGCCCGCTCTGCGCGGGCGGCCGCTGGCGTGCCGGGAGTCGGTCAGACGCTCCTCGCCTCGACGCCACTTCTTCCTACCCGCACGGCGAACAAGCCTGGGGGTGGCATCACCGGAGCCGTTCCGGGGAATCGGCGGGGCACGGACACGTGACGCAGGAGGTGTCGATGGCCATGAACACCGCGATGGACCCAGCCGCCGGCGGAATGCGCCTGGTCGCGGAGCGCTCCGAGGCCTTGACGGCCTGGAGGACCGACATGAGGCAGCGGGTGGAAGCCATCCTGGACGCGGTCACGGACCGGGAGAGCCAGATGGACGCGCGGCGCCAGGTCGCCGGGCTGCAGCGAGCCGAGTCCGCCCTCCAGGCCTGCCTCGCGCGTCGGAACGGCACACGCACAGATCCTGCGGTGCCGTGCGCGGTGATCGTCCACCGCAGCTCCTGGATGCGCGAGCGCGTCGCGGCGTGCCTGCAGGAGCGCGGCGTGGCGCTGGTGGGCACTGCCGAAGACGGGGCGACCGCGCTCGGGCTGGCGCTGGTCGAGCAGCCCGACGCGCTGCTGATGGAGGCCCGCCTGCCCTGGCTGGCGCCGCTGGACGTCGTGCGCGACGTCCGCCAATTCTGCCCGTCCACCGTGATCGCCCTGCAGGCCGAGACGAGCAACGCCCGCGAGCAGCTCCTGGCGGCAGGGGCTGCCGTGGTCTACACGCGCGACACGCCCCCTGCCGAGCTGGCCGCCGATCTCGCCGCACGGTTGGCCGGCTGAGCGCACCGCCACAGAACGAAACGGCCACCTGCTCTCGCGGGTGGCCGTCGTCGTACCGGGAAGCCGGGCTACCAGCGATACCAGCGCGAGCCCTCACCCGAGCGCAGCGCGAACCCGACGAGCCAGGCGACGAGGAGGATGATCGCGATCCACCACAGCCAATGGACCGCGAAGCCGAGCCCGCCGAGCACCAACGCGAGCAGCAGCACCAACAGGACGAGACCCATCGCCAACCTCCTTCGGTCCAGCTCGGCGGGATTCCCTCGTCGAGCCACGCGAGCCGAGTCAGCAAACCCTTCGGTCGCTCGAGGCCCGCCTTCGTCGTACCCCCGGGGGGTTCCCGGTGCCGACATCCTCGGTGGTACCCGAGGTGCCGCGGTGTAACCCTGTCGTCACCGGTACGACGATCAAGCCGGCTCGCCGCGGCGCCGCCGGCGTTGGATGACCACGAGATCCACGACCGACGTCACCGCGATCGCCAGGAACGCGATCGCGATGGGCCACAGGTCGAGCGCGAAGGCGAACAGGACGAAGCCGACGAGCGACACGGCCAGCCCGAAGACGGCCAGCTTGAGCCGCAGGCCCAGCGGGGACAGAGCCGGCGTGCCGCCCAGTGCTCGCGTCGGGTCGTGGTAGCCGGGTCGGCCGTCTTCGCGGGCCGCCCGCTCCTCGGGCCTCACGAGTTGCTCGGCGCGCGGCTGATGTCGGCCAGGACCGACGTCGGATCGCGGTCCAGCGACAGGTCGCCGAGAGTGACCAGGCCGACCGGCTTGCCGTCCTGCACCACCGGCATACGACGTATCGCGTGCGTGCGCATCAACGTCACCGCATCCTCGACGCTGTCCTGCGGCGACAGGGAGACGACCTCGCGCGTGCACACATCACCCAGCGGTGCGGCCTTGGCGTCGTGGTCCATCGCGATCACCCGCACGACCAGGTCCCGATCCGTGACGAGACCGACGAGGGCGCTGCTGTCGTCGTCCACGACAACCACGTCGCCGATCTCGTGCAGGGCCATCTGGCGCGCAGCATCTGCCGCGCTCGCTGACACGGGCAGGCACACGGGGTCACGTGTCATGACGTCTCTCAGCGTGTGGCTCATGGCTCTCTCTCACCGGCTCAGCCCCCTCGTGGCAGCGGGTACCCGGGTCCCCCGCGCGCAAACCGCTGCAGCGGCAGGGCCCGGGTTTGCACGCCGAGGCCGCGGGTACCCGCTGAGACCCTGACCGGGAAGGAGAAGTGTCATGGCCGAGGACGCCATCACTGTCCTGACTCACGACCACCGTGAGGTGGAGGCGATGTTCGCGCAGGCGGAGGCGGCGATGACCGATCCCGCACGCCTCAAGGAGCTCGCGGACGAGATCACCATCGAGCTGGTGCGCCATGCCGTGGCGGAGGAGCAGTACCTCTACCCGTTCGCGAAGGACCACCTGCCGGGCGGCGACGCCATGGTGTCCGAGGAGCTCGACGACCACCGGGAGATCGAGCGGACGCTGAAGGACCTGGAGCGGATGAGCGGCGACAACATCGAGTTCGGCCCCACGCTTCGCACGCTCATGACGGACGTGCGGTCGCACGTCGAGGAGGAAGAGGGGCAGCTGTTCCCGTTGCTCGCCCGGCAGACCAACCCGGGCCAGCTGGAGGAGCTGGGCGAGAAGCTCACGCGGGCGAAGAAGATGGCGCCGACCCGGCCCCACCCGTCCTCGCCGGACACGCCGCCGATGAACAAGATCCTCGCGCCCGGCGTGGGGCTGGTGGACCGGGTCCGGGATGCGCTGAGCGGGCGGTCGAGCAAGGCCTGACCCCCCGCGGCGTCAGGCTGCGAGCCGGGGGAGGATCTCCTGGGCGTAGAGCGCGAGCATGCTCTTCTGGTCCGGACCGACCTGGGCGACGTACACCTCGTCCACCCCGACCTGCCGGTAGGCGTCCACCGCATCGAGGTGCCGAGACACGTCGGGCCCGCACGTGATCTTCCCCGCGACCTGGTCCTCGGTCACCAGCTGCGACGCCTGGGCGAAGTGGGTCGGCGTCGGCAGGTCTTGTGACAGCTGACCCGGGACCACGGTGCTCCGCCAGGTGCGAAAAGCGGTCTCCACCGCCTTGCGCTCGTCGTCCGCCACGCACACCTTCAGGTGCGCCTGCACCGGCCCGGTGCCGCCGGCGTCGCGATACCGACGGACCACGTCCTCGTCCGGGCTCGTCATGATCAGGCCGTCGCCGACCCGCGCCGCCAGCTCGGCAGCCTTGGGACCTGCCGCCGCGACCACCACGCGGGGCGCCTCCGAAGGGAGCGTGAACAGTCGCGCGTTCTCGACGGTGTAGTGCCGTCCGCGGTGGTTCACGGAGTCGCCCTGCCACATCCTGCGCATCAGGCCCAGGGCCTCCTCGAGCATCTCCAACCGCACGTCGGCAGACGGCCAGTGCGTGCCGAGCACGTGCTCGTTGAGCGCCTCGCCGGACCCGACGCCCAGGGCGAAACGTGCTCCGAACAGCTCCGCCGTCGTCGCGGCCGCCTGGGCGACGACCACCGGGTGGGTCCGGATGGTCGGGCACGTCACCGCTGTCTGGACCCGGATCCGTTCGGTGGCCGACGCGATGGCTCCCAGCACCGACCAGACGAACGGGCTCTGGCCCTGCTCCTCCAGCCAAGGGTGAAAGTGGTCGCTCACGCAGGCCGCCGTGAACCCGGCCTGCTCGGCCTGGGCGACGTGGCGGACGAGCGCGGAACCGGGGTGCTCCTCGCTCAGGGCGAAGTATCCGAGGGTCGTCATCTCACGTGGGTACCCGGCAACGACCGGTTGGCACGCTGGCCCTCGGGGTAGGTGGGCACCGACGAGGTACGACGGGAGGGTCGGCCATGGCGGCGTGCGAGGTGTGCGGCAACGAGTACGACAAGGCCTTCGAGGTGGTGGCCGCCGGAGCGCGCCACTGGTTCGACAGCTTCGAGTGCGCCATCCACCTGATGGCGCCGGTGTGCGAGCACTGCGGCTGCAAGGTCGTGGGGCACGGCAGCGAGGTGGCCGGCCGGTTCTTCTGCTCCGCGCACTGCGCCCGGATGGCCACGTCCGCGGAGGAGATCCGCGACCGCACCGACCTCGTGCAGGCCTGACCGGTTCGCCCGCCCCGAGCGGGGTATCGGGCACCACGGCGGGCACCGAGCCCGCGGGGAGGAGGACGCCGTGACGACCACTGTTCGACCCGAGACCGTGCAGCGGACACGTGCAGCGAAGGAGCCCGCATCGCCCGTCGCCGGACCCTACGGCCACCCCTTCCACCCGCTCCTCGTCACCGTGCCCATCGGTGCCTGGGTGGCGAGCCTTGTGTTCGACATCGCCTCGAAGGCGAAGGACGACTTCGGGGGGCGAGCGCTGACCTACGGCAGCGAGTGGCTCATCGGCATCGGGGTCATCGGTGCAGTGCTCGCCGCGCTGTTCGGCCTCATGGACCTGAGCCGCATCACGGGGCACACCCATGCGAAGCGGATGGCCCTCATCCACCTGACGCTCAACCTGTGCGTCGTGGCGGCGTACGTAGGCAACTTCATCTGGCGGTACGACGGGTACGACACCGACCGGGAGGTCAAGACGGGCCAGCTGGTCCTGTCGATCGCCTCGCTGCTGGTGCTCGCGGCCTCCGGGTGGATCGGCGGCATGCTCGCCTACCGGTACGGCGTCCGCGTCGCCGACGAGGTCACCCAGGCAGAGGCTTTCGAGGAGGAGCGGGCTCGGCGCTGACCTCGACCGCGCGGGCGTGGGCCGGCGGCCACATCCGCCACAGCAGCAGAGCCGGCAGCACCAGCCAGGGCAGGTTCAGCGGCAGGTACACCGCGAGGTGCGGCGGCACGTCCGGGCCGAGGAATGTCTGCATCAGATAGAAGAACATGTTGAGCACGGCGCTCACCGCGTAGGCCACACCGACGAGCGGCAGCCAGCTCCACCGCGTGAGGCGCAGCAGGCCAATCAGGAGCAGCACCAGTAGCGGGAGCTGGACAAACCCGTCGTACAGGATGCTCGCCTCCAGCGTCGGCGGGATGTGCAGGTGCTGCGGCTCCTGAGCCACGGCCCAGGAGTGCAGGCTCCGCAACGGCGGCCACGGGCTGTCCGCCGTCACGGGCACCCCGAGCGACTCGGGCAGGCTCATGAGCGCGGCGTTGAGGATCCCGACGACGAAGAACGGGATGAACACGTAGTCCAGACGGTGCCGGCGAAGGGGCATGGCGCGCATGGTGCCCCTGGTCGTCACCGTCGTCGCGGCGACACGGGCCGGCTGCGCCGGACTCAGTGGTAGTAGCCGTTGTCGTCGCTCGACGTGTCGGACGGCGATGCGCCCGCGGACGTCGTCAGCGGCGACCCGTCGGGCATGACCATCCACCACAGCCCGCCGCTGAGGTTCAGCCCCTGGCCCTTCCTGTCGCCGGCGGACCGGTCGTTCGCGAAGCGGTACAAGGGGTGACCGGCGTAGGTCACCTGCATGGCCCCGCCGGTGCGGGCGGTGGTCCCGACCGTCGCGCTGGCCCCGGTTCCGGCCTGGGGTGCACCGGTCGTGACCAACGGGGGCCAGAAGCTTGCGCACGACCCGTAGCACTGCGACGTCGTGCCCGTGTCCTTGGCGAACACGTACAGCGTGCGGCCCTGCTGGTCGGTGAGGTAGCTGCCCATCGGGCCGCTCCGGACCTTCACCGTGGCGCCCTTGCCCGACTCCCCCGCGGCGACCGACGAGCTCTTGCTCGACCCGCTGCTGCCGCACGCGGCGACAAGCACCACCGCGCCTGCCGCGACCGCGGTGAGCCGGCCGGCCTTCCCGATGCTGCGTCGACGTGCCATCCCGACCTCCGCGCTCGGCGAGAGCACCACGCGGTGCTACCCGGACTCACGGACGTGCGGGCCACCCCGTTCAACCGGCGAGGTCACTCCACGACCCGCAACGTCGAGGGGATGTCGAGCCGGCGCATCTTGTGGGCAGTCAGCAGCGGCGCGAGCGCGACGGTGACCACACCCAAATCCCACGCGACGGCGGGAAGGTCGAGCAGGGCGCGTCGCCGACACCGACGTCGAGATCTGCTGCAGCCTTCTCCGCCAGCACGAGGCCGCCCGAGACCTCGCCGTCGACGGCACGAGGCAGCCAGAACCGCAGCCGAGGACACGTGCGCGGCGGGTACGACGGTCAGCCGGGACGGTGACAGTGTCGGTGCTGACCATCGGACCTCGCGCTCCTTCGCGTCCGCACGGCGGCCGGTCACGTGGCGGCAGTCCTAGCCCGACGCTTCCTACGGGGTTGCGAAGTCACCAGAGGCAAAGGTCCCAGCAGCCTCGCGGCCTCGATCCGCGGCGAGGGCACATGCACCTGGCCCGAGGGGAAGTGCCAACGGAGTCGCTGTCGGGACGCGGACGCCGAGCCGTCCACACATCCTTGCGCCTGCGGGGACCTTGGCCTCTGTCTCGGCCTGGTGGTTGCTGGCAGCGTCATAGTTCTCAACACCCGTCGCGCAACCTCCGAGCAGGCGGGTGGCGGACCGAGCTGGGTGCGAGCAGCGGAGGTGAGTGCGATGCCCTCCCCACCCCTCGACGTGGCTCCGGCGAGCACACCTGACTCCTCGCAGACCTGGTGGCCTCACGAACGCGAGGTCGAGGCTGTCGCCCGTGAACTGGGTACGGATCTCGGGCGCGGCCTGGCGGCGGAGCAGGCGGAAGCTCTCCTGGCCCGCTGGGGTCCGAACCGGCTGCGCGAGGCAGAGCGCGCGCGCGCGTATCGCGTGTTCCTGGCGCAGTTCCACAACACCCTGTTCTTGATCCTGCTCGCCGGCGCGGTGCTGGCTGGCGTGATCGGTGACGTCAGGGACAGTGCTGTGATCGCGGTCGTCCTGTTGCTCAACGCCGTCATCGGCTTCCTCCAGGAGCGCAAGGCGGCACGGAGCATCGACGCGCTGCGGCGCATGCTCGTGACGGAGGCCGTGGTTCGACGGGATGGACAGGTGTCGTCGGTCGACGCGCAGGATCTCGTCCCGGGTGATCTCGTCCTCCTCGAGGCGGGCACCCGCGTCCCAGCCGACGGCCGGGTGATCGAGGCGCACGACCTCCAGCTGGACGAGTCGTCCCTCACCGGTGAGTCACGTCCGGTCGTCAAGACGCCGGTCGTCCTGGAGCGGCAGACGCCGTTGGCGGAGCGCACCAACATGCTCCATGCGAACACAGTGGTGACCCGTGGTCGCGCCGAGATGCTCACTGTGGCAACTGGGATGGACACCGAGATTGGTCGTGTCGCGCACTTGCTGGCCTCGACCTCCGTGCCGGCGACGCCTCTTCAGGTGCAGCTCGACGCCGTCGGTCGTCGCTTGGCGCTGATCGGGATCCTGGTCGTCGCCGCGTACGGAGGAGTCGCAGCAATACGCGGTGAGCAGCTGGACGACATCATGCTGCGTGGTGTCGCCCTGGCCGTCGCGGTCGTGCCCGAAGGACTCCCGGCAGTTCTCTCGCTCGTGCTGGCGCTCGGCGTGCATCGCATGGCCCGCCGGGGAGCGATCGTGCGGCGACTCGCCTCGGTCGAGACGCTCGGCTCGACGACCGTGGTGTGCACCGACAAGACCGGCACTCTGACGTCCAACGTCATGACCGTCCGCCAGCTGTGGGTCGGCGGGGCGCGCGCCGCAAGCTCCACGTGCCCCGAGTGGAGCGCCCTGCTTCGCGCGTTCGTGCTGTGCAACGACGCCACGGTCGACGGCGATGCCGTGCTCGGAGACCCGATGGAGGTTGCCCTCCTGCGCCACGCCGCCGAGACAGGGCTCTCCATCCCCGCCCTGCGGCACGACCTGCCCCGCATCGCAGAGCTGCCGTTCGACTCCGCACGCAAGTACATGGCGACGTTGCACAGCACCCGAGACGGTGCGCTCCTGGTGACCAAGGGAGCACCGGACGTGCTGCTTGGCCGCTGCACCGCACGCATCGTCGACGGCGAGCAGGTGCCGTTGGACGAGCACGGCCGCGCCGCGGTGCTTTCCACCGTGCAGGCCATGGCGGCCCGTGGCCTGCGGGTTCTGGGCGCGGCCCAAAGGCGCCTCTCGGACGCGCTATCCGGCGACACCGACCTGGCCACGCAAGCACACGATCTGGTGTTCCTCGGCCTGGTCGGCATCGCCGACCCTCCTCGTCCTGAGGCACCTGAGGCCGTCGCGCGCTGTCAACAGGCGGGGATCACCGTGAAGATGATCACGGGCGACCATGTCGACACCGGAACCGCGATCGCTCGTGAAGTGGGCATCTCCGGTCGTGCTGTCACGGGCACCGACCTCGACGCCATGAACGAGGAGACGCTCGCCGCGGACGTCGACGGGATCGGCGTCTTCGCACGCGTCGCACCCGAGCACAAGGTCGCCATCGTCCGCGCCCTGGCACGGCGCGGACATGTCGTCGCGATGACCGGCGACGGCGTGAACGACGCCGCTGCGCTGCGGGCATCACACGTAGGCGTGGCGATGGGACGGACGGGCTCAGAAGTTGCCAAGGACGCCGCCGACATCGTGCTCACCGACGACAACTTCGCCACCATCGAGGCCGCTGTGGAACACGGCCGCGGCATCTACGACAACATCGTCAAGTTCGTGCGCTTCCAGCTCACCACCAACATCGCCGCCATGCTGGTGTTCGTCACCGCCATCCTGCTCGCGTTGCCGACTCCCATGACCGCCGTCCAGGTGCTCTGGGTGAACCTTGTCACGGACGGGCCTCCGGCAATGGCTCTGGGGCTCGACCGCCCCTCTCGTCGCGTCATGCAGCGTCCACCTCGATCGAGCAGCGAAGGGATCCTCACGAGCCGTCGGCTCGCCCAGCTCCTCCCCGTCGCCCTCACCATGGCGGCAGGAACGCTCGCCGTGCTCGTGGTCGCGGACACCACCGCCGCGCAGGAGCGGGCCCTCACGCTGGCCTTCACGACGTTCGTGCTCTTCCAGCTGGTGAACGCCTTCAACGTGCGGACCGAGCATGAATCGGCCCTCAGCCGCGACCTGCCGCCCAACGGGTGGCTCGCACTGAGCCTCAGCATCGTGCTGCTGATGCAGGTCGCCGTGGTGTACCTGCCGCCCCTGCAGTCGCTGTTCGGCACCGTTGCGCTCGAGCCTGTCGACTGGGTGGCGGCCCTCGCCGTGGCCTTGTGCGCACTGCTGG
>JBKOVB010000098.1:0-4438 GCA_046723735.1 Actinomycetota bacterium | reverse complement strand
GTCCAGACCGCGCGGTCCCACGCCTGCGGCTCGTCGAGCCAGGAGTCCCAGCGCGGCGAGTCGTCGCAGCCGGTCTCCCAGGGATGTACGACGACGAGCAGCCCGTCGCGGCGGCGGTGGTGCCAGAGGTGCTCGAAGGCGCGGACGATCGGTTCGGCGAGGTCGTCCACCTGCTGGCCCGACCGCTGGAGCTCGCGGGCCGCGAGGGCGTGCACCGGTGGCTGGGTGAAGCTCGACCGGTCGGGCAGCGGTCCGCGGCTCGCGGTGGGCCCGGCGTACCGCATGTGCGGGACGAACCCGCTCGGCAGCTGGCCGTCGAGCGCGGACCGTAGCTCGGTCAGACCACGGCGGTCGCCGAGCGCCGCCCAGGCGATCGCGTGGAAGCAGCTGTCCCAGAGCCACAGGTGCGGGTACTGCCGGGCGTGCGGCCAGCAGTAGCCGCGGCCGTCGTCCCACGCGGCCTCGAGGACGGCGCGGGAGCCGACTCGGACGTCCACGTGCGCGACGGTACGGTGCGCGCAGAAGGCACGAGGAGGGCATGTGGCGCGCATCGACCTGCCGGCTGGTGAGGGGCTCGACGTCGTGAAGGCGCTCGGGCTCGCGCCGCACTTCGCGCCGGCGGTCGGCGCCTACGAGAACGCGGTGACGCAGACGACCCTGGACCCGCGGCTGCACGAGCTCGTGAGGTACCGGATCGCGCAGATCAACGAGTGCACGCTGTGCCTGGGCCTGCGGCGCGATCGCAGCGGTGCGACGGAGGAGCTGCTCGCGCAGGTGGCCGAACCGGGGCCCGGGTTCACCGCCGCGGAGCGGGTCGCGCTGCGGTTCGCCGAGCAGTTCGCGACGCACTCGGCCGGCATCGCCGACGAGCTGCTCGCCGAGCTCGAGGGTGAGCTCGGTACGGCGGGCGTCGTCGAGCTCGCGCTCGTCTGCGGCAAGTACCTCGCGATGGGGCGCTTCATGCAGGTGCTCGGCCTCGACCAGGCCTGCGCCCTGGACTACAGCCAGCTGTCCCCGTCCTGAGCGCTCACAGGAATCGTCCCGGGACGACGACCTGGTCGTCGGCGTACCCCAGCCCTTCGTAGAAGGCGATCACGTCGGTGTTCGTGGTCCGGACCATGAGGTTGAGCTTGGGGACCCCCCGCTCGCGCAACCAGCTCTCGCTGGCGTGCATCAGCGCTCGGCCGATCCCCTGGCGCTGGTGCCGGGGGCTGACCGCGAGGTAGTAGACCCATCCGCGATGTCCGTCGTGACCCACCATCGCGGTCCCCAGCAGCTCGCCTCGCTCGTCACGTGCCGCGAGCACGGTCGAGGTCGGGCCGGCGAGGGCACGGCGGAGGTCGTCATGGGGGTCGTTCCACGGACGCGTGAGACCGACCTCGTGCCACAGGCTCACGGCTGCGTCCACGAGCTCGTCGGTGAGAACGTCCACCTGTCCTGACACGCGCGGCACGCTACCGAGGCTCTGAGCGAGACTCGGGGCATGGCTGTGTCGCAGCCTCTGCCCGAGGGCCCGCCGGGATCGTCCCACCTGGGCGCGTGCGCAGGACGGGACTACCTCGAACGCGGGCAGCTCGTGCACGTGGAGAAGGGCTGGCGTGGGAGTGGCCCTCGCAACGTGCTGATCCGCAGGGCCGACGGGACTCGCGTCGTGCGCCCGTTCCGCGGTCTCCGGAGTAACTGTTGACGACTCAGGCGG
This sequence comes from Actinomycetota bacterium, assembly GCA_046723735.1. Taxonomy (GTDB): domain Bacteria; phylum Actinomycetota; class Actinomycetes; order Mycobacteriales; family SCTD01; genus RYN-111. Next base: position 2,739 of record JBKOVB010000098.1, on the reverse strand, counting down.
AGTAACTGTTGACGACTCAGGCCACCAGCGGTGGGGAGTGGTCGTCCCAGGGGTCGTGGCCGGTGTCCTCCGGCTCCGGGTCCGGGAGCCAGGGGGTGTGCAGGTCGTGCAGGTGGAGCTTGCCGAGGTGCCAGAGCACGTGGTGCCGACGGCAGAGCAGACCGAGGTTCTCGACCGCGGTGGCGCCGCCGTCGGCACGAGCCACCAGGTGGTGCACGTCGCAGAACGCGGGGGGTCGGGTGCAGCCCTTGGCGATGCAGTGCCGGTCGCGGGCGGAGACGGCGCGGCGCTGGGCGAGGGTGATCTCGTCCTTGACCGAGGTCAGCGACACCACGGTGCCGGTCGGGTCGAGCAGCAGCCGGCTGATCCGGGCGTCGCACAGCACGGTCTCGAGCCGAGCCCGGGTCTGCGGTCCGGTCCAGGCCCCGGAGGCGGTGTGGTCCAGACACGCAGTCGGGTGGCCGCTGCCGTCGGCGAGCAGCGTGGACAGCGGCGCCGGAGCCTCACCGCGGGCCCAGCGTTCGCTCATCACGTACGTCACCGAGGGCCGCTGCCCGCCGGCGGTGGGCAGGTCCATCCAGGTCGCGGCGCCGGCGAACACGTCGACCAGCGCGTCGGCGCGCCGCTGCCCGGCACTGCGGGTGTCGTTGAGCCCCTGCTTGCGGGCCAGCGGCTCCAGCACCGTGAGCACCACCTCGGCGTCCTCGGCCGCGAGCACGAACCGGCCCCGCACCGTCCCGTCGCCGTGCTGGGTGGCCTGCAGGTAACGGCGCTGCCGGGCCTTGTCCTGCTCGGCCTCCAGCGCCGGCTCGCAGTGCGTGGCGATCTGGTGGCTCACCCACTTGCCCAGCGCCTCAGGGTTCATCCCGGCCGCGACGAGCACCAGCTGCTCCTGGCTGGCCTGCAGGTCCTCGAGCGGGATCCGGTCGTGCAGCCGGCACAGCACCGCGGCCTGCGCCGGGGTCAGCCGCCCGTCCCTGACTGCGGCCGCGATCAGCGGCAGGTCGTGCAGCACCTCGGCCCGTCGTACGTCGGCACCGGCCTGCTGCCCGGTCAGCACCGCCGCGTCGCGCCACCAAGACCGCACGTCGCTCGGCAGCGCCCCGTCGGTCACCGGGGGCAGCAGCCCACCCGTGGCCCGCTGCAACCGGCCCAGGGCCACGTCGCGCAGCCCGGTCAGCCGACTGGCCGCGGCGTGCGCCCGGGCGACGAGCTGCTGCAGCTCCTCGACCGACAGCCCGTCGACGTCGACGGCGCACACCTGCGCCACCGCATCGTCGAGCTGGCTGGTCACGCGCGCCACGATACGGGGCGGGTCCGACAGAACGGACAGCCGCTTCTCCTTTGTTTGCAGGCGAAATGGCTGTGGATGAGCCGCCAAGAATGACGGACGTAGGAGGTACCTGCGCCCGCCGGCGCGCACGAGTCGGTACGGTGCGACGGACGACGGGAGGGGAGCACGGTGACGGCGCAGTGGCGGCTGCTCGGCCTCCCACCCCTGCCGAAGGACCTCCTCGAGCTGCTGGTCGGCGACCCCCGGCTCGAGGTCGTGGTGCCGGAGGAGCGCACGCAGGCCGCCGCCGACGCGCTGCTGCCCGAGGTCGACCTCGTGCTCGCCGACTGGACCAAGGACCTGGTCGTGCGCGACCCCGGGCCGCGCGTCGCTTTCGTCCAGGTGCCGCGCGTCGGCGTCGACGGCATCGACCTGGAGGCGTGCGCGGCCCGCGGCGTCCCTGTCGCGAACTGCGCGGGTGCCAACGCGATCTCCGTCGCCGAGTGGTGCCTGGCGGCCACCTTCGCGCTGCTGCGCCGGACGGTGGAGGCGGACGCCGCCGTACGACGGGGTGAGTGGCCCCAGACGGAGCTGGGCGGGCGTGAGCTCGCCGGCCAGCGGGTAGGTGTCGTGGGCATGGGGGCGATCGGCCGGGCCCTGGCGACGCGGTACCAGGCCCTGGGCTGCGAGGTGACCTACTGGTCGCGCTCCCGCCACGACGACGCCCCCGTCCCCTACGCGCCGCTCGACGAGCTCGTCGCCACGAGCGACGTGGTCGCGGTCGTGATCGCGCTCGGCGAGGAGACCCGCGGGATGTTCGACGCGGTGCGGATCGGGTCGATGAAGCCGACCGCGCTGCTCGTCAACGGCTCCCGCGGCGAGGTGCTCGACGAGCAGGCGCTCGCGGCGGCGCTCACCGAGGGTCGGCTGGCGGCCGCCGCGCTGGACGTCTTCGAGAGGGAACCGCTGCCACCTGGCGACCCGCTGCGCGAGGTTCCGAACCTGCTGCTCTCGCCGCACCTCGCCGGCTCCACCGCGGAGTCGGCCGGACGCATCCTCGCGCAGGCCAAGGCGAACCTGCAGCGCGTGCTCGACGGGAAGCCCGTGCAGGACGTCGTCAACGGCGTCGCGCCGGAGGTCGTCCGCACGTGACGCTCGTCGTGGCGCACCGTGGCTCCTCCGGCAAGCATGCCGAGCACACCCTGCGGGCCTACGAGAAGGCCATCGACGAGGGCGCTGACGCGCTCGAGTGCGACGTCCGCCTGACGCGCGACGGGGTGCTCGTCTGCGTGCACGACCGCACCGTCAACCGCACGAGCGACGGCCGCGGGCGGGTCTCCACCCTGGAGCTCGCGCGCCTGGAGGAGCTCGACTTCGCCTCCTGGAAGCACCGCAGCACCGACCCCCTTCTCGAGGCCGCGTGGGAGGACGTCGACCGCGAGGGTCGCCGCGTGCTCACCCTGGAG
>JBKOVB010000045.1:0-80853 GCA_046723735.1 Actinomycetota bacterium | reverse complement strand
GAACGCATCCTCGACAAGATCGGGAAGCTGCTGGCGCAGGCGGAGGGCACCTCCAACGAGCACGAGGCAGAGGCCTTCGTGAGCCGCGCGCAGGAGCTCGCGACCACCTACGCGGTCGACCTCGAGCTCGCCCGCGCCCGCCAGGCCTCGCGGCGGCTCTCGGGCGTGGAGGAGGCGTTCGAGCAGCGCAAGGTGCTCATCGGCGAGCGAGGCCGACGCGGCAACCGGCACCTGGTGCTGCTGTACGTCGTGGTGGCGCAGAGCAACGACGTCCTGGTCAACGTGGCCCACGACTCGACGTTCGTGCTCGGGTTCGGGTACGCCGCCGACCTGGACGTGGTGGAGCGGCTCTGGGCCTCGCTCGCCACGCAGATGGCCGCCGCCGCAGCGCGTCGGCTGAAGGCCGGAGAGCACCGGGTGAGCGGCGTCAACGCGGTGAGCTGGCGGCTGTCGTTCTACGAAGGCTGGCTGCACGCCGTGCAGGAGCGGCTCGAGCAAGCTCGCGAGCGAGCCCTCGCGCAGGCCGTCAGCGACGAGCCGAGCACCTCGGGCGCGCTGGTGCTGCGGGCCAAGGCGCAGCGGGTGCAGGAGTTCCACGACCGTGAGTCCGAGGCCCGTGGCTCCTGGCGGGGCGCCCGCGCCGACCGGCAGGTGCACCGCGGCGCCTGGTCGGCCGGCGAGCGGGACGGCCGGCTCGCCCGCCTCGGCGACCCGGAGCTCGGGAGGCGGCAGGCCCTCGGCCGGTGAGGCCGCCCCGGGCGTGATCACGGTGACTCTGTGCGACGACAACCCTCCGGTCCGTGCGCGCGTCCTTCACAATGGACGGACTCCCCTTCCCTGAGGTGATCATGAACCTGTCCCCGCGCTTGCTCGCGGTCGGGCTCGCCACCGCGCTCGCCGCGGCTGGTGGCGGTGCGCTGCTCCTGACCTCCGGCGGTTCCGTCGGCAGCCGGGTCCTCGCCGGGCCGTCGCCGACCCCCGCCCCCGAGCCGGTGGTCCAGCTCGCCGAGCTGCGAGGCGACACCGTGCCGTGGGACACGCCGCTGACCGTCACCGCCGAGAACGGGACGCTCACCTCGGTCGCGGCCACCGGTTCGGACGGCACGGCCCTCGAGGGCGTCCTGACCCCGACCTCGTGGACGTCCAGCAGCCCGCTGCGCCCGTCGTCGACGTACACGCTGCACGTCGTCCTGCAGAACGGTGACCGCAAGGCCTCGACGTACGACCGGACGGTCCGCACCAGCGCGCCCGAGCACGTCCTCAAGGCGCGGGTGTCGCCGGCCGGTGGGGTGTTCGGCGTGGGGCAGCCGGTGATCGTGCGGTTCAACCGCGCCGTCAAGGGGCCTGAGGCGCGACAGGCCGTGCTGAACCGGCTGACGGTGACCACCCAGCCGTCGGTGCAGGGAGCCTGGCGCTGGTTCAACTCCTACGAGGTGCACTACCGCGGGCCGGCGTACTGGGCCTCCGGGACGACGGTAAGGGTGCGCGCGGACCTGAGCGGGCTGCGCGTGCCCGGCACCGACACGTGGGGCAGCGACAAGGTCGCGACGGGCGGCATGACGATCGGCGACGCGCTGATCGCCACGGTGGACGTCAAGGCGCACACGATGACCGTCCGGCGCAACGGGAAGGTCGTCCGCGTCGTCCAGGTCTCGACCGGCCGCGACAAGTACCCGACCAAGGGCGGCGTCCACATCGTGCTCGTGCGCGAGAAGGAGCACCTCTACAACTCCGCGACCGTGGGTATCCCCACGGCCAGCCCGGACGGGTACTACGAGAAGCTGCCCTGGAGCGTCCGGATCTCCAACGGCGGGGCGTTCGTGCACGCCAACCCGGCGACCGTGAAGTACCAGGGACGGGTCAACGTCAGCCACGGGTGCGTGAACACGTCCGTCGCGGACGCCAAGTGGTTCTACGAGAACACCCACCTCGGTGACGTGGTCGACGTCGTGAACGCCGCCGTCGGGCCCCTGCGCAGCGACGCGGGCATGGCGGACTGGAACTACTCCTGGGCGCAGTGGCAGAAGGGCAACCTGGGCGGCTGATACGCCGTTCGCCGCAGTCCGCCTCCCCGCGGGACCCGCTGTCGTAGTCCTGCCGGGCCATGGCGGGCCATGGCGAGGTGGCCGAGACTCGCCCCCGTCCAGGGGGTACACCGGCAGAGGGGACAACACGGAACGTGTCGGCGCTGGACCCGGACGACGTGCGCGCCGCGCTGGCGGAGGCGCGGAGCCAGATCACGCAGCTCACCCAGAGCGAGCGGCGCCTCGTCGAGGCGCAGCGGATCTCGGGCGTGGGGAGCTACGACTTCGAGCTCGCCACGGGGGTGAACATCTGGAGCGACCAGCTCTACCGGATCTACGGACGCGAGCCCCAGTCGTTCAACGCCGACTACGAGACGTTCCTGTCGATGGTCCACCCAGACGACCGGGAGCACGTCGTGGAGGTGCACCAGACCGCTCTCGCCACGCTGTCGCCCTACGAGATGGAGGAGCGCATCCTGTGGCCTGACGGCCAGGTCCGCACCCTCGCCACCTGGGGCGAGGTCGTCGTGGACGACGAGGGCAAGCCGGCCCGGATGGTCGGCATCTGCTGGGACGTCACCGAGCAGAAGGCGCTCGAGCAGGAGCTCGCGAACGCGGCGCTTCACGACCGGCTGACGGGGCTCGCCAACCGCAGCCTGCTCGAGGACCGTCTGAAGCTGGCCGTGAGCATGATCGCGCGGCACGCCCGGACGCTGGGCGTGCTGTTCATCGACATCGACCGGTTCAAGGTCATCAACGACAGCCTCGGTCACCAGGCCGGCGACCAGGTGCTGGTCGTCGTGGCCAACCGGCTGCGCTGCGCGGTCCGGCCGGGCGACACGGTGGCGCGCTTCGGCGGTGACGAGTTCGTCGTGCTGTGCGAGGAGCTCAGCTCCCCCGGGGAGGCGCTGCACCTCGCGCACAGGGTGCAGGAAGCCGTGAGCCAGCCGCTGCTGGCCGACGGCGCGGAGCTGGTCCTCAGCGTGAGCACCGGCATCGCGCTCACGAGCGACGCGACGGCCCAGCACGGGGCGCTGCTGCGCGACGCCGACTCGGCGATGTATCACGCCAAGCGGGGCGGGCGCGCGCGCTCGGTCGTGTTCGTCGACGAGATGCGCGACGAGGCGCGCGGCCGGCTCGAGACGGAGACGCAGCTGCGCCGAGGCATCGCCGAAGGTCAGCTGCGCGTGCTCTACCAGCCGGTGGTCAACGTGGCCTCCGGGGCCCTGGTGGGCGTCGAGGCGCTCGTGCGGTGGCAGCACCCGGAGCGGGGGCTCCTGCCCCCCGCCGAGTTCGTCCCCATCGCGGAGGAGACCGGGCTCGTGGTCCCGCTCGGCGAGTGGGTCCTGGAGGAGACCTGCCGGCAGCTCGTCGAGTGGCAGACGCGTCACCCGACGCTCACCGCCTCGGTCAACCTGTCGGGTGTGCAGATCACCGAGCCCGAGGTGATCACCCGCGTCGCCGCGGTGATCGCCCGGACCGGCGTCCCGGCCACCTCGCTGGCGTTGGAGATCACCGAGACCATCCTCATGCGTGACGCCGAGGAGACCCTGTCGGTGCTGCGGGCGCTCACCGACCTCGGCGTCCAGCTGCACGTCGACGACTTCGGGACCGGGTACTCGTCGCTCAACTACCTCAAGCGGTTCCCCGTGGACGCGCTCAAGATCGACCGCAGCTTCGTGGACGGGCTGGCGACCGACCCCGAGGACCAGGCGATCGTGCGAGCCATCCTGGCGCTGGCCCGCTCACTCGGCCTGACCACGGTGGCGGAGGGCGTCGAGACCCAGGAGCAGCTGGCGGCGCTGCGGCTGCTCGGGTGCGACACGGCGCAGGGATACCTGTTCAGCACCCCGGTCGAGGCCACAGCGGTCACCCGCATGCTGGGCCACTCCGTCCCGGGCGCCCGGGTCCCGACGGGTGAGAAAAGCATGACCCGTGCGGAGTAGTGACGCGACACCCGTCCGGCGTCCTACCTTTGTCCCACGTGCCCCTCTTTCTCCGGAGCGTGCCATGCGCCGTCGTACCGCCGCCCTGACGTTGTTCGCCGCTGCGCTTGGCGTGCTGCCGTCCCTCACGACACCCGCGGATGCGGCGCCGGTTCACGGCGACCAGCGCGTGTGCGCACCCACACGCGGCGCTGTAGCGGCGTGCGCCGCGCACGTGCGCACCGTCGTGGGCAAGGACGGGAAGGTCCGGCCGGATGCCACGCCCACGTACCAGTCCGGGTACTCGCCGCAGCAGCTGCAGAAGGCGTACGGCCTGACGGGGCTCTCGTCCGGCACCGTGGTAGCCGTCGTGGACGCGTACGCGCACCCGAACGCGGCGGCCGACCTCGCCGTCTACCGCAACCAGTTCGGCCTGGGGTCGGCCAACCTCACGCAGTACAACCAGAGCGGCGGCACCACTCTGGCAAGCGCGGACGTCGGCTGGGGGCAGGAGGAGATGCTCGATCTCGAGATGGTCTCCGCGATCTGCCCCAGCTGCCCGATCATCTACGTCGGTGCGAACAGCGCGTCGTTCGCCGACCTCGGGGCGGCGGTGAACACCGCGGTCGCCAAGGGGGCCAAGGTCGTCTCCAACAGCTACGGCGCGAGCGAGTTCAACGGTGAGACGGCCTACGCCGGCCCCTACAACCACCCCGGCGTGGCGATCACCGTGAGCTCGGGCGACAACGGGTACGGCGTGGAGATCCCCGCCGCGTTCAGCACCGTCACGGCGGTCGGCGGCACGAGCCTCAAGCTCGACAGCGCCGGCAACCGGGCGAGCGAGACGGTCTGGACCGGCGCGGGCAGCGGCTGCTCGGCGTACATCGGCAAGCCGTCCTGGCAGCACGACAGCCGGTGCACGAAGCGGACCGTTGCTGACGTGGCCGCGGTCGCGGACCCGGCGACGGGGGTCGCGGTGTACGACAGCTACGGCTCGACGGGTGGCAACAACTGGTACGTCTTCGGCGGCACCAGCGTCGCGGCCCCGATCATTGGCGCGGTCTACGCCCTGTCAGGCAACACCGCCGGCGTCCCGGCGCAGCTGGCCTACACGAACGCCTCGTCGCTCTACGACGTGACCTCCGGCTCCAACGCGCGCGGCAAGTGCCGTGCCGGGTACCTGTGCTCGGGTGCCACCGGGTACGACGGCCCGACGGGCAACGGGACCCCGAAGGGCTCGCTGGCGCCCTTCTAAGCCCTCCCCGGGCCAGCAGTCAGACGTTCAGCGGGCCAGGACCGGTTGAGCGTCTGACAACTCGGGCGCGGCCTAGTAGCGGCCGTCGCGCACGCGCACGGTGACGCGGTGCTCGGCGTAGAAGGTCAGGAACGGCACGAGGCCGGAGACCGCGACGAACGGCACGACCTTGAACGGGAACCGCCGACGGCGCCACAGGTCGCCGATCGCAAGCAGCATGAGCATGTACAGGTAGCCGTGGGCGATCCCCACGTACTTCTCGATCGTGTGGTTGTCGGTGACGAAGCCGTAGAAGAGCACCACGAGCAGGGTCCCGACGACGTACGCCATGACGCGGTAGCGCGTCAGGGCCCCGCCCCCGGGCTGGGCCACGGGGGAGGCGGCGGCTTCCGTCGTACCTGTCATGGGGGTCCTCACCTCGTGGCCTTGCGGTGCAGCTCGGCGAGCATGCGGTTGTACGCCGCCAGCTCGGGGTCCTCCTCGTCCGTCACCGGCGGTACGACGGGCGGCTCGGGTGCCTCGCAGGGCTGCTCCGGCTCCCCCTCGTGCTCGCCGCGCAGCTCGTCGCGCAGGAACCAGCCCCAGGTCAGCACCGCGAAGGCAGCGAACAGGCCCCACTCGATCGTGTAGGACCAGTTCAGGATGGAGTGCCGGTCCAGCGCCCGACCGAGCTGCCAGCGCCCGAACAGCCAGCAGACCGCGACCGCCGCGACGAGCAGGACGTGCCGGACCAGCCAGCGCCGGGAGACCAGGAGCCGGAGCGGTGAGACGGGTGGTGCGGTCACGTCAGTCGTCGAGGTAGTCCCGCAGCGAGGCCGACCTGGACGGGTGACGCAGCTTCGACAGCGTCTTGCCCTCGATCTGGCGGATCCGCTCGCGGGTGAGGTTGAAGTCCTTGCCGATGTCGTCGAGGGTGCGCGGCTGGCCGTCGACCAGGCCGTAGCGCATCTCCATGACGCGGCGTTCGCGGTCGGTGAGGCTGGCCAGCACGGCGGACAGCTCCTCGCGCATGAGCAGGAAGGCCGCGGCCTCCCCCGGCATCACCGCGTGCTCGTCCTCGATGAAGTCGCCGAGGCTGGCGTCGCTGTCCTCGCCGATGAGGGCGTCGAGGGAGGCGGGGTCGCGGTTGTACGACCGGATCTCCTCCACCCGCTCGGGGCTGAGGTCCACCTCGACGGCGATCTCGGCCGCGGTCGGCTTGCGGCCCAGCTGCACCACCAGGTCGCGCTCGACCCGACGGATCTTGTTGACCTGCTCGACCATGTGCACGGGCAGGCGGATGGTGCGGGCCTGGTCGGCCATGGCACGGGTGAGGGCCTGCCGGATCCACCACGTCGCGTACGTCGAGAACTTGAAGCCCTTGGTGTAGTCGAACTTCTCGACGGCGCGGATGAGGCCGAGGTTGCCCTCCTGGATGAGGTCCGTCAGGCCCATCCCGCGCCCGGCGTACTTCTTCGCGACGGACACCACGAGGCGGAGGTTGGCCTCGAGCATGTGCTGCTTGGCGCGCTCGCCCTCGCGGACGATGTACTCGAGGTCCGCCTTCATCTGGGGGCTGATCTTGCCGCCCTGGGCGAGCCGCTCGGCGGCGAACAGGCCGGCCTCCATGGCCCGGGCGAGCTCGACCTCCTGCTCGGCGGTGAGCAGCGGGACGCGGCCGATCTGGTTCAGGTACAGCCGCAGCACGTCGACCGAGAGCGTCGCCCCCGCCTCGATCTCGGCCTGCTCCTCGGCCTCGGCCTCGGCGGCGAGCTCCTCGGCGGTGGGCTCGTCGCTGGCGTCGGCCTCGATCGTGACCAGCTCAGGGCCCTCGGCAGCGAGATCCTCGAGCGCGACCTCTTCCTCCAGCGCGGCGGGCTCGAGCTCGGGCTCGGCGCCGTCGGTCGCCTTGGTCTTGGCCTTGGTCGCCTTCTCCGCCTTCACGGGGGTCTTGGCCGGGGCCTTGGCGGCCTTCGCGGCCTTCGCGGGACCTGCAGGGGCCGCCTTGGGGCTGGCCTTCACCGCCTTGGCGGCGCTCTTGGTCGTGGTGGCGCCCTTGTCGGCGACCTTCTTGGCGGCGCGGGCGCGAGTGGCCTGCGGCTGCTCAGGAACGGCAGCGCTCATGCTCCGGCGATCTCCTCGGGCGGCGTGGGCGGGGCGGGGCGGCGGCGGCTCGAAAGCGCCGTCGCATGATTGTCGCACCGACTGGCGCCGGCCGTGGCACGCGAGGTGTCTCGCCGAGCTCTGCAGCCGTCAGGCGAGCGCCAGGGCGAGTGCCGAGGCGGCCACGAGGACCGCCAGGACGAGCCGGAGCCACAGGTAGAGGTCGACGCCCGGCAGGTGCCGGAACTCCCACGTCTCACGCATACGTCCATCTTCGTCTCGTTCCCGCCTCCTCTCCACCCGGAGGGACGTGAGCGTGATCACGGCCTGGTTTCAGGGGTTTCTGGGCAGCCTGGTGGGCCCCAGGGGTGCTGGGGCTCAGGGGCAGGGTGCTGGTCGTGGGGGTGGTGGGTCGAGGGCGGTGTCGCGGTAGCCCTCCGGGGTGAGCAGTCGCCCGTCCCAGGTGGGCAGCCAGGCCTGCTGGTCGTGCACCGCGTGATGGTGGGCGTGGCAGACGAGGGCGTAGTTGCCGAGGTCGCTGCGGCCGCCCTGGCACCACCAGATCACGTGATGGGCCTGGCACTGGCTCGGGGGCCGGTGGCAGCCCTTGACGATGCAGTTCCGGTCGCGGACGACCAGCGCAAGCCACTGCGCCCGGGTGACCGTGCGGGTGGACCGGCCCAGGTCGACCCGCTCGGGGTCCTCGGACAGCGTGACCGTGCTGACGTCGGCGTCGCACATCAGCCGCATCAGCTGCCGGCGGGTGAGCAGCCCGCAGGCCGTGCCGCTGACCCGGGCCGGGCTGGCCCCCGGCGTACCGACCACCGCGTCGGCCCCCGCCACGATGATCACCTGGGCCCGGTTGCTGCCCTGACCCGGGACCTGCTGCTCGGTGCAGTCGGCGTGGTGCCGGACCAGGTCCATGAACGCGTCCCGGCGCCGCTGCGGCATGGTGCGCGGGTCGCCATCGTGCCGGTCCGTGGCCAGCCGCCGGTCCAGCGCCTGTTGCAGCAACGCACCGTCCTCGGCGTTCAGGGTGGCCTCGAGGTGCCACCCGCCGTCGAAGGTCTCGTGCATCCGCAGCAGGGTGCGGGCCTCCAACCGGCGGCGCTGCTCCTCAGCCAGGGTGCTGCTGATCGCCTCGGCCTTCTCCCGCAGCACCCGGGCCAGAGTGGTCGGGTCGGAGTTCAACGCCGCGCGGCAGACCGCCTCCAGGTTGCCGGCGACCACGTCCGGGTCCAGCCCACGCACCCCGTGCACCACCGCCGCGGCGTGCGCCCGGGTGATCCGCCCGGCCCGGAGCAGGTCCCCCACCGGGGCCAGGTCGGTGTCCAGCCGCCGGGCCAGCCGCACCGTCGCCCTCGCGTGCTCCACCGAGGATCCCAGCGTCCGCTGCACCACCCGGCTCACGTGCGCGGCCGGGTCCACCTCGAACGCCCCGGCCAGGTCCAGCACGTGCGCGGTCTGCCGCAACACCAGGCCCTCCACCCGCTGCTGCTCTGTCAGCAACGCGGCCAACGTGCCCGCCTGCCCCTCACCACCCGCGGCCAGGAACAGCGCGATCGCGTCGACCGCCGCCCGCAACGCCACCACCGACGGGGGCAGCACAGAGGGCGCCGGGAGGTCTGCGCCCCCTTCGTCGAGGTCGTCCTCATGGACGTCCGCGACAGCGCTTTGCGCCGTTTCGCGGCGCGGGCGGACGACCCCGAACTCGCCGTCCACCACGCAGAGGCCACCGCGATGGTCGGTAGCGAGGACGAGCTCGGCGAGCTCTACGACCGGCTCACCGAGCTGCTGACGGCCCGGCCGAACGCGATCCTGCTGACAAGCACGTATGGCGACCCCGCCGAGACGTACCACGCTCTGCTCGACGTTCTGCCGCGCTGACCTGCCCTGCGCAGGGGCGGTGTCACAGCCCGATGCGCTTGGCGATGACCTCGTTCATGATCTCGTCGGTGCCGCCACCGATCCGCAGGATCCGGCTGTCGCGGTAGTGCCGCTCGACCTCGGACTCGCGCATGTACCCGAGGCCGCCGAACAGCTGCACGGCCTCGTCGACGACGTGATCGCAGACTGCACAGGCGGTGTTCTTGGCCATCGACACCTCGGTCACCGCGTCCCCGGTGGCCAGCCACGCGTCGTACGCGGCATGGGTGGTCGTCCGCGCGACCCAGACCTGCCGGGCCATCTCGGCCACCTTGTGGCGCACGACCTGCCGCGATGCGAGCGGCCGGCCGAACGTCTCGCGGTCCTTCACCCACGACAGCGTGAGGTCGAGGCAGCGCTGCGCGATCGCCCACGCCTGCGTGGCGAGCGCGAGCCGTTCCTGCTGGAACTGCTGCATGATCAGCACGAAACCCTGGCCCTCGGCGCCGACCAGGTTGCGGGCGGGCACCCGCACCTCGTCGAAGGACAGCTCCGCGGTGTCGCTGGCCCGCCAGCCCATCTTGTCGAGCGGCCGGCTCACGGTGAACCCCGGCAGTCCCTTGTCGATCACGAGCAGGCTGATGCCGCCGTGGCCCTCGCCGCCCGTGCGTACGGCGGTCGTCACGAAGTCGGCCCGCACCCCGCTCGTGATGTAGGTCTTGGCCCCGCTCACCACGTAGGAGTCCCCGTCGCGGACCGCCCGGGTGGTGATGCCCGCGACGTCCGAACCGCCCCCCGGCTCGGTGACGCCGAGGGCGCCGATGAGGTCGCCGGCGAGGGTGGGCCGGACGTAGCGGTCGACGAGGTACGGCGAGCCGGCCTTCGCCATGTGCGGCAGCGCGATGCCGTGCGTGTACAGCGACGCCACGACGCCGCCTGAGGCCCCGCCCGTCAGGAGCTCCTCGGTGACGATGGCCGCGTCGATGCTGTTGCCGCCGCTGCCGCCAACGTCCTCGGCGAACCCGACGCCGAGCAGCCCGGCCTCGGCGAAGATCTTGTGCAGCGCGCGCGGCAGCTCGCCCGCCCGCTCCCACTCGTCGACGTGGGGCGCGACCTCCTTGGCGGTGACCTCGCGGGCCAGCCGCCGCAGCGCCTGCCGCTCCTCGGTGTCCCATACGCTCATCGCGGCTGCCGGCCCTCGGTGGGCAGGCCGGCGAAGCACTGCGCGACGTCTAGCCACGAGTCGGCCAGGGGCCCGGTCGCGACGAGCCCGGTGTCAGCGCGGTGTCGCCGCTGCGTGACCCTCAGGCAGAAGTCCTCCGCCGTACCGAGCACGGCGTCGTCACCGCTCCCCCACTCCCACGTGCTCCCGTCCGGCGCGGCAAGCGTCACCCGCACCTTCCCCTCGGGCACCGGCAGGCCGCGCACGGAGTAGGAGAAGCCGCGGGTCCGCACGCCCAGGTGGCAGATGTGCTTCAGCCGCGCCGTCGGCGGGCGGTGGACTCCCAGCGCGTCGACGACGTCCTGGCCGTGTGCCCAGTACTCCATGAGCCGCGCGGTCGCGAACGACGCGGGGCTCATCGGCGGGCCGTACCAGGGGAGCTTCGTCCCGGGCGGGGCGACCGCGAAGGCCTCGACCATCGCGTCGAAACCCTTGCGCCAGAGGGAGAACAGCTCCTCCTCGCCGAGCCCGCGACCCACGAGCAGCCAGGCGTCGATGAACCCGACCGGGTCGGCGAGCACCTGGGGCAGCTCGGCCTCGAAGGCCGCCGGGTCCGTGGCCGCCAGCAGCGCCTTCTGGTCGCCGACGAGCAGGTGGCTGACGGTGTCGCGGACGTCCCACGGCTCAGCGGGTACGGCGAGAGCCAGGTCCGCGGAACGCACGTAGGACTGCAGGTCCTCGTGCTCGGCACGCAGGTCGTCGAGCAGCGCGGGGAGCATGAGCCGCCTCAGGGATGAACGGACGATGTGAACGCAGGCTAACGTGATCGGCGTGACCACGACCGCACCCCGTCGCGAGCTGCTGCTCGAGGCGGCTGCGGAGCTGTTCGCGGCGCGTGGCTACCACGACGTCGGCATCGATGACATCGGCGCTGCGGCCGGCATCACCGGGCCCGGCGTCTATCGCCACTTCGCCTCGAAGCAGGCGCTTCTCGCAGCGCTGTGCGACCGGACGATGGACCGGATGCTCGGGCTGGCCCAGGCCGCCGAGAGCCTCGACGCCCTCATCGCGCTGCACGTGACCTTCGTGGTCGAGGAGCGCGCGCAGCTGGCGGTCTGGGTTCGCGACCGACGCGCTTTGGCCGACGACGCCCGCGCCTCGCTGCGCAAGCGGCTGCGCACCTACGAGCAGGTGTGGCGCCAGGCACTCGCGCCGCTGCGGCCGGACCTCGGCGCCGACGAGGTGAGCCTCACGGTCGGCGCGGTGCTCGCGATGCTGAACGCGACCGCGCTCATCGCGAACCCGTTGAGCATCGAGGACCGCGAGGAGCTCTTGCGGCGACTGGCCCGCAACAGCCTGCTCCCGGCCTGAACGCACGGGGGCGAGCCCTCAAGGGTGGTAGTGCTTGACCAGCTGCTCGAAGGGCAGCGCGGGCGACATGAGGTGCCCCTGGCCGAGCTCGCAGCCCAGCTCCAGGAGCCGCTCCTTCTGCCCTTGGGTCTCGACACCCTCCGCGACCGTGGACAGCCCCAGGCTGTGGGCGACGCCCAGCACCGCGGACACGATCGCCTCGTCGACGGGGTCGTCGCCGAGCCCGGCCACGAAGCTGCGGTCGACCTTCACGGTCGAGGCGGGGAAGAGCTTGAGGTGGTTGAGCGAGCTGTAGCCGGTGCCGAAGTCGTCCACGGCCAGCCGGATCCCCAGGTGGTGCAGGTCGCGCAGCACCTGGGCCGAGGCGTCGTCGACGAGCAGCGCCGACTCGGTCACCTCGAGCTCCACGTGCTGTGGCTCCAGGCCGTGCTCCGCCACCGTCCGCTGCACCAGCTCGACGAAGCCCGGCAGCGAGAGCTGGCGGGCGCTCACGTTGACCGCCGTACGCGGCCTGTGGGCAGCCGGCCACTGAGCCGCCGCGGCGCAGGCCTGTCGGAGCACCCACGCTCCCAGCGAGGCCACCATGTCGCTGTCCTCAACCGCGTCGATGAAGGCGCTGGCGTTGAGGAGGCCCCGGCTGGGGTGCTGCCAGCGCAGCAGCGCCTCCGCGGCGACGAGCCGCCCGGAGGTGAGGGCGACTTCGGGCTGGTAGTGCACGCGGAACTCGTGCTCCACGAACGCGTTGCGCAGCTCGGTCAGGAGCGTGAGCCGCGAGCCGGTCGTCTGCCGCAGCTCCTCGCCGTACATCTCGTAGCGGCCCTTGCCGCGGCGCTTCGCCAGGGCGAGGGCGAGGTCGGCGTCGCCGATGGCGCCCTCCGCGCCGTCGCGGGTGCCGGGGCCGCGCAGCGCCACCCCGATGCTGATCGACGGGACGTAGATGCGCGTCCCGAGCAGCAACGGTTGTGCGACCTCGGCGACCATGCGCGCGGCGAGCTCCGCGGCGCGGGGGCGGTCCACCAGCCCTGGGCAGACGATGGCGAACTCGTCGCCACCGAAACGACCCACCGTGTCGGTGGGCCGGAGCGCGTCGACGAGACGCTGGGCGACGGTGACCAGGAGCCGGTCGCCCGCGTCGTGGCCGAAGGCGTCGTTGACGAGCTTGAGGTTGTCGACGTCGACGAACAGCACCGCCGTACCGGCTCCCGAGACCAGGGAGGCCCCCAGCCGGTCGAGGCACAGCGCACGGTTGGCGACGCCAGTCAGCCCGTCGTGGTGCGCGAGGTGCAGCAGCTGCAGCTCGGTCGCCTTGCGCTCGATCGCATACCGCACCGAGCGCGCGAGCATCAGGGGCGCGAGGTCGCGCTTGGCGAGGTAGTCCTGCGCGCCGTGACGGAGCGCCTCCGCGGACAGCGTGTCGTCGTCGCGCCGGGTCAGCACGACGACCGGCAGCAGGCTGTCGACGCGCACCAGGCGGCGTAGCCCGTCGAGCCCGTCCGCGTCGAGCACGCCGAGGTCGAGCAGCACGCAGTCGACGCGGTGCCTCTGGAGGTGCTGCTCCGCGGTGCGCACCCGGTCGACCCGTTCGAGCTGCCAGGGCACGCCTGCCTCGCGCAGCATCTCCAGCACCAGCCGACCGTCCGCGGCGCTGTCCTCGACGAGCAACAGCTGCAGCGAGGTCGACGGCACCGGTGTGCGGCGCTCGGCGCCGGGCGCGATCCGCGGGGGCGGCACCTCCGTGAGGCCGTGACCCCCACGGCGCCGACCCCACGCGTTGATCTCGATGGCGACCGTCATGCCGGGAGCTCCACGAGGAACGTCGAGCCGGCCTCCGAGGGCTCGACCCAGACCCGGCCGCCGCAGCGCTCTGCGAGCCGGCGGCAGATGGCGAGGCCGACCCCGCTGCCCGGGTAGGTCTCCCGGGCGTGCAGGCGCGTGAAGGGCTGGAAGATGCGCTCGGTCTGCTCCGGCTCGATCCCGATGCCGTTGTCGGCCACCCGGAAGGTCACCGTCGCCCCGTCGACAGCGGCGTCGACGTGCACGACGGGGGCCACGCCGGGTCGGGTGAACTTCAGCGCGTTGCCGACGAGGTTGTGCAGCACCTGGGTGACCACGAGCCGACTGGTGACGACCGTGCGCGGAAGGTCACCGACCACGACCTTCCCGCCGGTGCGCCCCAGGCTGCTGGTGTGGCCCGCCACGACGGTCTCGACGAGCCGGCGGCAGTCGAGCAGCTCGCGCGGGAGCTCCGTGCGGCCGGTGCGGGCGTACTCGAGCAGGTCGTCCAGCAGCTGCTGCATCCGGTCGGCAGCCTCGACGATGAACTCGACGAACTCGCCCTCCTCGTCCGTGCTGACCCGCCGGGCGAGCCGGCCGGCGAAGCCCTTCACCACGTGCACCGGCTCGGTGAGGTCGTGTGACACGACGTACAGCAGCTCCTCGAGGTCCGACTCGAGCGCCCGGATACGGGCCTGCTCCGGCGACTCCGCCGCCTCGGGCGGCTGCCGAGGAGCACGTACGACGGCAGCACTCCTCCTTGGTGCCTCCTCGCTCTCGGGGAAGAGCACGCGCAGCGTCGCGAGCACGTCCTCCGGAGGTAGCCCCTTCTGGAGGTAGGCGTCGGCGCCCGCCTCGACGACCTGGGACTCCATCGCGCGGCGGTCGAAGCCAGACACGATGACGACCCTCACCCCGGTGGCGGCTGCGCGAATCCGGGGCAGCGCCTCGAGGCCGTCCATCACCGGCATGGCGAGGTCGAGCAGCACGAGGTCGGGCTGCAGGGTGGCGGCCTCCGCGATGGCGGCGAGGCCGTCACCGGCCTCGCCCACGACTTCGAACCCGCTGCCCTCCAGCATGAGCCGCGTCAGCAGGCGCAGCGCCGGGGTGTCGTCGACGACGAGCACGCGCACCGGGGCGCCGGAGGTGCGGGAGCGGAGGTCCAGCCCGAAGGGAGCGGTCATGCGGGGGTGCTCATGCCTTCCTCAGCAGGGCGGCACGCGAGCGCCGGAGCTCGCCCGGCTCGAAGGCAGACTGGTCGGAGACCTCGCCCAACAGGTCGGTGATCAGGCCCCGCGCGGAGGCCAGCGTGGACTCGAGCGCCTCCCGCGTGAGGTGGGTCTGGTCCAGCTCGAGGGCCAGCTTCGCCGTCGCCAGGCCCTGCACGATGCCGTCGTTGATCTCGAGCGCCTGGCGCTGCCGCTCGCGCAGGTCCTCGAAGAGCTTGGCGCCGTTCATGAGCGCGCCGTACGTCCTGCGCAGCGTCCAGTAGTAGATGCCGACGGCTGCGGTGAACACGTCCCAGAGCACAGCCTGCAGGTCGAAAGCCTGCCGCATCGCCAACCCGCTGCCCGAGGAGATGCCGAGAGCAGGCAGCAGCATGTGCACCGTGTGACCGCCGTGGTGGACCGCGCACGTGAAGAAGATCAGCGCGGTGGCGGTGCCGAGGCGGTTGGCCCTGAGCTGGTTCTCCCGGATGAGCGGGACAAGGATCGCGACCACGATCGCGAAGTACGCGATCATGGTCACGAAGTTCGCGGCCGCTCCCAGCTTCCACACCATGAGGTTCCCCCTGGGGAAGGGAATGCTTCCTACCCGGCAGCATCCCGCTCTCCGCACAGGGCGCGAATGGCCCGTTGTCGTCATTCCGTGCGATCACCCTGCGACGCAAGGTGACGGAAGCTACGGAACCGGGGGGTGGTGACTACGACCCGTCACTTGCCGCACCTGCTGATGCTCGTCGTACCGCTGCTGTTCTTCTGCGTGTTGTTCCTGCGCGAGTGGCGGCGTACGGCGGGAGCCCCCCTGCCGCTGAGCCTGCACCTCGTCGTGGCGGGGACCGTGGGATCCGCGCTGATCCACGCCCTCGTCGTCCCCGCGCACGCGGAGGAGGCCGCGGTGCTGGGCTGGTTCTTCACGCTGCTCTGCCTGGCCCAGCTGGTCTGGGTCGGTGCGCTGCTGCTCTCACCGGGCCGGCGCCTCGTCCTGCTCGGCGTGTGCGCCAACCTCGCGGTGGTGGAGCTCTGGGTCTGGACGCGCGCGGTGAGCGTGCCCTTCGGCCTCGGCCCGCGAGAGCGCATGGGCCCGGCCGACCTGGCGGCGACGGCCTGCGAGCTGTTGACCGTCTTCGCGGGTACGGCGTGGCTACAGCGCGACCGGGGGTTGCCCCTCGCCGGGGCCGGCGCCCTGGTCGAAGTGGGAGAGGTCCACGACGATGAACAGCCCGCCACCCCGGAACACCAGCTCGCCTGAGTCGTCGCGACCCTCGCAGCTCACGAACAGCTTGCGACCCTCGCGCCGGTCGATGCGCGCGACCACGTGGTAGGTCACGCCGACGAGCACCGGCCTGAGGTACTCGACGTTGAGGGAGCGCGTGACCGCCGGCTCCTTGACGACGAACAGCAGCCCGCCGCAGACGTCGTCGACGAGGGCGGCCACCGTGCCGCCGTGCGCGATGCCCGGCGCGCCCTGGTGCTTCTCGCCGAAGACGTAGGTCGCGTGCACCTCGTCGCCGACCTTGCGGTTGACGACGTGCAGGCCGTACTCCGCGTCGGGCCCGCAGCCGAAGCAGGACGGGTAGTGCGGCGGCAGGGCACCCGGCTCGCGCTCGACGCGACCCTCCCGCAGGGCCAGCTCGTGCTCGTGGACGCTAGACACCGAGGCTCCGGCCCACGATCTCCTTCATGATCTCGGTGGTGCCGCCGTAGATGGTCTGGACGCGCGAGTCGACGTACGCCTTGGCCACCGGGTACTCGAGCATGTAGCCGTAGCCGCCGTGCAGCTGCACGCACTGGTCGACGACCTTCTTCTGCAGCTCGGTGGTCCACCACTTCGCCATCGCAGCGTCCTTGACGTCGAACCGGCCCGCGTTGTGCTCGAGGACGCAGCGGTCCAGGTACTGCTCCGCGATCGAGACCTCGGTCTCGAGCTCCGCGAGCACGAAGCGCGTGTTCTGGAACGCGCCGATCGGCTTCCCGAACGCCTGCCGTCCCTTGCAGTAGTCGACCGTGAGATCGAGCACCTTACGGGCCACCGCGACAGCGACCACCGCGATGGAGAGCCGCTCCTGCGGCAGGCAGTCCATGAGGTGCAGGAAGCCGTGGCCCTCCGTGCCGAGCAGGTTGGCCGCGGGCACCCGCACCTCGTCGAAGAACAGCTCAGCCGTGTCCTGCGCCTTCATCCCGACCTTGTCGAGGTTGCGGCCGCGCTCGAAGCCCGCCATGTCGCGCTCGACGACGAGCAGGCTGAACCCCCGCGCGCCGGCTTCGGGGTCCGTCTGCGCCACCACGATCACCAGGTCGGCGTTGATGCCGTTGGTGATGAAGGTCTTCGTGCCGTTGAGCACCCAGTCGTCACCGTCGCGGCGGGCCGAGGTGCGGATGCCCTGCAGGTCGCTGCCGGTGCCCGGCTCGGTCATCGCGATCGCCGTGATGAGCTCGCCGCTGCAGAACCCGGGGAGCCAGCGCTGCTTCTGCTCCTCCGTGCCCAGCTTGAGCAGGTACGGCGCCACCACGTCGTTGTGCAGCGTGAAGCCGACGCCGCTGCCACCGACCTTGACGACCTCCTCAGCGACCACGGAGTTGTAGCGGAAGTCCTTGACCCCGCCGCCGCCGTACTGCTCAGGGACGTCGGTGCCGAGCAAGCCCTGCTTGCCGGCCTCGACCCAGAGGTCGCGCGGCACGATCCCGTCCTTCTCCCACTCGGCGTGGAAGGGGGCGATGTGCTTCTCGCAGAAGGCCCGGACGCTGGAACGGAAGGCGTCGTGCTCGGCGTCGTCACGCAGTCGCTGCATGGCGAGCATGCTAACGGTGGTTCACACACCCGGTAGGGTCGGGCCCGTGACGACGCTCACCTCACGTCCGGACGTGGTGTCCGCCGACCGCCGTACGGCGATGCTCGAGCAGATCGCGCTGGTGCAGGCCGAGACGGACAAGGCCCTGGGCGGAGGCGGCGAGAAGTACGTCGCCCGGCACCGCGCCCGCGGCAAGCTCCTCCCCCGCGAGCGCATCGAGCTGCTCCTCGACCAGGACGCGCCGTTCCTCGAGCTGATGCCGGTCGCGGCGTACGGCTCGTCGTTCCCTGTCGGCGCCTCGCTCGTCACCGGTATCGGCCGGGTGCACGGCGTCGACTGCATGATCATGGCCAACGACCCGACGGTCCGCGGCGGCGCGAGCAACCCCTGGTCGGCCAAGAAGACCGGCCGTGCCATGGAGATCGCCCGCGTCAACCGGCTGCCGCTGCTGTTCCTCGTGGAGTCGGGTGGTGCGGACCTGCCGACGCAGGCGGAGATCTTCATCCCCGGCGGCGCGATGTTCCGCAACCTCACCCGCCTGTCGGCCCAGGGCATCCCGACCGTGTCGCTGGTCTTCGGAAACTCGACCGCGGGCGGTGCCTACGTGCCCGGCATGAGCGACTGGGTCGTGATGGTCCGCGAGCGCGCCAAGGTGTTCCTTGGCGGTCCGCCGCTGGTGAAGATGGCGACCGGCGAGGAGAGCGACGACGAGTCGCTCGGTGGCGCCGAGATGCACGCCCGCACGTCCGGCCTCGCGGACTACCTCGCCGAGGACGAGGTCGACTGCATCCGGATCGGGCGTGACATCGTCAAGCGGCTCAACCTGACGCCCGCCGCCGACCGGCCGTCGCTGCCCCCGCGGTACGACGAGGAGGACCTGCTCGGCATCGCGTCGGTCGACCTGCGGGTGCCCTTCGACCCGCGCGAGGTGCTGGCCCGCATCGTCGACGACAGCGACTTCGACGAGTTCAAGCCGCTCTACGGAACGTCGCTCGTGACCGGGTGGGCGAAGATCCACGGGTGGCCGGTCGGCATCCTGGCCAACGCGCAGGGCGTGCTGTTCAGCGAGGAGTCGGAGAAGGCGGCGCAGTTCATCCAGCTCGCCAACTCCTCCGACACGCCCCTGCTGTTCCTGCAGAACACGACCGGCTACATGGTCGGGCAGCGCTATGAGCAGGCCGGCATCATCAAGGACGGCGCGAAGATGATCAACGCCGTCTCCAACAGCACGGTCCCGCACCTCACAGTCGTCATCGGCGCCTCCTACGGTGCCGGCAACTACGGCATGTGCGGCCGCGCGTACGACCCGCGGTTCCTCTTCAGCTGGCCCAACGCGAAGTCCGCGGTGATGGGCCCGGCGCAGCTCGCCGGCGTGCTGTCGATCGTCGGGCGCCAGTCCGCGCTCGACCGCGGCCTGCCGTACGACGAGGAACAGGACGCCGCGATGCGCCAGCTCGTCGAGGCCCAGATCGAGGCCGAGTCGCTGGCGCTGGCCAACTCCGGCCGGGTCTACGACGACGGCATCATCGACCCGCGCGACACCCGCACCGTGCTCGGCTACTGCCTGGGCGTCGTCAACCGTGTCCCCTTCACCGGAGCCCGTGGCGGCTTCGGGGTCTTCAGGATGTGAGGGTCGTGCGCACCCTGCTCGTCGCCAACCGGGGGGAGATCGCCCGCCGGGTCTTCCGCACCTGCCGCTCGCTCGGCATCGGGACCGTCGCGGTGTTCTCCGACGCCGACCGGGACATGCCGTTCGTCCGCGAGGCGGACGCCGCCGTGCACCTGCCCGGCAACGCGCCGTCCGAGACCTACCTGCGGACCGACCTCGTCATCGCCGCTGCCAAGGCTGCCGGGGCCGACGCGATCCACCCCGGGTACGGGTTCCTGTCGGAGAACGCTGCCTTCGCCCAGGCCGTGATCGACGCGGGCCTCACCTGGGTCGGGCCGCCGCCCGCCGCGATCGAGGCGATGGGCTCGAAGCTGCGCTCCAAGGAGCTCATGGCTGCCGCCGGCGTGCCGTGCCTGCCCACCTGGACCGAGCCCTCGCAGGTCACCGACTTCCCGGTGCTGGTCAAGGCCTCCGCCGGCGGCGGCGGGCGCGGGATGCGCGTCGTCCGGTCGGCCGACGACCTAGCCGCGGCGTTCGCCGCCGCGCAACGCGAGGCGCTGTCGGCCTTCGGCGACGGCACCGTCTTCCTCGAGCGGTACGTCGAGCGCCCCCGCCACGTCGAGGTGCAGGTCGTCGGGGACAGCCACGGCAACGTCGTGGCGCTGTTCGAGCGCGACTGCTCCGTGCAACGCCGCCACCAGAAGGTGATCGAGGAGGCGCCCTCCCCCGCCGTCGACCCGGCGCTGCGGACCGCCCTGTCCGAGGCCGCCGTGGCCGCCGCCCGCGCGGTGTCCTACGAAGGCGCCGGCACGGTCGAGTTCGTGCTCGACTCGACGGGCGCGTTCTTCTTCCTGGAGATGAACACCCGGCTGCAGGTCGAGCACCCGGTCACCGAGCTCGTCACCGGGCTCGACCTGGTGGCGCTGCAGCTCGCGGTGGCCCGCGGCGAGACCCTCCCTCCCGAGGCCCTGTCGCCCGCGCTGGCCGGGCACGCGATCGAGGCTCGGCTCTACGCCGAGGACGCCTCGTACCTGCCGCGGACCGGCATCCTCACCGCGTTCGACGTGCCTGGCGAGGTGCGCGTCGACGCCGGCGTCGAGGCCGGCTCGGTCGTCGGCGTGCACTACGACGCGATGCTGTCCAAGGTGATCGCGCACGGCGCCACCCGCGAGCAGGCCACCGCCCGGCTGGCGGATGCGCTGTCGCGCGCGCGGCTCCACGGCGTAGTGACCAACCGCGACCTGCTCGTGGCGGTGCTGCGCTCCGAGGCCTGGGCCGCGGACGACGTCGACACCCACTTCCTCGAGCGGTTCCCGCTGCCTTCTCTGGATCCTGAGGTGCACCGGATCCACTGCGTCGCCGGGGCGTTGGCCGCGGCCGAGGCGCGCCGCGGCGTGTTCCCGAGCGGCTGGCGCAACGTGCGCTCACAGCCGCAGTCGGTGTCATACGACGGGACGCGGGTCACCTACGCGCACGGGCGCGACGGCGTGGTCGTCACGGTCGACGACGTGCCGCTCGACGTGGTCGTGTGGGGGGCGGCCCCGTCGTACGTGGACATGAGCGTGGCCGGAGTGCGACGCAGGTACGACGTAGTGCTGGGCGGCACGACATACATCGACTCGACCCTCGGGCACTCGGCGCTCGTGGAGGACCCGCGCTTCCCGCTGCCCGGCTCGGCGCTCGCCGCCGGCTCGCTCGTGGCGCCGATGCCGGGCACGGTCACGCGCGTCGAGGTCGGCGTCGGGGACGAGGTGAAGGCGGGCGACACGCTCGTCGTCCTCGAGGCGATGAAGATGGAGCACGCGGTCCGTACGGCGTCCGACGGCACGGTCACCGACGTGCTGGTCTCGTCGGGGCAGCAGGTGGAGCCGGGGACGGTGCTGGCCGTCGTCAGCGGCTGAGAACCCGCCGTCTAGAGTGACGACGTGGCTTCCTGGATCCGGTGCGACTCCTGCAGGAAGGTCCTCCCGGCGAGCGAGTTCGACGACGACGCCACGACCTGTCGAGGCTGCCTGGCCGGTCCCCCGCCCAAGGTGAAGAAGGCCCGCGCCTCGGCCGTCACCACTGTCCGTGCTGCGAGCGCACCTGCGCCCGCTGAGCGCTCACCGCTGCTCGGCGTGGCGGGCAGCGGCGACCTCGAGGTGCGGGAGCGGCGGGCACGCCGGGCCGCGCTCGACCAGCTGGCCGAGCTGCACCCGGAGGAGTTCGCCGAGCTCCTGGGCGCTGCCCGTCAGGTGGAGGGGCTGCGCGCTTAGTCGGAGTTCGCGCTCGGGCTGGGCTTGGCGTTGATGAGGTCGGTCGCGTCTTCGACGAGCAGGGCGTCCCGGTCGAGCTGCTCGCGCAGCTCGCGGCCGTGGTGCCCGCAGAACATCAGGTCGCCGTTGACGAATAGCGCCCTCATGAAGGCCTGGGCGCCGCACCGGTCGCACCGGTCGGCGATCGAGAGCGGGGCCCGCTCCATCGTGGTGGTGCTCATCGGGCCCTCCTCGACTCACTGGTGCTGTGTATGCCTCCTTCGGTTGCCGTCCGTGCGCCGAAGTCACCCGCCTGGGTGACGTCGGGGGGCCCGTCAGCACGCGCGCCCGACCTGCTAGTGTTTCCGCCTGCACGACCGGCGCCGCTAGCTCAACTGGCAGAGCAGCGGACTCTTAATCCGCGGGTTCGGGGTTCGAGTCCCTGGCGGCGCACCCGTTGTGACCTGGGCGTTCTCTCACCGGAGGGGACGCCCTGAGTCGTCTCTAGGGCTGCTCGCCGCCCCGTCCGCCCTGCAGGGCTCTCATGCCGTGGCGAAGCCGCACCATGGCGGCAGGGTCAGGACCTTTCTGACAGCCCAGACCTACGCGTCGTAGGAGCCGCTGAACTCCGCGGGCTGTGGCCTGCTCTTGTGCCCGGCCTCCTGGATGATCGGCGGGACCTCAGGGTCGGAGATGAAGTTCTGGAAGCCTTCGGCGTCCCAGTCGAAGAGGACCCAGACCCGGTCGCCCTCGTTCGGGTCGCGGAACACGGTCGACCCCTTGGACCCGTGCTGACGCCGCTTTTCCGCGCCCTTCGTCGAGAAGATCTCCAAGAAGCGGTCGAAGTCCTCAACTGTTGTCGTTGCCAGGAACATCGGGTTGATCCTTTCGTCGGAGTTTGATCGCCGTGGCTCGGCTCAGGCCACGACGCGTTCGTTCGGCTCGATGACTCCGAGGCTCTTGACCACATCGAACTCGCCGTTGTGCGCCTGTGCGATGTACATGTTCAGGCGCAGGTGGTGCTGGCCCGGCACCATCTCGGCCGAGCCGCCCGGACCGTCCGTGATCCGTGCGTGGTCGAGCGCCTCGATCACGGCCTCCTGATCCAGTGAGCCGGCCTCCTTCACGGCCGCCTCCCAGAGCTTCAGGCCGCGGTACATGCCCGTGCACGCGCTTCCCGCCGTGAACTTGGCACTGCCCGGATAGCGCTCGTCGTAGAGCTGGATCAGCTGTGTGCTGAACGGGTCGTTGACCGCCTGGTAGTAGTCGAGGCAGCTGTACAAGCCTTCGACCTGTTCCGCCGGCACGAGGTTGAGGAAGTTCTCGTCGAAGTAGGTGCAGACGAGCTGCCCGCCGCGCTCCGCGAATCCGGAGTTGCCGAGCTGCTCGAGGAACGGCGTGAGTCCTGGCGGGACGATCGTGTTGAAGACGACGTCGGCACCGCTGGACTCGATCCTGGCGACCGTCTCCTTGTAGTCCGCGTGGTCGAGGGGGAAGTACTCCTCGCCGACGATCGTGCCGCCGTTGGCGGTGACGACGTCGCGCACCTTCTGGTTAAGGACATGCGGCCAGATGTAGTCGGCAGACGGCAGGTAGAACTTCTTCGCCCCCGTCCGCTGCATCAGCCAAGGAATGAGCGGGTCGACCTGCTGCGCCGGGACCGGGCCGGTGCAGAAGATGAGCGGGTCGGACTCCTGTCCTTCGTACTGCTCGGGGTAGATGTACAGCGTCTCGCCTTCGACGACGACCGGACCCTTGATCGCCTGCCGGGTGGAGCTGTAGATCCCACCGAGGACCACGTCGACGTGGTCTTGCTCGACGAGCTTCCTCGCAGCTGCCTCGGCCGCACTGTCTGTCGTCTCGCTGTCTTCGAGATACAGCTCGATCTGCCGCCCCAGCAAGCCGCCCTTCGCGTTGATGTCGTCCACGACCATCGTGGCCACGTTGGCGTTGGCGACACCCATGAACGACAGCGGCCCGGTCTGGTCCGCGATGACGCCGACCCTGATCGGTGATTCCTTCATGCGCTGCTTCTCCTCCCCACGACTCGTGCAGGTCACGGGGTCGTCGTCACCGCACAGCACATGCCGGGCGACGGCCCTGCCGCTCCGTTCTGGAGTCACCGATCGAGAGCCGAGGCGGGGCCTGCGCCGGCCTCCGTCCGCGCTCGCCACGGTCCATGGTCGATGTGTGCGTCAGCGTGCGCCTGCCGCGTGCTGCGCGCAATGGGAAGGGGTGCTCGTGCAAGGGGCGCACCCGGAGGCCCCGACTCGCTCAGGGGCGCACGGGCCGTCGCGGGATGCCGAGGTCGTCGAGCAGCCCGCGCACGCGGACGTCCACCTCGTCCACGATCCGGCGCACGGTGGCCAGGTCCCTGCCCTTGGGGTCCTCGAGCTCCCAGTCCTCGTACCGCTTGCCGGGGAAGACCGGACACGTCTCGCCGCAGCCCATGGTGATCACGACGTCGGCCGCCTGCACCCCGTCGTACGTGAGCTGCGTCGGGGCTTCGCCCTCTGTCGACAGCCCGCGCTCGTGCAGCACCTGCACGACCACCGGGTTGAGGCTGTCGCCCGGCTCGCTGCCAGCGGACCGGACGATCGCCGCACCTCCGGCATAGCGCTCGGCGAGCACCTTCGCGGCGAGGCTGCGCCCACCGTTGTGGACACAGGCGAAGAGGATCACCGGCGTATTCACGGCAGTCAGCAGCAGCTCGGGTCGAGCACCCGAACCAGCGCCGCGAGGCAGTCCCGCTGCGGCCGGTAGAACACGTTGGTGCCCTTGCGGGTCCCCTCGACCAGGCCCGCGTCCCTCAGCTGCTTCAGGTGGTGGCTGATCGTGGCCTCGGTGAGCCCCACCGCGGGGGCCAGGTCGCAGGTGCAGATCCCGTGGTCCGGCTGGGCCAGGAGCATGGACATCAGCTGCACGCGGACCGGGTCGGCGAGGGCCTTGAGGCGTAGCGCCACGGCGAGGGCGTCGTCGGGGTTCACGACGCCGGCGGCGAGCGGCTCGCAGCAGACCGGCGCGCTGATGTCGACGACAGGAAGGGCCTTGGGCACGGGACCATCCTGACACAGAGTTCGACGAACATCGAGGAATGTCTTGACGAACGTCTCACGTCGAGGCATCGTCTTATTCGACAAATGTCGAACGAAGGAGCCCGTCATGACTGTCCCGCCCGGAGGCCGCGTCCAGCTCGCCCTGAACGTCGACGACCTCGACGCGGCGATCGCGTTCTACTCGACGCTGTTCAGCACCGGCCCGTCGAAGGTCAAGCCCGGCTACGCCAACTTCGCCGTGGCGCAGCCACCTCTCAAGCTCGTGCTCCTCGAGAACCCCGGCCAGGGAGGGACGCTGAACCACCTCGGCGTGGAGGTCCCGGACAGCACGCGGGTGGACGCCGAAGTCACCCGCCTGAGCGACGCAGGCCTGCTCACCGATGAGGAGAAGGGGCAGACCTGCTGCTTCGCGACGCAGGACAAGGTCTGGGTCACGGGTCCCGGCGGGGAGCGGTGGGAGGTCTACACGGTCCTCGCCGACAGCGACACCTTCGGCGCAGAGGAGTCGGGCGCCTGCTGCGAGGCGGACGCCGACCAGGTGACCGCCTGCTGCTGACAGCGCGCCGCGCCACGGCCGGTGTATCAACGGTTCAGGTATCAAGTCCGAATCACGACAACTCCTCCCCAGGTGGAGTTCGGATGGAGCGAGGAGCAGTCCGCGCTGCGTCAGCAGGCCGCGGCGTTCGCTCGAGACGTGCTGGGTGCAGGCGTCGCTGAGGACGACGCCGCCGGCCGGTTCCCGGCGGAGAAGTGGCAACGGCTCGCGGACTGGGGCTACTTCGGCCTCGGCGTACCGCCGGAGCTCGGAGGGGCGGGGCTCGACCCGCTGACCGGGCTGCTCGTGACCGAGGCGCTCGCCGAGGGCTGCCCCGACTTCGGGCTGCTGTTCTCGGCGTCCGTGCAGGCCTGGGTCCTCCTCGTCGCACTCGTGCACTTCGGCGACGACGACCAGCTGGCCCAGCACCTGCCCGGACTGCTCGCGGGCACGACCATCGGGGCGCTCGCCATCACGGAGCCGGACACCG
Source organism: Actinomycetota bacterium (assembly GCA_046723735.1). Classification (GTDB taxonomy): domain Bacteria; phylum Actinomycetota; class Actinomycetes; order Mycobacteriales; family SCTD01; genus RYN-111. Next base: position 55,459 of record JBKOVB010000045.1, on the reverse strand, counting down.
GCTCCGACGCCCTGGCGATTCGCACGACGGCGCGGGAGGCCCCGGACGGCTGGCTGCTGAGCGGTCGCAAGTCGTACATCACGAACGCCCCGGTCGCCGACCTCGTCCTGTGCTTCGCCTCGACCGGCTCGCAGGAGCTGCTCGGCGGGATCACGGCGTTCCTCGTGCCCACCTCGGCCGCCGGTGTGTCCCGCGGCCCCGTGGAGCCCAAGATGGGCCTGCGCACCTCCCCGCTCGGCGAGATCGCCTTCGAGGACGTGCACGTCCCGAGCGGTGCTCTGCTGGGCAAGCGAGGCCGGGGGCTCGCGGTGTTCCACGCCGCGATGGCTTGGGAGCGGACGTTCCTCAGCGCGCTCCACGTCGGCACCCTGCAACGCCAGCTCGACGAGACGCGGGCGTACGCGACCGCGCGCACGGCCTTCGGCGCGCCCATCGGCACCCAGCAGGCGGTCGCGCACCGGGTCGTCGACATGCACCTGCGCCTCGAGTGCAGCCGGATGCTGGTCTACCGCGCAGCCTGGCTGCTGGCGCAGGGACGGACGGCCGGCAGCGAGGCGGCCCTCGCCAAGCTCTGGACCAGCGAGAGCGCCCTGGCCAGCAGCCTCGACAGCGTCCAGGTGCACGGCGGCCTCGGCTACATGACGCAGGCAGGCGTGGAGCGCAACGTGCGTGACGCGGTCGGTGGCCTCATCTACTCCGGTACCTCCGAGATCATGCGCAATCTCGTCGCGCAAGACCTCGGCCTCGGCACCGCCGCCACGGAGGGAGGGAGCTGAGTGGAGCCCTTCCGCCTGGACCAGCTGCTCAGCGAGGCTGCTGCCAGGACTCCTCACGCGACGGCCGTGCGAGCCGGCGAGGCCTGCGCGACGTGGGGCGAGCTCGACGCGGCCGCCGACCGGGTCGCCGCCTGCCTGGTCGAGCTTGGCGTCGGGATCGGCGACCGCGTCGGGCTCTACGTCGACAAGGGCCTCGTGGCAGTCACCGCGCTCTACGGGATCATGCGCGCCGGCGCCGGCTACGTGCCGATCGACCCCTCGGGTCCGACGTCGCGGGCCGCCGCGATCGCCGACGACTGCGGCCTCGTCGCGCTCGTCTCCGACGACGTGCGGGCTCGCGACCTGCAGCAGCTGCTCCCGCAACGGCTGCGCGGCCTCGTGTGCGGTGGCCCCGTCGACGGCTTCATCCCCTGGGACGACGTCCTGAGCGGGGACGGGCACGTGCCGCGGAGGCAGCTCGTCGAGACCGACCTCGCGTACATCCTCTACACGTCCGGCTCGACAGGCCGCCCCAAGGGCGTGGCGATCACACACCGGAGCGCGCTGACGTTCGTGCTGTGGGCGCGTGACACGTTCGCACTGCGTCCCGACGACGTCCTGTCGAACCACGCGCCGCTTCACTTCGACCTGTCGACGCTCGACCTGTTCGGCGCGGCGTCGGTCGGCGCCAGTACGAGCATCGTGCCCGCCACGGCCTTCCCCGTGCAGCTGGCGCGCTGGATCGACGAGGCCGCGATCAGCGTCTGGTACTCCGTGCCCACGGCCTTGTCGCTGCTGGTCCGCTACGGCGACCTGGCCTCGCTCCCGCTCTCGGCGCTGCGGCTCGTGCTCTTCGCGGGCGAGGTCTTTCCCAACCGGTACCTGTCCGAGCTCATGCACCAGGTGCCGCACCCTCGCTACTACAACCTCTTCGGCCCGACGGAGACCAACGTCTGCACCTACTACGAGGTGGCCGAGCCACCACCTCCTACGGGTTCCGTCCCGATAGGGCGCGGCTGCGCGAACCACCGCTGCGAGGTGGTCGACGAGTCGGGCGCAACCCGGCACGAGCCTGGGGCAGAGGGGGAGCTGGTCGTCACAGGGCCAGGGGTCGCGAGCGGCTACTGGGGGGACGTCGACCGCTCAGCGGAGCGCTTCGCGCGTCCGCACACGTATCGCACCGGCGACGTGGTCCAGATCATGGAGGACGGTGACAACCCGCTGCTGCGCTTCCTCGGCCGTCGTGACCATCTCGTGAAGACGCGTGGCTACCGGGTGGAGCTGGGCGAGGTCGAGGCGGCGCTCTACGCGCACCACGCGGTGCGGGAGTGCGCTGCGGTCCCGGTGCCCGACGACACTGTCGGCAACCGGATCGTCGCCTTCTGCTCGGTCGCCGGGGAGGTGGAGGTCGACGCCCTGCTCGAGGCCTGTCGTCAGCGACTTCCCGGGTACATGGTGCCTGAGCACGTCCTGGTCACCGAGGCGCTCCCGATGACGGCGAACGGCAAGTGCGACCGCCAGGCGCTGACGGCACGCGCACAGGAGCTGTGGGGGGTGCACGCGTGATGGAGCAGAACCGAGCAGCGGGCGAGGACAGCCTGGCCCAGGTCCGCCACGTCCTGGTCGACGTCATCGGCAGCGACCGGATGCGAGGGGTGCGCGACGACGACCTGCTCTTCGAGCACCGCGTCGTGGACTCGCTGCACCTGGTGGAGTTCGTCGAACGGATCGAGTCGACCTTCGGGCTGGAGCTCGACCCCGTCGACATCAACCCGACCAACTTCTCCTCGATGCGGACCATCGCGGAGTTCGTCGACGGCGCCAAGCGATCATGACTGCCGCCGCACGGCTCAAGCCCGTGCTGCGTCGCCTGGTGTTCGTGCACACCATCGACGTCGTGGGCCGGTCCACGGTGCAACCGCCACCGCCGATCCCGCACGCCCCGGACCTCGTCCTTCACCGCCTGACGACGCTCGACGACGTGCTGGTGCGGGCACCGGGCGAGCGGGTGGCGGCGCTGCCCGCGCTGCTGCGCCCCGCGCTCTCCCCGCTGCTGCAGCGGCGGCGAGAGCGGCGCACCGCCGAGCGGCTGCGCCGCGGAGACGTCGCCTACGTCGCGACGCGGGACGACCAGGTGGCGGCCTGGGTCTGGGCGAGCCGGTCCACCTCATTCCGTTGCCGATGGAGCGGGCTGCGCTTCCACCTGCAGCCTGACGAGGCCTACCTCTACGACCTGTGGTCGTTCCCCGCCCACCGCACGAGCGGGGCCGGGGCCTTCGTCATGCACGGCGCCCTCGAGGACCTTCACGACAGCGGACAGGTGGTCAAGGCCTACGGCTACGTGCTCCGGGACAACCGCGCGAACCAGCTGCTGACCCGCGTCGTCTTCGGCTTCGAGCAGGTGCAGCGGGTCAAGGACCTGCGGGTGCTGAGCCGGCTGGCCTGGCAGCTGCCGTTCACGGACACACCGCCCGACGGTCCGTGCTCCTCGCCGCGGGCCGCACGGCACCGGGTGGAGAACTCCCCACGCGCCGACGTCACGACGACCCCCGGTACGACGCGTGAGCGGCCCCCGCAGGAGCAGTGCCGCTGACCGCAGTCAACGCGGTGTCGTCACGACCAGCCCTTCTCTCCCATACGGCGGTGGCCTCGGTGGCCGAGCCGAGCCGGGTGTGAGGCGCGCACCGGCCGGGCAGCCTAGGTCTCGTGGCTGCCGGGCGGGCGCTTCGTCCGCCGTACCGGACAAGGCAGGGGGCAGGCATGCCGGATCGCGAGCAAGAACCTGACCGGCCCACGAGGCTGTCCCGGCAGGAGTGGCTCGGGGCGCTGAGGCGGACGGCCCGGGAGTACAAGGACGACAACGTGGGCGACTGGGCGGCCGCGCTCACGTACTACGGGATCCTGTCGCTGTTCCCCGCGCTCATCGCGACGCTGTCGGTGCTCGGGTTGTTCGGGAAGTCGGCGACCCAGCCCGTGCTCGACAACGTCGCAGAGCTCGCCCCGGGACCGGCCCGCGACGTCCTCACCGGCGCCGTGGAGGAGCTGCAACGCAGCCAGCGGTCGGCGGGTGTCCTCTTCGTGGTCGGCCTCGCGGTCGCGTTGTGGTCAGCGTCCAGCTACGTGTCGGCCTTCACGCGTGCGGCGAACGCGATCTACGACGTGGAGGAAGGCCGGCCGCTGTGGAAACGGCTCCCGGTGCGCCTCGGCGTGACGCTCGTCCTCGTCGTGCTGGCCACGGCCGGCGCGCTGGCCGTCGTGTTCACCGGCTCGTTCGCGGAGCGGGCCGGCGACGCGCTCGGCGTCGGCAGTACCGCGGTGACGGTCTGGGACGTGGCGAAGTGGCCGGCGCTGCTGCTGGTGGCCGTCGTGATGCTGGCGATCCTCTACTACGCCACCCCCAACGCGAAGCAGACCGGCTTCCGGTGGGTCACTCCCGGCAGTTTCGTGGCCCTGGTCATCTGGATTGCGGCGTCGCTCGGGTTCGGGTTCTACGTCGCCAACTTCGGCTCGTACAACAAGACCTACGGCACCGTCGCGGGCGTGATCGTCTTCCTCGTGTGGCTGTGGATCTCCAACATCGCGGTGCTGCTGGGTGCCGAGCTCGACGCCGAGCTGCAGCGCGCCCGGCGCATCGCCGAGGGCTTCCCCGCGGACGAGGAGCCGTACGTCGAGCTGCGGGACGACTCGACGCTGAAGGCTGACGAGGGCTAGCGGGGCGCCGGCGCGGGAGCGGCGTCGGGCAGGTGGATGACACGCCGCCGGCGGCGGCAGTCCGCGCGGGCAGCGCGCTCCACGAGCAGCGGCACGAACTGGCGCACCCTCGCGTCCTCGAGGCGCCGTGCGGCGGCGGCCACGACGACGCGGACGTCGCGCTCGGGGAGCTCGGGGAACTGGCGCACCAGCCGCGCGGTCACGGCCTCCAGGTGCTGACGTTCCGCGGACCCGAGGTCCGACGAAGACCCAGCCACGAACCCCTCCGGGTCACGCGGGTGCGGAGGACGCACGACATCTGGTCGACAGGTGCTGCCGCCTCGCGGGTCATGGTGCACCGTCGACCGCTTCCTCACCAGAGGTCCTTGGTCCCGTCGCTCCGTCGCCGAACGCGTGAACACGGCGTGAAGGGGCACACATGGCCCTGAGGTGACGACGCATGCGGCACGGGATCCTGGAGGTCGGCGCCGACGGGGCGCGGCTGCTCGTGGCTGACACCCAGCCCGGGTCGGAGCCGGCGCGGGTCGCGGACCGGCACTGGCCGGTGGATGCGTCGCGCAACGGCACCGGGCTGCCGTTCGCCGTGCACGAGGCCTGCGCGCTGTCCCGGCGGCTGGGTGTGGGCGACCTGTTCGCCTTCGCCCGCGCAGCCTTCCGGCAGGCCCCCGAAGCCGACGGCGTCACGCGCGGGGTGCGCCAGCTCACGGGCGCCGAGCTCCTGGTGCTGCGGGCGGAGGACGAGGCACAGCTCACGTTCCTGGCGGCGCGTCGCTGGTGCGGGTGGAGCGCCGGACGGCTGCTGACGCTCGACGTCGGGGCGGAGGCCACGGCCCTCGCCGTCGGGTCGGACGAGGTGGCCGACCAGGTCGCCTCACTCCCCCTCGGCGCCGCGCGGCTCACCTGCGAGCACCTGCTGCACGACCCGCCCCGGCCGCGGCAGCTGAAGCGGTTGCGGGCGCACGTCGACGACGTGCTCTGCGAGGCGCTCCAGGCTCTGTACGACGTGGCCTGCGACATCGTCGTCGGCACGTCACCCACGCTGCGGGCGCTGGCCCGCGTGTCGGGCACAGCGTCGCCGAGGGAGGAGGCCTACAGGTCGGTGAGGCTGCGACGCCACGACCTGGACCAGCTCGTCACCGAGCTTGCGGCCAGGTCGAAGGAGGAGCTGGACAGCCTCCCGGGCATCTCGCCGGAGAAGGCCGAGCAGCTGCTCGCCACCGCGGTCGTGGCCGCCACGACCCTGCACCAGGTGAGGGCCGAAGAGCTCAACCTGTGCCCCTGGGGCGTCCGCGAGGGTGTGCTGCTCACGCGTCACCGCTGGAAGAACCTCCTGCAGCCGTAGGCGTTGCGGCCGCCCTGTCCGCTGCGTGATCCTGTGGCGCGTGCAAGACCTCCACGAGGTCGAGACGAAGCTCACCGTCCCCGACGACTTCGTGCTGCCCGCGCTCGACGGCGTCAAAGGTGTCCACGCGGTGTCCACACGGTCCGCGACGCTGCGAGCCCGGTACTTCGACACCGAGGCCCTGGCCCTCGCCCAGCACGGCGTGACGCTGCGCCATCGAACCGGCGACGGGGAGGCCGGCTGGACGCTGAAGCTCGGCGGCGTCGTGGGAGGGGCGCTCGACCGCCGGGAGCTTTCCGTGCCGGCGTCCCGCGCCGTCCTGCCGCGCCAGCTCTCCTCGCTGCTCGTAGCGCTGCATCGCGGCGAGCCACTGCGCCCGGTCGTGGAGCTGCTCACCCGGCGTACCAGCCTGGTGCTGCTGAACGAGAGCGGGGACGAGCTGGCCGAGCTGGTCGACGACGTCGTCGAGGTCGTGGGCGGGACCGGCTGGCACGAGCTCGAGCTGGAGCAGCGGGACGCAGGGACCAAGGTGCACCGCCGGGTCCTGGACGCGCTGCTGGCGTCGGGGGCCCAGCTCGGGGACCAGACACCGAAGGCGCTGCGCGTCCTGGACGTCCCCTTCGACGCCCCGGTGCAGGTGGGGCCCGACGACCCGGTCGGCGAGCTCGTCCGGTGGTCGTTGCGCACGCGCGGCTCCCAGCTGCTCGAGCACGACCTCGGGGTGCGCCGCGGGCTGCCCGACGCCGTGCACCAGCTGCGGGTGACGTGCCGCCGGCTGCGCAGCGACCTGCGGGCGCTGCGGCCGATGCTCGACGACCCTCGTGCGGAGGCGTTGCGCGGCGAGCTGCGGTGGCTGGCGGACAGCCTCGGCACGGCGCGCGACCTGGAGGTGCTGCGCGCACGCCTGCGGCGCACGGCGGAACACCCCACCGGTGTCCTCGACGTGGACCCGGTCGACGCCCTGCTCGAGGCGGAGGAGCGCACCGCCGCCGCGGAGGGAGATGCCGCGCTCGGCTCGCCGCGCTACCTGGCCGTGCTGGGACTGCTCGAGGAGCTCGCAGGCTCGCTGCGCCTGGCACCGGCCGCCGCGGGCCCGTGCCGGCGGGCGCTGCCTCCGCTGCTCAAGGGCACGTGGCGGGCGCTGCGCCGGCGGGCGGACCGTCTCGGCCTCGACAGCCCGGACGAGGAGTGGCACGGGACCCGGATCGCGGCGAAGCGGGCGCGCTACACCGCCGAGACCGCACGCGTGGCGCTGGGAGGCGAGGTACGGCGACAGGTGAAGGCGGCGGAGAAGGTGCAGGAGCACCTCGGGGAGCACCAGGACGCGGTCGTCGCGGTACAGCGGCTCGAACAGCTGGCCTCCGAGAACCCCGCGCTCGGCGTGCTGTGCGGTCGCCTCGTGGAGCGTGAGCGGGCGCAGGCGCTCCAGGCGCGCCGGGCCTTCCTCGCGCAGCTGCCGCTGGGCTGACGAGGCCGACGCAGGCGTGCCACCTCGTCGATCGCCGAGGGCGAGCGAGGCAGCCCTGCCGCGCTCGCAGCGGGCTAACCCGGCGCGGGCGCGCCGCCTGCGCCGCGCGTGATGCGGACCGCCCGCACCTCGGGGCGCTCACGGAGCTGCTCGACGACGGCGTGCAGCTGGTCCAGGTCTCGTCCCGTGACGTAGAGGCTCGCGCGCCGCAGGCCTTCCTCCTCGTCCTCGTCGTCGTCCAGCTCGAGGTGGTCCAGGCGGCCGGGCAGGGCGTTCACGGCACGCAGCAGCGGGCCGAGGGTGCCGTGGCCCCGCTCGTACTCCAGCTCGACGAGAGTGACCCCTCCCCCCACCCGCTGCAGGACGGGCTTGGCGAGCCGCAGCGCGACGAGGACGAGCAGGACGACGACGGTCGTCACGGCCACCGCCGCGTAGGCGCCGGCACCCGACGCCACGCCCAGCGCGGCGGCGAGCCACAGCGTGGCTGCCGTGGTGAGTCCGCGTACGCCGATCCCCTGACGGAGGATGGCCCCCGCACCCAGGAAGCCGATGCCGCTCGCCACCTGGGCGGCGATCCGGGTCGGGTCGTAGCTCGGCCCCCGCGGCACGTCCGCGAAGCCGTACGCGCCCACCAACGTGAAGAGCGCGGCGCCGATGGCGACCAGGGCGTGCGTGCGCACTCCTGCGGCATGACCACGCACCTCGCGCTCGACGCCCAGCAGCACAGCGGCCAGCCCGGCCACCAGGAGGCGCAGGGTGAGGTCGACGATGCCGAGGGTGGTCACGTCGCCGTCATACCCCCCGGCGACCCGGCCGGCCAGCAGAAGTGCGTCTCGGGCCCTGACAGGACGTCTGCGCCGGGGACAGCCTGAGCGCACGGCCGAGCAACGCCCCGGGTGCCACGCCGCGGCGGCGCACCCGGGGCACGGCTCACCTGGCGAGCACCCCGGCGAGCGATCCGTCGTGGTCGAGCTGGTAGTTCAGGTTCACCGCAGCGCTGATGAGCGCGAGGTGGCTGAACGCCTGGGGGAAGTTGCCGATCTGCTCGCCGGTCGGGCCGATCTCCTCCGAGTAGAGCCCCAGGTGGTTGGCGTAGGTCAGCATCTTCTCGAAGGTCAGCCGCGCGTCGTCGAGCCGGCCCGCGCGGGCCAGCGCGTCGACGTACCAGAATGTGCAGATCGAGAACGTGCCCTCGGAGCCCCGCAGGCCGTCTGGCGACGCCTCCGGGTCGTAGCGGTACACGAGGCTGTCGGACACCAGCTCCTCCTCCATGGCTCGCATCGTCGACACCCACATGGGGTCGCGGGGCGAGACGAAGCCGACGAGAGGCATGTAGAGCAGCGACGCGTCGAGCACGTGCGTGCGGTAGTGCTGCACGAAGGCCTGCCGCTCGGCGTTCCAGCCGCGGTCCATGATCTGCCGGTAGATCGCGTCGCGGACCGCCACCCAGCGCGGCAGGTCGGCCGGCCGGGCACGCGTGATCGCCAGGTGGACGGCACGGTCGAGCGCCACCCACGACATGAGGCGGCCGTACGTGAAGTCCTGCCGCCCGCCACGGGTCTCCCAGATGCCGTCGTCCGGCGTGTCCCAGTGGTCGCACAGCCAGTCGACCACGCGGCGCACGTCCTCCCACCCGGCGTGGCTCATCTCGAGACCGTGCTCGTCACCCAGCCGCACGGAGTCGAGAGCCTCGCCGTAGATGTCCATCTGCAGCTGGTCCGAGGCGCCGTTGCCGATCCGGACCGGCCGCGAACCGCGCCATCCCTCGAAGTGGTCGAGCTCCTCCTCGGCGAGGTCCGATGAGCCGTCGATGCGGTACATGATCTTCAGCGGGGACTGGCCGTCCGTCGCGGCCGTCTCCGAGACCCGCGCCCCGAGCCAGCGCAGGAACGCCTCGGCCTCCTCTGTGTAGCCGAGCCCCAGCAGTGCGTAGACCGAGAACGAGCCGTCCCGGACCCAGGTGAAGCGGTAGTCCCAGTTGCGCTCGCCGCCCGGTTGCTCCGGCAGTCCCGTGGTGGGGGCGGCCACGAGCCCGCCGGTCGGCTGGTAGGTCATGAGCTTCAGCGTCATCGCGGAGCGCTCCACCTGCTCGCGCCAGCGCCCGCGGTACGTCGAGCGGCCGACCCACCTCCGCCAGAAGTCCCGGGTGTGCTCGAACATCGAGACCACCTCGCCGGGTGAGAGCTCGCGAGGTGGCCCGCCCGGAGCCGACTCCAGGATGAGGCCACCCACCTGGCCCGCGCTCAGCGTGACCACCCCGCGGACGCCCTCCTCGTCGTGCTGCACCTCCACCTGCTCCTCGGCGGCGATGCCCTGCCGGCGTACCAGGTGCAGGGCCAGCTCCGTCCCGTCGTCGCCGATGAAGGCCACCCCCTGCTTCGTGACCTCCGTCTTGTGGCCGGCCCGCCCGTAGTCGAAGTGCGGCTGGCATCCCGCGACGAAGGTCATCTCGCCACGCACCACGCGCACCAGCCGCACCAGCTGGTGCCGGTCGGTGGCTGCACCCTCGATCACCGGCATGAAGTCGCACACCTCGCCAACGCCCTCCTCCGTGAGGAAGCGGGTGATGAGGATCGCCGTGTCCGGCAGGTAGAGCTGCTTCGTGACGTAGCCGCCGGTGTGCGGCCGGATCGAGAAGTGCCCGCCGCGCTGCCGGTCGAGCAGCGACGCGAACACGCTCGGGGAGTCGAAGCGCGGACAGCAGAACCAGTCCACCTCGCCGTCGGTCGACACGAGAGCGCAGGTCTGGAGGTCACCGATCAAACCGTGGTCGGCGATGGGTGGATACGTCTGCATGCTGGCCTCCTCGTCCGGTGACTCCTCGACACTTCCGGGCGCCTCGGAGGACGGCATCACCCGGCCGGGGTGATGCGAGCCCCTGCGCCCGGCACGTGCCCCGGCCCCCAGTCGTAGATCACCGACGTGCGGAGCACGACGTCCTGCACCGACCGGTTCTGCCGGCTGACGGCAGCCCACATGATCCCGATAGGGAGCACGACGTAGAGCGCCGCACGCGCGGCGGCACCCGGCCAGGTCATCCGCTCGCCGCGGAAGCTGAGCACCCGCAGGCCGAGGAGGTGGTCGCCGTACGTCCGACCGGTCGTCGCCCACGACGCCGTGAGGTAGACGAACATCACGCACGCGCCGACCGCCAACAGCACCAGGCCACGGAAGTCGGGCCAGCTGAAGCGCGACGGCGACAAGAGGAACAGGGTGGCGGACACGGCGGCGTACCCCGCGGCCAGGACGAGCACCACCACGAGGAAGTCGACGGTGTTGGCCACCAGCCGGCTCACGATGCCGGCCCGACGTCCCTGGTAGGGACGGCCCTCCACCGGTACGGCGGAGACCACGGGCGGCTGGCTGCGGCGGCCGCTTCGCCGGTCGGCCAGGGCCGTCACGTGGCGTCCCCGTCCTCGTACGCCGGGCTCAGCCGTCCCGGCGCCTCCGTCCGCCGCGCGTGCCGGCGCAGCAGCACCCGGTCCACGAGGCGGTTCACGCGCTCGTCGGCGTCAATGCTCTGCATGCGCACCCCGCGCAGGCCCTCGGACGCCATGGAGCCCGTCGACTCCCGGATGATCTCGGGCAGGTCGACGCCGTCGATGATGTAGCCCGCCAAGCCGATCAGGTCGACCCGGTCGAGGACGGCGTCGACGTCGACCTGGGCGGCCACCTCGTCGATGTCGATGCGCGCGAGGACGTGGTCGATCGGGATCCTGTCGACGATCCGGTCGAGGTCGACCCGGGCCACCGCGGCGTCGAGGTCGAGGCCGCCGGCGATCGCGTCCAGGTCGACGCGGTGCAGCACGAGGGCGGTCAGGTCGACGTCGTCGAGCACCGCGTCGAGCACCTTGGGCACGAGAGCGTCGAAGGCCCGCGTCAGGGCCTCGACCACCTGAGCGCGGTCCTCCTGTCCCTGACCGGCGAGGCGCTCGGCGAGCGTCGCGGGCCACCACCGCTCCGGCAACGGGCTGGGCCGCAGCAGGCGACGGGTCACCGGGTCGAGCAACCGGGCGCCGGCCCGCACGGACCTGACCCCGAGCCGGAACCCTTCGACCCCCAGCCCGATCGCGACGTCGGCCGCGGCCGGCAGGGCGGGCGCCTCCCGAGCCGGTACGACGGGCGGCGGCCCCTCGGCCACACGCGGGAGCGGGACAACCGCAGGGGTCTCGGTCCGGAGCACCATGTCCGCCTCACTCCTCCCCGGGGACAGCGCCCCCGGACCTGCGCCAGACCGCCGCGTTGAGCGCCGCCCCGGCGATCATCACCAGCCCGAGCAGGTAGGCCCACAGCAGGATCGTGAGCGCGGCGCCGATGGCGCCGTACGCCTCCTGCTTGGATTCCACGGATCGCGTCAGCCAGACGAGCGTCAGCACGTGCAGCGCCTGCGCCCCGATGCCGAAGAGCACCGCGCCAGGGAGCACGTGCAGCCACGTGACGCCCGGCCGGCGTGGGAACAGCCGCGACGAGCACAGCAGCCACACCGTGGCGGGGATGGCCGTGTAGAGCGCCAGCGCCACGACCCAGCCGATGAGCGACCACGAGTGCAGCAGGTCGACCACCCGGGCGAGCGCCAGCGCGGCCACGAACACTCCGATCAGCTGCACGCTGCGCTGCGGCAGCCGCGTGAGGCGCCCCGGACGCACCTTCCAGACCAGCGCGTGCGCCACCCAGACCGCCTTGAGCAGCCCGCGCGCCCCGCTGAACGTGGCGTAGGCCGCGATCAGGAACGTCGCCCACCGGGCGAACGTCGACGCCTGCGACCCGCCCTCGATCGAGGTCGCCACGATGCCCGCGATCCCGAAGCTGCGGGCCGCCTCCCTGGGCGAGGACCCCGCGGCGTCGGCCCCGAGCCCGAAGCCGATGACGAACAGGAACACCGCCGGCACCAGGAACAGGAAGATCCGAAACGCGATCGCGCCTGCGAGCAGGCCGCCGCCGGTCTCGTCGAGCACGTCCCTGGCGTTGAACGCCGTGTCGACGAAGGGGTGGTCGCGGCGCTGCTCCTCGAGCCGTCGGCGCGTCTGGGTGACCCGGCCGACGACCTGCGACACCGACAACCGGCGTGCTGTCATGGGCCGCCCCGGCGCCGAGGGGGCAGCAGCGCTCAGCCCGCCATCGTCCACGACCTCCCCCTCACAGCGCGACCGTCGCGCGAGGCCGTCGGCGGCGCATCACCCGGACGGGGTGAGGTGGGCCAACTTCACACGATCAGGATGATGCCGCTACGGGCCGGTCCGTCAGACGTTCAGACGTCGGTGCAGGGCTGGAGCGACGCAGGAGCGTGACGTGGTGGCTGACGAGACCCGCGAGCTGGACGCGATGGGACCGGTCGACTACCTGGTGATCGAGTTCCCCAGGTTCACCATGACCGGTGAGGGCCTGAAGGAGCTGGTCTCGCTCGTCGACCGCGGGATCATCCGCGTGCTCGACCTGGTCTTCGTGCACAAGCAGGAGGACGGGACGATCCAGGTCGTGGCGGTCACCGACCTCGACCACGACGGCACCCTCGACCTCGCGATCTTCGAGGGCGCGGCATCCGGTCTGCTCGGCGGCGACGACGTCAAGGAGGCGGCTGAGGCCCTCGAGCCGGGCAACGCGGGCGCCATCCTCGTGTACGAGAACCTCTGGGCCGCCCCCCTCGCCCGCACCCTGCGCCGCAACGGTGCCGAGCTCGTCGCGAGCGGCCGCATCCCGGTGCAGGCGCTCCTCGCCGCCCTCGAGGCCGAGCCGGCCGAGCTCTGACCCGCCCGCCGTACAGAGAGGACCGTCATGCCCGGACTGATCCGTGGTGTCGCCCGCACCGCCGTCGTCGCCGGCACGGCCACGGCCGTGTCCAACCGCGTCTCGCGTCGGCAGGCCAACCGCTGGGCGGAGCAGGAGGACGCGGCGTACGCCCAGCAGCAGCAGTACGCACCACCGCCTCAGCAGTACGCGCCCGCACCCCGCACGGAGCCGGAGCCGATCTCGAGCGCGGCCGTCGAGCAGCTGAAGCAGCTCAGCGCGCTGAAGGACCAGGGCGTGCTGACGGAGGCCGAGTTCCAGGAGCAGAAGGCGCGACTGCTCAACGGCTGACGGGCTCCGCTCAGACGGCGTTCGCCGCGTCCTGAACGGCGCGGTGGACGACGCTCTCGATCCTTCTGTGCGTCCAGCGCGCCACGAGCAGCGTGTGCGCGTTGCGCTCGTCGGCGGCCACCCGGGCGTGCGAGCGCGCGAGCGCGATCCCCGATCCGTGCAGGAGCGCCGCCCGAAAGGCCGGCCACGCGGCACGGGCGAGCCGACGGCCCACCGGGCCCCGCCCGAAGGCCTTCAGGAACGGACGTCGCATGCCGTCAAGGGCCTGCGCACTCGTGAAGGCAGGTACGTCGAGCAGCTCCATGTCGCGCGTGCGGGCCCTCTCTCGGTGTTGCTCTTCTCGCCCAGGGTACGGCACGAAGTCGAGCCGTCACAGCCCGTCATCCCCTCGTCTGACAGGGGATCACCCGTCGGGGGTGATGCCACGGGGCGTGCCGCCGAGGAACGTCTCAGCCATGTCCGGACATCCGCGCCACGCCCTGATCCTCACCGCCGCGGTGCTGACGGCCGCTGCGCTCGGGGCCTGCAGCGACGACAACAAGGACAACGAGGCGAAGCCGGCCGTCTGCAACGACGTCGACAGCCTGCGGTCGTCCGTCGACGACCTCAAGGACGTGCAGGTCGGGCAGGGTGCGATCGCCGAGGCCCAGCAGGACCTGGACACGATCCAGCAGAGGCTTGCCACGCTCAGGGCGGACGCCAAGGGCCAGTTCTCGTCGGAGATCTCCGCCGTGGACACCGCTCTCGCGTCGTTGCAGACCGCCGTGGACGCGGCGAAGGCCAACCCCTCGGCGGTCAGCCTCGCGGCGACAGCGACTTCGGCCCGCACCGCGGTCGACGCCGGTCAGGCGCTGGTGTCCGCCGTCAAGCGCACCTGCTGAGCCCCGGGCAGCCCCGGTGCCCATGAACCCGTCCCCGGACCTGGACGCCAACGTCCGGCTCTCCCCGGCCGGGATGCCGCCTCGACGTCAGCTGGCGCTGAGCCTGATCCGGGCCGTCCTGACGACGACCACGCTCGTCTGGATCTACTTCGCGGTACCCCTCACCCACGCGCCGGACCTGACCGGCGGCCTGCTGCTCACTGTCGGCCTGCTGGCGTTCCCGGTCCTGCTCACGTGGCAGATCCGCTCGATCATGCACTCGGACGCGCCGCGGCTGCGGGCGCTCGAGGTGCTGGCCACCGCGGCGCCGCTGTTCCTGCTGATGTTTGCCGCGTCGTACTACCTCTTGGAGCACCACGACGCGGAAAGCTTCAGCGAGCCTCTGTCGCGGCTCGATGCGCTCTACTTCTCGGTCACGGTGTTCGCCACCGTCGGCTTCGGCGACATCGTGGCGAGGACCGAGACCGCCCGGACGGTGGTCACCGTGCAGATGATCGGCGACCTGATCGTGATCGGCTTCGGGTTCCGGCTGCTCGTGGGCGCGGTCCAGGTGGGGCTGACACGCCGGGAGCCGGGCGGAGGCGACGAGCCCCGGTCGGGCTGACCGTCACTCCGCCGAGGCGCCCACACGGCCGAGGAAGGACAGCAGCCGCATCACCACGTCGACGTCTCCCTCCACCCGCGCCTGGCCGGACAGCGCCGTGGTCATCGGGCTGCGCTCGCCCCGCAGCAGCTCGGCGAGCGTCTTCTCGTCGGTGGTGACCACGCAGTCCGCGTCGCCGTGGCTGTCGAGCGACACCCGGCCGTTGTCCAGGACGACGCGGTACGTCCCCGCCGCCCCCAGGTCGAAGCAGACCGACGCACGCCGGCCCCGCCAGGCGTCCGCGGGAATCTGTCGCGCCGCCTCGACCAGTGCACCCACCACGGGCGACGGCTCCTGCCCCGAGGCCTGGTCGAGCCGCAGCACCTGACCGGTGAGGTCCACACCGACGTCCGCGGTCCCCCAGCGGCCAGGGACCCGGAACAGCCGCAGCTCGCGGATCCGCTCCGGCAGGTGGGCGTTCGAGCGCAGGACCGCGCCGTCCGGCTGCAGACCGAGCAGGGCGCGCAGCAGCATGAGGGGCGCCCCGGAGGCCCACGCCTGCGGGCTGCAGGCCGTGGGGTACTCGGCCGGGAAGGCGGTGTGCTCGCGGGAGAAGCCGGCGAAGGCCTCGGGCAGCCGGCCGCCCAGGAGCTCGGCGGCCTCGAGCAGCGACATGGCCACCGTCGCGGCCTCCGCGCGGTAGCCGTGCTGAGCCAGCCCCAGCACGCCGAACGCCGTGTCGTGCGGCCAGACGGTGCCGAGGTGGTAGCCGATGGGGTTGAAGCCGGTCTGCTCCGTCGCGAAGGTGCGGAACCCCCAGCCCGAGTACAGCCGCTCCCCCATGAGCAGCTCCACGACGCGCGGCACCTTGTCGTCGTCGACGATGCCGCTCCACAGCAGGTGGCCGAGGTTCGAGGTGAGGCTGTCGACCGGCTTCTTGTCCCCGTCCAGCGCGAGCGCGAAGTATCCGAGGTCGGGGAGCCAGAAGTCCTCGTTGAACCGCTTGTTCAGCGCCTCCGCCTCCTCCTCGAGCCGATCCGCCAGGGCCGCGTCGTCCCACACCGTGCGCGCCAGCCTTGCCGCGCGGCGCTTGGCGTCGTACACGTAGCCCTGGAGCTCGCAGGTGGCCCGTGGCAGGGATGCCATGGTGCCGTCAGCGGACTGGATCGAGTCCCACGAGTCGCGCCAGCACTGGTTCTCGAGGCCGGTCTCGGGGTTGCGGCGCTCGTACTCGACGTACCCGTCGCCGTCGCGGTCGCCGAACTCGTCGATCCACCGTAACGCGGCCCGCGCCGGGCCCTCCAACGCGTGCACGACGTCGTCACGGCCGGTCCAGCGCTCGTACTCGTCGAGCAGCACGAGCCACAGCTGCGTGCCGTCGGCGCTGCCGTAGTACGGCGAGTGCGGGCGCTCCTCGAAGGCCGTCAGCTCGCCGAAGCGCAGCTCGTGGAGCATCTTCCCCGGCTCGGCGTCGCGGAAGTCGTCCCGCTTGCGCGCCTGCAGCTCGGCGAGCGTGACCAGGGCCGTGTGCGCAAGCTCTGGCATGAACGGCAGCGCCTGGAAGCTGGTGATGAGGCTGTCACGGCCGAAGGGCGACATGAACCAGGGCAGCCCGGCCGCGGGCAGGTAGTGGCCGGGGCTGATGGGCAGGTCGAAGCGCAAGGATGCCAGGTCGTTCATGGTCTGCTCGTAGATCGCCTCGAGCGGCTCCCAGTCGCACACGAGCACAGGCACGTGCTGCCGCAGCAGCTTCAGGCCCAGCCGGCTCTCGGGGTCGTCCCAGTCCGCGGCGTCGTGGAAGGCCGGGTGGCGATCCGCACCGCGGACGGTGAGCACGTCGACGTCGGTGCTCCAGGACTCCTGCGGGTCGAGGGTCACGGTGAAACGGAGCCCGCCCTCGTCATACAACGGGTCGCCGGTGGCCCGGACCCAGGTCTCCCTCCGGTACGCGTCCCGCTCGTACCCCAGGACCAGCCGGTCCTTCTCCACCCGCTGGTAGGGCCGCCCCCGCTTGTCATGGACCGTGGCGTCCTTCACCTCGAAGAGGTCGGCGAAGTCCGCCTCCGCGGCGAGCGCCACCTCGATGGTCACCGGCGCCGAGTCGTGGTTGGTCACCGCGATCGACTCGTGGAAGCCGTCCAGCACCGTGCGACGCCGGATGATCGCGACCTTGGCGTTGATGTACGCCGAGGCCACCCCGGGCGCCAGGAAGAACTGCGCCGCGTAGTAGTGCGTCGTGTCCACGCTCAGGGTGGCCGGGCGCTGCCCGTCGAGCGTGAGCACCCAGCGCGAGAGGTAGCGGGTGTCTCGGTCGAACAGCCCGTGCGCCTCGACCGGCGAGCCGTCGATGTCGCCACGCTCGTCGCTGACCACGAAGGTGTTGCCCTCGAGGATGTCCACCGTCTTCTTCATCCGGCGATGGTCGACGCACCCCCCCGCCTGGGCATCATCCGTGCTGGGTGATGCTCACGCCTCGCGCAGTCGTTCGGCGGCCGTCACGACGGCACCACCTGGGTGCCCGCGACGCCGTCGACGACCTTCTCGACCTCCGACAGCGCACCGATGGCCGCTCGGTTGCCGGTGCGCTCCACGAACCTGATCGCCGCCTCGACCTTCGGGCCCATCGAGCCTGCCGGGAAACCCATGCCTCGCAGCTCCTCGGCGGTGACCCGCTCCAGCCGGTGCTGCCTCGGCGTCCCCCAGCCGACGTACACGCCGTCGACGTCGGTCGCCATCACGTACAGGTCCGCGTGCACGCCCGTCGCGAGCCGCTCGCTCGCCAGGTCCTTGTCGATGACGGCTTCCACCCCGACGAGCCTGCGCGGCGACCCGGCCTCGTACATCGTCGGGATGCCACCGCCCCCCGCGCAGATCACGACCGTGCCCCTCTCCAGCAGCCACTCCACCGGCCGCAGCTCGAAGATGCGTTGCGGCTCCGGTGACGGGACGACGCGCCGCCAGTGCTGCCCGTCCTGCTTGAAGACCCATCCGGTCTCGGCGCCGACTCGGTCCGCCTCGTCCTTCGTGTAGACCCGCCCGACGAACTTCGTGGGGTCGCGGAACGCCGGGTCGGCCGGGTCGACCTCCACCATGGTCAGCAGCGTCGCGAACGGAACCTCGAACGGAAGCAGGTTGCCGAGCTCCTGCTCGAGCACGTAGCCGATCATGCCCTCGGTCTCCGCACCCAGCACGTCCAGCGGATAGGCCTCCACTTCCTCGTACGCCGCTGCCTGCAGCGCCAGCAGACCGACCTGTGGTCCGTTGCCGTGCGTGAGCACGAGCTGGTGCCGGGTCGCTACCCCGGCGAGCGAGGGTGCGGCGGCGCGCACGTTCGCGCGCTGCACCGCTGCGGTCATCGGCTCGCCGCGCTTGAGCAGCGCGTTGCCGCCCAGCGCCACCACGACCCTCATGCCTTCCTCCTGCGGTCAGCCGCCGAGCGTGGCGACCATGACCGCCTTGATCGTGTGCATCCGGTTCTCGGCAGGATCGAACACCAGGGACCGCTCGGACTCGAAGACCTCGTCGGTGACCTCCAGCCCCTCGAGGCCGAACTGCTCGTGGATCTGCTCTCCGATCTTGGTCTCGCGGTTGTGGAACGCCGGCAGGCAGTGGAGGAAGCCGACCTTGGGGTTGCCCGTACGGCTGACGACGTCGGCGTTGACCTGGTACAGCGTGAGCAGCTCCACCCGGTCGGCCCACACGCTCGCGTCCTCACCCATCGAGACCCACGGGCCACGGTTTTGCTCCCTGTCTGGACGCTGCGACTCTCCGAGCAAGGGGGGAGGAGGGGCATCATCCCCATCGGGTGACCAGGACGCCGGGTCTCACCCGTCCTGGATGACGACGCCCGCTGCCCCACATCGGATGGTGTCCGGGTGACCGCTTCGTCCGCGACTGGTGCGCCGAGGGTGCCCGACCGCGCCATGGTGCGCCCGCTCGCCCTGGCCCAGTTCATCGCGAGCTACGCCGCCACCAACATGAACGTCGCCATCACCGCGATCGCGAAGGACCTCGACACCACGGTCATCGGACTGCAGACGGCGATCACGCTGTTCACGCTCACGATGGCTGCCCTGATGATCCCAGGCAGCAAGCTGAGCGACATCCGGGGACGCAAGGCCTGCTTCATGGGCGGCCTGGTGATCTACGGGATCGGCGCCCTGCTGGCGACCCTGGCGCCTGGGCTGGGCGTGATGATCGTCGGCTACTCGGTGCTCGAGGGCGTCGGCTCCGCGCTCATGATCCCGCCCATCTACATCCTCGTGACGGTCTGGTTCGCTGACGTGCAGACCAGGGCGAAGTTCTTCGGTGTGGTGAGTGGTGCGGGCGGGCTGGGTGCGGCCGCCGGCCCGCTCATCGGCGGCACGATCACCAGCTGGATCAGCTGGCGCGCCTCGTTCCTGCTGCAGGTCCTCGTCGTCGCTGCCATCATCCTGATGTCACGCTCCCTGTTCGACCCGCCCCGCGAGGGGCCGCCGCCGCGGTTCGACCTGACGGGCGCGGTGCTCTCGGCCCTGGGGCTGTTCTTCGTGGTGCTCGGCATCCTGCTCTCCCGGACCTACGGGTGGTTCAGCTGCCGCCAGGACTTCACGGTCGGGGACAACGTCCTCGTCGAGGAGGGCGGCCTGTCCCCCGTGTGGCTGTTCATCGCCGTCGGCGCGGTCTTCCTGCTGCTGTTCTTCCTGCACGTACGGCGGGCCGAACGCACCGGGAGGACGCCGCTGCTTCCCTTGCGGCTGTTCGGGGTGCGCCAGGCGAACCTCGGCCTGGGCACGCAGACGGTCCAGTGGCTGGTGATGCAGGGCGCTTTCTTCGTGGTATCGGTGTTCCTGCAGGAGGCCCGGGGCTACAGCGCCATCGAGACGGGACTGGCGCTCACCCCGGCCACGATCGGGATCCTGGTCTCCTCCGCCGCGGCGGAGCGGTTCGCCCGACGCCACACCCAGCGGTGGCTCGTCGTCATGGGCTTCCTCATCAGCACCGTCGGCCTCCTGCTCCTCCTGGCCCTGGTGCGCAAGGACTCCGGTGTGCTCAGCTCGGTGCCGGGGCTGATCCTGATGGGCCTCGGCATGGGCACGATGCTGACGTCGTCGGTGAACATCGTCCAGTCCAGCTTCCCGGACCGCGACCAGGCCGACATCTCCGGCCTGTCGCGCAGCGTCTCCAACCTCGGGTCCTCGCTCGGCACGGCCCTGTGCGGGTCCGTGCTGGTCTCGACCGCGCTGCCGGGCAACCACAACTTCGCGGCAGCGATGGCCGTGCTGGTGGTGGTCTCGCTGATCGGGCTGGTCCTCGCCATGCTGATCCCGAAGCACGCCAAGGTGGACGACGCCGCGCTGATCAGCCGGTGAGCAGACCGAGCGAACGCGCCCGGTCGACGGCCTCCGAGCGGGAGCTCACACCGAGCTTGCGGTAGGCCGCGACGGCCTGGGTCTTCACCGTGTTGCGAGACACGAACAGCTGGCGCCCGATCTCCTCGAAGGACAGGTGGGTCGGCAGGTACTGCAGCACCCGCAGCTCGGCGCTCGTGAGCGTCGTGCCCCTCCCGGCGCGGTCCAGAGGGATGGCCTCGAGCTCGTGCCAGGTGCTCTCGACGGCGTCCCGCAGGAAGGTGGCGTCCGGCACCTGGGGCAGCAGCTCCTGTGCCTCCGACAGCAGCGTGCGGGCGGCGGGCGGCTCCCCGAGCAGGAGCTCGGTGCGGGCCAGCACCAGCCGGCACTGCACGCCCCCCCATGGCGCGGGGTGCGCCGTCAGCGCCACCCTCCGCAGGCACTCGCGGGACAGCGCTGCGGCCTCCTCCGTGCGGCCCGACCGAGCCGCCACCAGGGACGCCACGCAGTGCACCGGGAGAAGGGAGGCGCTGTCCTCGAGGTGGAAGGCGCGCAGCAGGTCCATGGCCTGCTCGGTCAGCACGCGTGCCGTGTCGAGGTCGCCGTCGTCGAGGGCGACCAGCACGAGCTGGGCCAGCGCCGCGGCCCGGGTGGCGTGTGCGCCGGTCGCGGCGGCGAGGCCCTCGGCGTCGGCCAGCTTGCTGTGCGCCTCCGCCGTGTGCCCGGTGAGATAGGTGGCGACCGCCTCCAGCAAGGTCGCGACGGGGAACCACGGGTCGCCCGGTTCCTGCAGGCGCACGGCGAGCATCGCGTCCGCAGCCATCTGCACGAGCCCGTTCCTGGCAAGGACGGCACGGAGCAGGGCCGTGGCGGAGGCGACCGACTCGGCCTCGCCCTTGACCGCCGCCTCGTACTGGCCGCCCACCGCCGCCGACACCCAGTGCTCCGCGGGCCGGCCGCGCTCCAGCGCCAGCCACGCGGCCGCGAGCGAGAGCTTCGCGTGCGTCCCCACCTGACGCGCGGTGAAGGCACCCAGCCAGCGCTCGAGCCGCGACAGCCTCCCGGTCGCGACGCACGCCGGCGTGTGCCGCCAGATCAGATGCGCGGCCCGCGCCACGTCCATGGCGTCGATGGCGTGCGCGATCGCCTCGTCGAGGTTGCCGGCCGCCTCGAACCAGAGGCTCGCGCGGGAGTGCAGGCTCTTGACCAGCTGTGGCTCCCGGTGCAGCAGCTCCGTCCGGAGCGCCTCGCCGAACAGCTGGTGCAGCCGGAACCAGCGGCCCTGGTCGTCCATGCGGAAGAGCAGGACGTTGGCCTGTGCCAGGCGCTGCAGGCTCTCCCCCGACTTCTTCTTCAGCAGCACGGCGTCGCACAGCGGGCCGGACAGTCGGGTGAGGATCGACGTCCGGACAAGCAGCTCCTGGTCCTCCGGCGCGAGCAGGTCGAGCACCTGGTCCCGCAGGTATCCCGCGATCAGGCTGTCGCGCCCCACCACGCTCGCGACGGAGGGCGGCTGGTGGCCGTGCGCCCCGAGCGAGAGCGTCGCGAGGTACATGCCCGCCGCCCACCCCTCGGTACGACGGAGCAGCTCCTCCACGTCGTGGTCCGCCAGCGCGAGGCCGGTGCCCCTGACGAGGGCGAGCGCCTCGGCCCTGCTGAGCTTGAGGTCCGCCGTACCGACCTCGGTCGTCCGCGACCGCCACCCCACCGCTGGGACGGTGCGCCCCACGAGCGCGAGCTGGGCACCGTCGGGGAGGTTGTCCCCCAGGACCTGGAGCACCTCGATGGCCTCGGGCGCCGTGAGCGCGTCGGCGGCGTCGACCACGAGCACGAAGGGCTGCCGGCGGCGCAGCGCCGGGAGCAAGCGCTGCAGCACGTCCGCGGCGCTCGCGGCGTCGACCATGATCCCGGCCTCCACCGGCTCCACACGGTGCAGGGAGAGCACGACGTAGGTGATGAGCACGAGCGGGTCGTTGTCCGCCTGGTCCAGGGTGAGCCAGGCGAAGGGCCGGTCGTCCTCACCGGCCCACTGCGTCACGACCACGCTCTTGCCGTAGCCGGGCGGGGCAGCGAGCAGCACGAGCGGGCAGTCCCGCGCCTCCAGCAACCTGTCGACGAGCTGGCCTCGGAGCACCAGGCCGGACGGCTGGGCAGGCGGACGGAACTTCGCCTCGACGGGGACGAAGCCGACAGGGCGCACGACCCTGCGATCACCGGCAGTCCTGGCCACCTGCCCCCCAGCCGCCGTCGCGGTGCCTGCCGACAGCGTCGTCCCTCACCATGCGCCCGAAGCGGTCCCGAGGGAATGGCCTGCGCGTCGGTACGACAACAGGTCGTGTGGTCGGCACGGACTAGTCCAGGGATGGCGCGTCCGCTTGCGTGACCGGGAGACCACGACGAGTTGCGATCCCTTGAGAACCATGGACTTTTGTTCTGCGCCCGGCGCAATCTCCGTCCATGGCGGACGACCGGCACTTCGACGTCATCGTCATCGGGACCGGCGCAGGGGGCGGCACGCTCGGGCATCGGCTGGCCCTCGGAGGGGCTCGCGTGCTCTGGCTGGAACGTGGCGGCTTCCTGCCCCGGGAGCTGGACAACTGGGACACCCGAGCGGTGTTCGTGCGGGCGAAGTACCTCGCGCAGGAGTCGTGGTACGACCGGCACGGGCACGCGTTCCAGCCCGAGGTCAACTACTACGTCGGCGGCAACACGAAGTTCTACGGGGCGGCGCTGTTCCGCCTGCGTCCTGAGGACTTCCGCGAGCTGCGCCACCACGGCGGCATCTCACCTGCCTGGCCGATCTCGTACGACGAGCTGGAGCCCTACTACACGCAGGCCGAGCACCTCTACCTCGTGCACGGGCGGCACGGCGAGGACCCGACCGAGGGGCCCACCAGCGCGCAGTACGCCTTCCCACCCGTCGCCCACGAGGCCCGGATCCAGCAGCTCAGCGACGACCTCGAGAAGGTGGGCCTGCACCCGTTCCACCTGCCGATCGGGGTGAACCTTCATGAGGACGTCCCAGGGCAGGCGGCACGCACCAGCGTCTGCATCCGCTGCTCGCGCGTGGACGGCTTCCCCTGCGTCGTCAACGGCAAGTCCGACGCCCAGGTGATCTGCGTCGACCCGGTCCTCGACCGGGACAACGTCACCCTGGTCACCGGCGCGGACGTCCGCCGACTCGAGACCGACGCGTCCGGACACAGCGTGACCGGAGTCGTTGCCGAGCTCGATGACGGCACCGTCACGACCTTCCGTGGCGACGTCGTCGTCGTGTCCTGCGGCGCAGTGAACTCCGCCGCGCTCCTTCTCCGCTCGGCGAACGACAGTCACCCCGACGGCCTCGGGAACTCCTCCGGTGTGGTGGGACGCCACTACATGCGGCACAACAACGTCGCGGTGATGGCGCTGTCCAAGGAGCCCAACGCGACGCAGTTCCAGAAGACACTGGCCGTCAACGACTGGTATCTCGGCGCGGACGACTGGGACTTCCCGCTCGGCGGGATCCAGATGCTCGGCAAGTCCGACGAGGCGATGATCCACGCCGAGGCGCCCCGGTGGGCCGGTCGGCTCTCCCCCGACATGCCCTTCGAGGTGATGGCGCACCACGCCGTCGACTTCTGGCTCTGCGGCGAGGACCTGCCGCACGCCGACAACCGCGTGACGGTGGACAAGGACGGCGAGATCCACCTGGCGCTCGACGAGAAGAACAACGTCGAGGGCGTGAAGCGGCTGCGGCACAAGCTCGACGGCATGCTGAGCGACCTGGGGCTGGACCGTCACCATCTGCTGGACCACCAGCTCTACCTGCACAAGGCGATGCCGATCGGCGCGACCGCGCACCAGGCGGGCACCGTCCGCTTCGGCACGGACCCCGCGAGCAGCGCGCTCGACACCACGTGCAAAGCGCACGACCTCGACAACCTCTACGTGGTGGACACGAGCTTCTTCCCGAGCATCGGGGCCGTGAACCCCTCGCTGACGGCGATCGCGAACGCGCTGCGGGTCGGCGACCACCTGCTCGAACGGCTGCGATGAGGCCGCGGGAGCGGCTCGCCGATCACGTCGTCCCGCGCCGGGTCGTGGTCGTGGGCGGCGGGTTCGCGGGCCTGTTCGCCGCCCGCGCCCTCCGCCGGCTCCCGGTGGACGTGACCGTCGTCGACCGCAGCGCCCACCACCTGTTCCAGCCGCTGCTGTACCAGTGCGCGACCGGCGTGCTGTCGGAGGGCCAGATCGCCGTACCCCTGCGCAGCCTGTTCCGCCGCCACGAGAACGTCAGCTGCGTGCTCGCGGAGGTCACGGACGTCGACGTCGCAGCACGGCGCGTCATCGGGCTGCGCCCGACCGGCCTCCCGATCGAGATCCCGTACGACGACCTGGTCGTCGCCGCCGGCGTGCGGCAGTCCTACTTCGGCCACGACGAGTTCGCCACCTGGGCGCCGGGGATGAAGACGCTGGGGGACGCGCTCACGATCCGGCGACGCGTCTTCGGGGCCTTCGAGATGGCGGCGACCGCGACCGACCCGGCGGAGCAGCGTCGCTGGCTGAGCTTCGCGCTGGTCGGCGCCGGTCCGACGGGGGTCGAGCTCGCCGGCCAGATCCACGAGCTCGCGACCAGCACCTTGGAGCAGGAGTTCAAGCACATCGACCCCGGCAGCGCGACGGTCCACCTCTTCGACGGCGGCAAGGAGCCGCTTGCGACCTTCGGCCCCAAGCTCTCGACCCGCGCCGCCAGGTCGCTCGAGGCGATGGGGGTGGTGCTGCACATGGGGTCCGTCGTCACGGCTGTCGACGCACGCGGCCTGGAGGCGAAGGGACCTGACGGCGCCACGACGAGGTACGACGCGGCCACCGTGCTCTGGACCGCCGGCATCGCCGCACCCCCGCTCGCCGCCAACCTGGCGAAGCGCACCGGCGCCGAGCAGGACCGGGCCGGCCGCCTCAAGGTCCAGCCCGACCTGACGCTGCCGGGACACCCCGAGATCACCGTGGTCGGCGACGTCATGAGCCTCGAGGGCCTCCCGGGAGTGGCCGAGGTCGCGATGCAGAGCGGGCTCTACGCCGGCCACCGCATCAAGCACCAGGTCGAGCGCCGCAAGGGCGAGCAGAAGCCCTTCCGCTACCACGACCTCGGGTCGGCCGCCTACATCTCGCGGGGCCGCGCGGTCGTCTCGGTCGGCCGGTTCCACGCCAGCGGCTTCGTCGGCTGGCTGGCGTGGCTGTTCATCCACCTCGCCTTCCTGACCGGGTTCCGCAACCGCGTCGGTGCCGTGCTCACGTGGGCGATCGCCTTCAGCCGCGAGTCGCGCCGGGAGCGCGCGTTCCCGATGCTGCAGGTCCACCCCGGCCAGGACCTGTACGCGCCGCCGCCCGCCGTGGCCGCCGAGCGCAACCGGGTCGCCACGTGACCCCGCTGGAGCTGCTCGCGGGCGCGCCCAGCCTCGCGGCGGACACGCCGGCGCAGCTGCTGCCGGCCCGGGAGCAGATGGCGTTCACCCTGATGGTCCACGTGATCCTCGTGCCCTTCGGCGTCGCCCTGCCCTTCATCACCCTGGTGATGAACTACCTCGGGCTGCGCCGTGGGGACCAGGTCGCGATGCAGCTGGCCCGGCGCTGGTCGACCGTCATGGCGATCCAGTTCGCCGTGGGTGCAGTGACGGGCACCGTCATCAGCCTCGAGTTCGGCCTGCTCTGGCCGGGACTCATGGGCACGTGGGGCGACGTCATGGGCCTCGCCTTCGGCATCGAAGGCTTGGCCTTCTTCCTCGAGGCGATCCTGATCGCCATCTACATCTACGGCTGGCGGCGGATGACGCCGCGAGCGCACTTCCTCGTCGGCCTGCCGCTGCCGTTCATCGCGCTCGTGGGCGCCTTCTCGATCCTGTCCGTGAACGCGTGGATGAACACCCCTCAGGGCTTCACGCTCGACGCCCAGGGCAACCCGACGAACGTCGTCGTCAGCAAGGCGTTGTTCACCCCGATCCTCGGTGCGCAGTACCTGCACATGCTCGGTGCCGCCTACATGACGGCCGGGTTCCTCGTCGCGAGCGTGTACGCCGCGGGCTGGCTGCGCGGTCGCCGCGACCGCTACCACCGGCTTGGCTTCCTGGTGCCCTTCACCGTCGCCGCCCTCGTGACGCCGGTGCAGCTGGTGATCGGCGACTCGCTGGCGCGCGCCGTCTACGACAAGCAGCCCGTGAAGTTCGCCGCCATGGAGATCGTCTGGGACACCGGCTCCGACCAGGCCGAGTACCTCTACGGCCGGCTGCAGCCGGACGGCTCGATCAAGGGCGGGATCAAGATCCCCGGCCTCGACTCGTTCCTGGCCGGAGGCAGCCGCGACACCGTCGTACAGGGGTTGTCCGAGGTCCCGTCGGACGAGCGCCCCACGGCCCGCGAGGCGACCATCACACACTTCGCCTTCGACTCGATGGTGGGGATGGGGACCCTGCTCATGGGCCTGGCCCTGTGGTACGCCATCGCCTGGGTGCGACGACGAGACATGCCCCGGTCGCGCTGGTTCTACCGGGCGGCATCGGTCGCCGGGATCGCGTCGGTGGTCGCCCTCGAGACGGGGTGGGTCACCGCCGAGGTCGGCCGCCAGCCCTGGGTCGTCTACGAGCAGATGCGCGTCTCCGAAGCGGTCACGAACATCTCGGCGGGTCCGCTCTGGACATCGTTCGCGATCGTCGTGGTCGTCTATGCGCTCGTCGCGTGGGCGTTCCTCGGGATCCTCATGCGGCTGAAGATCCGCTGGCGGCACGAGGATGCCGAGCACGCCCGGGTCACGAGCACCGTCCCTGCACCCGAGCAGGTCGACGCATGACCGCCACGGACCTCGTCGCTCTCGTGCTGCTGCTTCTGCTCGCCGCCTACACCTGCGGCGGTGGCGCCGACTTCGGCGCGGGCATCTGGGACCTCCTGGCAGGCGACAAGGACCATGGCGGGCACCCGCGGGAGCTGGTGGACCACGCGATGGCGCCGGTGTGGGAGGCCAACAACGTCTGGCTCGTCTTCGTCCTCGTCGTGACCTGGACCGGGTTCCCGCCGGTCTTCGAGGCCGTGATGTCCACGACGTGGGCGGCCCTGGTGCTCGCCGCCCTCGGCCTGGTGCTGCGGGGCGCGGCCTTCGCCATCCGCAAGCCCACCCTGGGGCTGCGGCGCCGCCACCGGCTGAGCCTCGTCTTCGGCCTCGCGTCGCTGCTGACGCCGTTCTTCCTCGCTGCCGCCCTCGGTGGCGTGGCCTCCGGCCGGGTACCGCCGGGCAACCGGCAGGGCGACCCGGTGACGTCCTGGCTGAACCCGACGTCGGTGCTGTTCGGCGTGCTGGGGCTGACCGCCGCGGCGTTCATCGCGGCGTCGTTCCTGTCCTCGGACGCCCGCCGCTTCGGCGCACCCGGGCTGGTGGCCTACTTCCGCACCCGCTCCGTAGCGGCGGGGGGCCTCCTGCTGGTCGTGATGGGCGTCGGCCTGCTGGTCGTGCACGAGGACGCGGAGCACCTGTACGACGGCCTGACCTCGGGCTGGGGCCTCGCGTTCGCCGGGACCGCTGTCGTGTTCGTGCTCCTCACGCTGGCGCTGATGAGCCGGGGCGTGCTGCGGGGCACCCGCCTGACGGCCGTCGCTGCCGTCACGTCGCTCGTGCTCGCCTGGGGATTCGCGCAACGCCCCTACGCGCTCCCCACGACGCTGACGATCGACCAGGCGGCGGGCGCACAGGCCACGATGCGCTGGCTCGTGATCGTGACGGTCGTGGCCGTGCTGCTGATCGGCCCCGCCCTCGCCCTGCTCTACCGCCTCGACCTGACCGAGCGGCTCACGGCGGACCGCGACGAGGACCTCCGCGAGGCCGCCGTACCCCTGCCGCGGGAGGGACGCTAGTTCAGGCGCGCGGCAGCGGCCTGCCGCGCCGTCTGGATGACCGCCGCGAAGTACGCCGCCGACGCGGGCTCCTGCGCGGCCGCGCCCTCGGCCAGCTCGCGCAGCAGCCACAGCGACAGGGCCCGGTCCGCGTGCGGATGTCGGCTCGCCCGCCAACGCAGCCCGGCACCGTCGGCACGGCTCGCCAGGTCGAAAGCCACGACCGGGCTCGTGACGACGAACTCGGCCTCGCTGCCGTCGTGACCGACGACGTGAACGGTGAACAAGGACGGCTCCGGGGCTGGTCTCCCAGACCCTGTCGGCAGGACTGGCGCAGCCTTGAACCGCCTCGCTTTCATCCGTTCTGGACGACGCGCGGTGACGTCGTGCAGGGGGACGGTGACGGTGTCCCCGAGAGAGGAACCGTCATGACTGAGATGCGACACACGACAGGCGAATACACCCGTGAGCGCTCGATGGGTCGTGAGCCGACCGGGTGGGTCGGGTGGATCCTGTTCGCCGGAATCATGCTGTTCATGATCGGCGCCTTCCAGGTCACCGCTGGTCTGGTCGCGCTGTTCAACGACTCCTACTACGCAGTGAGCAAGTCGGGGCTCGCCGTCCACGCGGACTACACCGCCTGGGGCTGGACCCACCTGATCCTCGGTGCGCTGTGCATCTTCGCGGGGTGGGGCGTCGTCGTGGGCCAGCTGTGGGCGCGCATCGTCGGGATCGCGCTCGCCTTCCTCAGCGCCCTCGCGAACCTCGGGTTCGTCAACGCCGCGCCGGTGTGGGCCATCACGATCATCGCGATCGACGTCCTCGTCATCTACGCCCTCGCGGTCCACGGGAGCGAGATGAAGGCCCTCGACTGACGCAGCTGCGCTCGTCCCGAGACGACCCAGGAGGGTATTCATGGCAACACTCGTCGCAATCGGCTACCCCGACGAGATCACGGCGCAGGCAGCGGCGGACGAAGTCGAGCGGCTCACGAACGACCTCATCATCGAGCCGGACTCCATCGCGGTGATCCGTCGGGACCGTGAAGGCAAATACCACGTCACCACCAGCCACCACCCCGTCGGCACGGGTGCCAGCTGGGGCATGTTCTGGGGCTTCCTGTTCGGGCTGCTGTTCTTCGTCCCTGTCTTCGGCATGGCCGTCGGCGCGGGCCTCGGCGCCCTGATGGGCAAGGTCGAGAAGACCGGCATCGACCGCGAGTTCCAGAACCGCGTCCGCGACATGGTGCAGCCCGGCACCTCGGCGCTGTTCCTCATCGTCGAGCGGGTCACACCGGACAAGGCTGTCGCCGCCCTGAGCCAGTTCGGCGGGACCGTGCTCACCTCCAACCTCACCAAGGAGGCGGAGGAGGAGCTTCAGAAGGCCCTGCACGGCTCGCCGGAGACCACAGCCACCACCACGGCATGACCGCCGACGCCGACACGCGGACCACCGGCCTCGACCGGGGCAGCCACTCGCCCATCCGCGAGGTGGCGGCCCAGGTCGGCCGGCTGTGGTGGGTGCCGCTCGTCGCCGGCCTGGTGTCCGTCGGTTTCGGGATCGCCGTGATGACCATCGACTGGACCGTCAAGGCCCTGGTCGTCACCGCCGGCATCCTCCTCGTGATCCGGGGCCTCGCCCTGTGCTTCAACCCCAGCTACGCAGCGGACGGCGCCGCCGAGCAGGTCGCTGCTGGCGTGGTCGGGGTGATCGCGGGCATCGTCCTCATCGCGTGGCCCGGCCCGACCCTGCTGGTGCTCGCCATCATCTTCGGGGCCTTCCTCGCGCTGTCCGGCGGGTTTCACGTGGTCAGCTGCGTCGCGCGGCGCAGGCACATGCCGCAGTGGGGCTTCGGCGTGGCCGTCGGCGTGGTAGAGCTGCTGCTCGGCATCTGGGTCATGCGACGGCCCGACGTCACGGTGAACCTGGTCATCACGATCATCGGTCTCTGGACCGTCATCACCGGCGTCGTGCTGTGCGTGCAGGCCTTCGAGATCCGCCACGCCACCCACGAGCTGGCGGACGACGCGCGCGCCATCGACCTGCGCGACGACGAGCGGCCGTCGACGACCGCGTCACATGTCCCCCTCACCAAGCCGGCCCGCTGAGGCGCCGCAGCGGCACCGGCTGCGGCAGGCCCTGACGCTGCTGGTCGTCAGCTGGGCTGCCCTGTGGGTCACCATCGCCGTGGTCCCGGGGATCGCCGTCACCGGGCCCGGCGGCGCTCTCCTCGCAGCCGTGGTGGTGGGGGCCGTGTCGGCGCTGCTGCGCCCGGTGCTCGCCGCAGCCGCGGTCCTGCTCGGGTGGGTCGGCATCGCCCTCGTCGGACTGTTCGCCCAGGCGGTCGTGTTCTACGCCGCGCTCAGCCTCGTCCCCGACATCTCCTTGTCGGGCTTCTGGCCCGCGTTCTGGGCCTCGTGGGTGTTCGCCCTCGTCGTGAGCGCCGTCAGCTGGGTGTTCGACGCGGGCGACGACGAGCTGTTCCTGCGCGACGTCCTGCGGCACGCGCAGAAGCGCCGGGCCGCCGCGGTCAACCTGGACCCGGGTGTCGTGATCGTCCAGGTCGACGGCCTCCCCGCCCCGTTGCTGCAGTGGGCCGTCCAGGCCGGGGACTTGCCCACCCTGAGCCGGTGGATCCGGACCGGCAGCCACCAGCTGGTGCCGTGGCGCGCACAGCTCCCACCCACGACACCGGCGAGCCAGGCCGGCCTCCTGCACGGCCGCAGCGACTGCGTGCCCGCCTTCCGCTGGTACGAGAAGGAGGCCGGCCGGCTCACGGTCACCAACCGCCCGGCCGACGCGGCCTACGTCGAGCAGGGCATGACGGACGGTCGAGGACTGCTCGCCGGCGGCGGCGTCAGCATCGGCAACATCTTCTCGGGGGACGCCGCCCAGTCGTTCCTGACCATCAGCGCCGGTCGGGGCCACGGGCCCACGCGCGGCTTCGCGTCGTCGTACCTCCGGCCGTTCGGCTTCACCCGCTCGCTGCTGCTGACGCTGGGCGAGATGGTGAAGGAGGTCTACCAGGGGCACCGGCAGAGCAGCCGCGGCGTCGAACCGCGCATCGACCGGCTGTCGACGTACGTCGCCTTGCGCGGTCTGACCAACGTGCTGCTGCGCGACCTCAACGTGCGGCTGCTGGCCGAGCAGATGATGGCCGGCGTACCGGTGATGTACTGCGATTTCACCGACTACGACGAGGTGGCCCACCACGCGGGCCCGACCCGGCCCGAGTCCCTGGCCTCGCTGGTCGGCGTCGACCGCGCCCTCGGCGTGCTCGAGCGGGTCGCACGGCACGCGCCGCGTCCGTACGAGCTCGTCGTGCTGTCCGACCACGGGCAGAGCCAGGGCGCGACCTTCCTGCAGCGCTACGGCGAGTCGCTCGAGGACGTCGTACGACGGCACCTGATCGGCACGACAGGCGCGGCCACCTCGGTGGCGAGCACGGACCGGGACGAGGAGTGGGGCCAGCCGAGCGCGCTGCTGCGCGAGGTCGGTTCCTCCCGTGGTCCGCTGGCGCGGCTGAGCCACCACGTGCTCAGGCGGCACGAGGAGACCGACCGGACCGGGGCGCACGCGGAGCGGGCCGACCTCGTCGTCACTGCTTCCGGCAACCTGGGGTTCGTCTACTTCCCGCGGCACCCGCAGCGGATGACCCAGGAAGAGGTGCAGGAGGCCTTTCCCGGTCTGGTCGACGCGCTGGTGCAGCACGACGGGGTCGGTTTCGTCGTCGTGCGGTCCGAGGGGCACGGCGCGGTCGTGCTCGGGCGCGAGGGCGCGCACTTCCTCGACGAGCAGCGGGTGGTCGGTGTCGACCCGCTGGCGCCCTTCGGTCCCACGGCTGCGGACGAGGTCCGTCGGCACGCGGGTCTCGCGCACGTCGGCGACATCGTCGTGAACAGCCGGCTCGACACCGCGACCGGTGAGGTGGCGGCGTTCGAGGAGCTGGTGGGCTGCCACGGCGGCCTGGGCGGCTGGCAGGGCGAGGCGGTGCTCGTGCACCCGAGCGCATGGCGGGCGCCCCCGGAGCTCGTCGGGGCTGACGCCGTGCACGCCCAGCTCGTCCGGTGGCTCGAGGATCTCGGGCAGCGCAGGCAGCTGGGCGCGCCCGTCCCGTCAGGGTCTGCCTGACGTGCCCCCGGAGCTGCGCCTCGGCTTCCTGGGGCACTCGGCGCTCACGATCGAGCTGGGCGGCACGCTGCTGCTCACCGACCCGATCCTCCGTCGGCACATCGCGTTCCTGCGGTGGACGGCCCCGCGGCCGGAGCTCGACCCGCTGGACGGCGTCGCGGCGTGCCTCGTCTCGCACCTGCACCTGGATCACTGCGACCCTGCGTCGCTGTGGTTGCTGGGTCGCCGGCGTCGGCTCGTGGTCCCCGCGGGAACGGCCGGGTACTTCCGGCGGCACGGTTTCACCGACGTCGTGGCGCTGCGCCCTGGGGAGACCCACGTCGTGGGTGGAGTGACGATCACGGCGACGTTCGCGGCGCACGACGGTCGACGGCTGCCCCTGGGACCCCGCGGCGAGGCTGTCGGCTTCGTGCTGGAGGCGGACGGCCTGCGCGTCTACTTCGCGGGCGACACCGACCTGTTCCCCCAGATGCGCGACCTGTCCGGCGACCTCGACGTCGCCCTGCTGCCCGTGTCCGGCTGGGGACGCACCGTAGGGCCCGGTCATCTGGACCCGGTGCGTGCGGTCGAGGCGACGGCGATGCTCGCGCCCTCCTTGGTCGTGCCGATGCACTGGGGCGCGCTGCGACCGTTCTGGCACGGGTCGCCGTCCGAGGAGATCGCGGCAGCGGCGCCCACCGCGTACGCCGTCGAGGTGGAGCGTCGACGGCTTCCGGCCGAGGTGGCGGTGCTCGCTCCCGGCGACTCACTGACCTGGCGCCCGACCGACGCAGCGTGACGGGGCTGCTACGGAGGGGCCCGTGGGTTGCCTTCAACGTCCGACAGGCCAATGGTGTCGTGGGGGTGGCGATGGTGTGCAGGACCTCGAGGCGCGAGCAGTGACGCGACCGGTGCGGCGCCGCACCGCTCCGCGACGCGCGGCCCCGGTGGCGCACGTCCGCGCGGTGCAGGACATCCGGGCCCGTCGTCGCACCACGCTGCAAGCCGAGCCACCCCTCGAACGACCCCGGATGCGTGACGGGCTGCTGCCGCGCCGCGCCCTGCTCGACCTGCTGGAGGACCACCTCGACGTACCCGTCGTGCTGCTGAGCGGGCCTCCCGGCTACGGCAAGACGACGCTGGTCGGGCAGTGGGACGACGAGGACTCGCGTCCGTTCGTGTGGTTGTCGCTCGACGAGGAGACCGAGGACCCCGTTGCGCTGGTCAGGTACCTGGTGCTCGCGCTGGAGCGCATCGGGTTCGTGGACCAAGGGGTGCTGAGCGCGCTCGCGGACGACGGCGACCTGACCACCGTGCTGCTCCCAAGGCTCGGCCGTGCCCTGACCCATGAGGAGCAGGCGTTCGTGGTCGTCCTGGACGACGTCGGCCGGCTGTCCGCGCCGCAGACGCACGAGGTGCTGATGACGGTCGCGCGGCACCTCAACGACCGGTCGCAGCTCGTGCTGACCACGCGCCGGTCCCCAGACCTGCCCTGGCACCAGCTGCAGGCCGAGCGACGGCTGCTCGCGCTCCACCAGGACAGCCTCCGGCTCACCCGCGCGGAGGCCCGCGCGCTGCTGGTCAGCAACCGCGTCGAGCTCTCCGACGACGACCTCGACGTGCTGATGGCACGCACCGAGGGCTGGCCGCTTGCGGTGCACCTCGCGACGTTCGCGTTGCGGCGCACGCCCCGGCCCGCGGACGCGGCGGCGGCGTTCGGAGGACCGGGAGGCGTCCTGGCCGATCATCTCCGGCAGACGGTGCTCGCCGGGCTGCCACCTGACCAGCGCCGCTTCCTGGTCCACACCTCGGTGCTCCCGCGGCTGTGCGGCCCGTTGTGCGACGAGCTGCTCGAGAGCACTGGCTCGGGGCTGGTGCTGCGCGACCTCGAGCGCTCGAACGCGTTCGTGACCGCCCTCGACGGCCGTGAGGAGTGGTACCGCTGCCACCCGCTCCTGAGACAGGTGCTCCAGGACGAGCTGGAGGCGCACGGCCCGGGTGTCGTGGCCGCCCTCCACTCCCGCGCCGGGCGGTGGCACGCGGCCGCCGGCGAGATGCAGGAGGCGGTCCACCAGGCCGCCGCCGCCGGCGAGGTGGACCACGCAGCGCGTCTGGTATGGGGTCAGGTGGCCTCGGCTGTCGCGCACGGGCGCACCGCAGCACTGCGGGACTGCCTGGAGGCGTTCAGCACCCGTCAGCTCCAGGGGCACCCGAAGCTGTCGCTGACAGCAGCCTGGTGCGCGGTGGTCGAGGGCCGGCCCGCCGAGCAGTGGCTGACGGCGGCGGAACGTGGGCTGCTCGCCGCGACCCGCTCGGACGAGACCCAGACCATCGCGGCGGGTCTCGCGCTGCTGCGTGCTCAGCGAGCCCACGACGGGCTGCCACGGATGCGCGAGGACGCCGCCCTCGCCCTCGGCCTGCAGGCGCTCGGCGACCCGTGGCGGCCCCTGGCGCTGCACCTGCACGCGGTCACCACGCTCCTCGCGGGCGCGCCGCACGACGACGTGCGCGCCACCTTCAAGGCGGCCGCCCGGCAGGCCGCAGAGCTGGCGATGCCCGCGCCGGAGGCGCTCGCGCTCGCCCAGCTCGCCGCGGTCGCGATCGAGGACGGCGACGGGGACACAGCCGGTCGGCACGCAGACGCTGCCTGCGCCGTCCTCACCGACCACGGCACCGTCGACACCATGGCGGTCGGGCCGCTGCGCGCCCTCGAGGCGCTGGTGCTGGCCAAGCGCGGCCACGGCGACGAGGCGCGCGCCTCGGCCCGCCACGCCCGCCAGCTGGTCGCCGCTCACGAGGAGTGCCCGGCCTGGCTCGGCGCCCAGACCCGGTACCTGCTCGGCCGCACCCACCTCATGCTCGGCGACCCGGCCGGCGCCCGCACCCTGCTCGCGGAGGCCCAGCCGCTGCTGCGCGGTGCTCCTGCGGCCGGCTGGCTCGCCACCCGGCTCGAGGACGCCTGGGCGCACGTGGAGAGCCTCAGCCTCGCGGCCGGGGCCGGGGCAGCCGCGTTGACGCCCGCCGAGCTGCGGGTGCTCCGGCTGCTGCCGACGCACCTGTCGTTCGAGCAGATCAGCACCCAGCTCTCGGTCTCGCGCAACACCGTCAAGACCCAGGCCATCGCGGCGTACCGGAAGCTGGGCGTGGCCTCCCGCGGCGAGGCCGTGGACCGCGCCACGTCGCTCGGGCTCATCCAGGGCTGAGTTCGGGGCTGCCCCTCCCGCCGCCGCGACGCACCGCAGATGCGATATCACCCAGCGCGGATGATGCCGCACCCCCCGCGACCGCCCACGGTGGAAGAAGGCAGACACCTCGAGGGACGGTGACGTCATGATCGAAGCCGCAACCGACTACCCACTGCTCGACGTCTTCTGGACGATGGTCATCTTCTTCTCCTGGGTGATCTGGATCTGGCTGCTCTTCGTGATCTTCACGGATCTGTTCCGGCGCAAGGACATCGGCGGCTGGGGCAAGGCGGGCTGGACGGTGCTCGTCCTCGTCCTGCCGTTCATCGGCGTGCTGGCCTACCTCATCTCGCAGAGCAGCGCGATGGCAGAGCGACGGATGGCCGACTACAACGCCAGCAAGACGGAGTTCGACAGCTACGTCCGGTCCGTGGCGTCCTCGTCCGACGGCGGTTCCACCGCGGAGATCAGCCGCGCCAAGGAGCTGCTCGACAGCGGGGCGATCACGGCGGACGAGTTCGAGGCGCTCAAGCGCAAGGCGCTCGCCACCTAGGGCATGCCACGACCGGATGGGGACAGACGTCCCCGTGCGGCCGCGTTCACCCCACACGGGTGATGCCTCGGGGACAGGCGCGCAGGAGGTTCACCCCATGACCGAGGTGCCTGGCCCTCCCTCCGCTGCCGGTCCGTCCGACACCGAGACGAGCGCTCCCGTCGGACCGGCCGCCCCCGAGCTGGCCCGAGCACGCGCCGAAGCCGACGTCGCCGCCTCGGCCCCGCGCGAGCCGAGTCCTCGCGAGCTGCGTGGCGGCGTCGGGCGACGCCTGCTCGTGGGCCTGCTGGTACTGCTGTTCGCCCTGCTCGTACCCATCACGGTGGCGTCCACCTGGGCGCACCGCACGCTGCTCAACACCGACCACTACGTCAGCACCGTGGCCCCGCTCGCGGAGGACCCGGCCGTGCAGGCCGCGCTGGCCCGCACCGTCACGGACCAGCTCTACGCCACCCTCGACCCGCAGGCGATCATCCAGGACGCGCTGCCCCCGCGGGCTGCGTTTCTGGCCGGCCCGATCGCACTGGGAGCCAAGGACGCCGTGCGGGACGCGGTGGCCAGGGTGCTCGCCGGTGACCGGTTCCACCAGCTGTGGGCCAACGCCAACCGGTACGCGCACGCGCAGCTCGTGACCGTGCTGCGCGACAAGAGCTCGGTGCTGCTCACCAGCAACGGCCAGGTCGTGCTGAACCTCGCGCCGCTCGTGAACGAGGCGATCAAGCAGACCATGCAGCTGGTCTCGGGCATCGTCGGCAAGACGGTCGCGCTGCCCAGCGTCACGGCCAGCGACGTCCCTTCTGACGTCTGCAAGCAGATCTCCAGCGCCCTGGACCGGCCGGTCCCCGACACGTGCGGGCAGATCGCCCTGTTCCCCGCCAAGGACCTGACGGAGGCCAGGCGCCTGGTTCGCGCCTTCGACCGGGGGGTCGTGGCGCTGCTCGTCGTGACTCCGCTCGTGGGCATCGCCGCCCTCGCGATCTCCCGCCGCCGGCGGCGCACGCTGCTGCAGCTGACGCTCGGCGCCGCGCTGCTCCTGGTGGTGCTGCGTCGGGTGATGTTCTGGGAGCAGGACCAGCTCGTCGCGACCGGCCGTCCGGAGAACAAGGCCGCCCGATCCGCGATCGTGCACTCGGTCCTCAACGGGTTCTTCGACGTCACGCTGTTCTTCCTCGTGGCCGCGCTCGTCATCGCCGCCGTCGCACTGGTGGCGGGTCCGTACCGGTGGGCCACCGCCACGCGCCGGTGGGTCGCGACCGCCGGCACCCGGGTCTGGCACCTCGCCAGGGCCGGCGTGACGGGTGAGGCACCCGCCGACGACCCGGCGATCGCCTGGGCCTGGCGCAACTTCGACGTCTTGCGGGTCGGTGCCGTGGTCGTAGCCGCGCTGCTTCTGCTCGTGATCGACCTCAACCCGTGGGGCGTGCTCGCCGTCCTCGTCGTCCTCGCACTGTTCGAGGCGTGGCTCCACCGGGTGCGCCCTCCCAAGACGCTCGCCCGGCCGCCGGAACCCGCCGGCACCCGGTCGCCCTGACCTGGGGGCCTGAGAGGCTGGGGGTGTGCAGGACAGCGACCACGCAGCCGCCCTCCGCAAGGACATCAGGCTGGTCACGACGCTGCTCGGGGACACCCTGGCCAGGGTCGAGGGCCAGGAGCTTCTCGACCTGGTGGAACGCGTGCGCGCGCACGCCAAGGAGAGCCGGCTCGACGAGCTCCCCGCGCTCGACCTGACCACCACGATCCGACTGGCCCGGGCGTTCACGGCGTACTTCCACCTCGCCAACGTCACCGAGCAGGTGCACCGCGCGCGGGCGCTGCGCCGCGACCGAGAGGCCGGCGGTGGCTGGCTCGCGCGAGCGCTGACGCGCGTCGACGCCGCCGGCGTGGACCGCGCCGAGCTCACGCAGGGGGCCCAGCGGCTCGCCGTACGCCCTGTGCTGACCGCGCACCCGACCGAGGCAGCCCGACGCTCCACGCTGGACAAGCTGCGCCGCGTCGCAGCCCTGCTGGACGAGCCGGACACGCCCCGTCGTACCCGTCAGCTAGCCGAGGCCGTCGACCTGCTGTGGCAGACCGACGAGCTGCGGGTCGAGCGCCCGGAGCCGCTCGACGAGGCGCGCAACGGCGTCTACTACCTCGAGGACATGGCCCGCAGCAGTCTCGGCGACGTGCTGGAGGAGCTGCGCGACCAGCTCGCCGCCCGGGACGTCCCGCTCGCCCCGACCGCTCGCCCGCTGACCCTCGGCTCCTGGATCGGTGGCGACCGCGACGGCAACCCGTACGTCACCCCGGCAGTGACGTGGGACGTGCTGCGGCTGCAGGCGGTGCACGGCCTGCGAGTCGTCACGGAGCTCGTCGACGACCTCCGACGCGACCTGTCGGTGTCCCAGCGCGTGTCGGGGGCGACTCCCGAGCTGCTCGCGCGGCTGGCGCAGTGGCTGGACATGCTCCCAGGCATCGAGGCGCGCTACCGGCGGCTCAACGCGGAGGAGCCCTACCGGCTCTACCTCACCTGCGTCCGGCAGCGGTTGGCGCTCACCACCGAGCGCGTCCGCGAGGGGCTCCCCCACCGCGACGGGCGGGACTACCGCGACGGCACCGAGCTGCTCGCCGACCTGCGGCTGCTGCAGGAGTCGGCCCGCGCCTGTCAAGGGGAGCTGCTGGCCGGCGGCGAGCTGGACCGCGCGGTGCGCACGGTCGCGGCCACCGACCTGCTGCTCGCCACGTTGGACGTCCGTGAGCACGCGGCCAAGCACCACGACGCCGTCGGCCAGCTGCTCGACCGCACCGGCGAGCTGCCCGTGCCGTACGACGACCTCACCCGCCCCGAACGGCTGGGCGTCCTCCGGAAGGAGCTCCAAAGCCGCCGTCCCCTGGCACCGCACCCGCTCCCCCTGGACGAGGCTGCAGCGCGGACGGCCGCGGTGTTCTTCACGGTGGGCGAGGTGCTGGACACGTTCGGGGAGCGGGCCGTGGAGTCCTACGTCGTCTCGATGACCCAGGGCGCGGACGACGTGCTCGCCGCGGTCGTGCTGGCCCGCGAGGCCGGGCTGGTCGACCTCGCGGCCGGCGTGGCCCGCATCGGCTTCGTACCTCTGCTCGAGACGGTCGAGGAGCTCGAGGGCGCGAGCGCCGTGCTCGACGCGCTGCTCGCCGACCCGTCGTACCGCGAAGTGGTGCGGCTGCGGGGCGACGTGCAGGAGGTCATGCTCGGCTACTCCGACTCCAACAAGGCCGGCGGCATCACGACCTCGCAGTGGCAGATCCACCGCGCACAGCGCACCTGCCGCGACGTGGCCGCCCGGCACGGCGTGCGGATGCGGTTCTTTCACGGCCGCGGCGGCTCGGTCGGCCGGGGCGGCGGGCCGACGTACGACGCGATCATGGCGCTGCCCAACGGCACGCTCGACGGCGAGGTGAAGATCACGGAGCAGGGCGAGGTCATCAGCGACAAGTACGCGCTGCCCGAGCTCGCCCGCGAGAACCTCGAGCTGCTCGTCGCGGCGTCGCTCGAGGCCACGGTCCTGCACCGCACCCCGCGACGCAGCGCTGAGCAAGGTGAGCGCTGGGACCGCGTGATGGACCGCGTCTCGGCCGGTGCCCTGGCCCGCTACCGGGCGCTGGTCGAGGACCCGGCGCTGCCGTCGTACTTCTTCACCACCACCCCGGTCGAGCTGCTCGGCGCCCTGCACCTGGGGTCCCGACCGGCGCACCGCCCCGACTCCGCGCAGGGCGTCGAAGGGCTGCGCGCCATCCCCTGGGTGTTCGGGTGGACGCAGTCACGGCAGGTCGTGCCCGGCTGGTACGGCGTGGGCTCAGGCCTGCGGGCCGCCGTCGACCAGCTCGACGTGCTGCGCGAGATGCACGCGGAGTGGACGTACTTCCAGGCCTTCCTGTCCAACGTGGCGATGACCCTGGTCAAGACCGACCTCACCATCGCCCGGCGGTACGTCGAGCGGCTGGCGGAGCCGGAGCTGCACCGGGTCCTCGACGACATCGAGAGCGAGCACGCCCTGACCGTCGAGCAGGTGCTCGCGGTGACAGGCGAGCCCCACCTGCTCGCGAGCAACCCGCTGCTCAAGCAGACCCTCGAGGTGCGGGAGAACTACCTCGAGCCGCTGCACCACCTGCAGGTCGAGCTGCTGGCGCGTCGACGGGCTGGCGAGCAGGGGGAGCTGCTCGAGCGCGCGCTGCTGCTGACCGTCAACGGCATCGCCATGGGGCTGCGCAACACCGGCTGAGCCGGTTCAGGTCACCGACGCGTCGTAGATGCTCTGGATGGCGGCGTCGAGCGCCTTGTCGAACTCCTCGTCGCTCTGCTGCGCGGTGAGGCCCTCGGTGAGCGCGCGCGAGAAGCTCGCGACGACGCCGTGGTTGCGGGAGAGGATCTCGTTCGCCTCGTCCCGGCTGTAGCCGCCCGACAGCGCCACGACCCGAAGGACCTTCGGGTGCTCGACGAGCTCGGCGTAGAAACCGTCCTTGCTGGGCAGCGAGAGCTTGAGCATCACCTGCTGGCCGGCGGGCACCTGCTCGAGCTGCGCCAGGATCCCGTCCTTGAGCAGGTCCTCGGCGGCGGCCTTCTCGGGGCTCTTGATGTCGACCTCGGGCTCGATGATCGGCACCAGGCCCGCGGCGAGGATCTCGTGGCCGAGCTCGAACTGCTGCCTCACCACGGCGTCCACGCCCGCCGGGTTGGCGAGCTTGACGACCGAACGCATCTTGGTGCCGAAGACGCCGTGGCCCTTGGCCTTCTCGAGCAGCGCGTCGAGGTCGGGGATCGGCTTCATCACCTGCACGCCGTCGGCCTCGTCCGCCAGGCCCTTGTCCACCTTGAGGAAGGGCACGACGTGCTTCTCCTCCCAGAGGTACTCCGCCGAGCCCTTGCCGAGCACCTGACGGTCCATCGTCATCTCGAACAGGATGGCGCCGAGGACCCGGTCGCCCATGAAGGACGGGCTGGTGATGATCCGGCTGCGCATCTCGTGGATGCGGTCGAACATCTCGGCCTCGTTGCCGTAGGCGGTCTCGTCCAGGCCGTAGAGCTTCAGCGCCTTGGGGGTGCTGCCACCGCTCTGGTCGAGAGCGGCGATGAACCCCTTGCCGGTGCGGATCTTCTCGAGCTGCTGGTCGTTCACGCGGGTGGTCCCTCTCCAGGTCGGGTGGCGCAGTCCCGCCTGTCGGGGCGGGAGGCTCACCCCTCATCATGCCCGCCTGCGACGCCGCGTGGCAGGGCACCCCCGGGACGTACCGGCCCCGGACACGTTTGAGGGTGAGAGGGTCCTGCGCCGCTTAGGCAGCGTGTCGAGATGCTGGGCGGACGGACGAGCCGTTGCTCCCTGCCTCTTCTTCTGGGCTTCTCTCACCCGCGACCACCTCACCACGGCGGGACGGGACGGCGGAAGGGACCAAAGGCCCTACTGGCGCCGGTCTCGTCGTGTCCAGGCTGGCGCAGCGAAACTGTGACGAGAGGGGCACGACATGAGGATCGATGTCCTGGACCCGAGGACCCAGCAGCGGGTCTTCACCTGCGCAGGTCCCACGACGACGGGCAGCTGCCCGCGCGTGGAGCCGCAGGAGCAGCCCCCGTGCAGCGGCATGGTGCTGCAGCCAGTACCGCCCCGTGGCTCGTGGAAGACCCTGCGGTTCAAGGTGGTGGGTGAGACGCCCGCCTGTCCCCTGCGCTGCCTGGCCGGTTAGCGGTCCTGGGACCCGAACCCACCCCGGTCCGACGCCGGCCGCGCTCGGTGCTAGGAAGCAGGCGTGCAACCTGTCCCCCCACGCACCGGCGACGGCCGGTTCCGCAACTGGTCCGGTACGGCGACGAGCGCCCCCACCCGGTGGTACCTCCCCTGCACGGAGGCGGAGGTGGTCGACGCCGTCCGCCACGCCCGCCGGCTGCGGGTCGTCGGGGCCGGCCACTCCTTCTCCCCGCTGGCCGCGCCTGAAGGGGCGGCCATGTCGCTCGACCGGCTCCTGGGCCCGGTCAGCCTCGACCGCGAGGCCCGCACCGTGACGTGCTCGGCCGGCACGCGGCTACGCGACCTGTCCGCCGCGCTGGCCGAGCGCGGCTGGACGCTGCCGGTCGTCGGCTCGATCCAGGCGCAGGCCGTCGCCGGGGCCACCGCGACCGGCACGCACGGGTCGAGCCTTGTGCACGGCAACCTGTCGTCGCTGCTGACCGCCGTCCGGCTCGTGGACGGCCGCGGCGACGTGCACGAGCTCGACGACGCCGACCCGCGCTTCGCCGGCGTGCGGGTCCACCTCGGGGCGCTCGGCGTGCTGACCCGGGTGACGCTGCGCGCCGAGCCGGCCTTCCGGCTGCGCCAGGAGGTGGAGCAGGTACCGGTGCACGAGGTGGCGGGTCGGCTGGAGCAGGTCGCGAGGTCGGCGGAGTACGTCAAGGTCTGGTGGCTGCCGCACGCGCCGTACGCGCAGGTCGTCCGCTACACCCGCACCACGGAACCCACGACCCGACGCCCCTCCTCGGCGACGCTGCGCGCGCTCGACGAGCGGGTCACGCACCGGTGGCTCTTCCCGCAGCTGGTGCGGCTGCAGCACCGCAGGCCGGGCTGGGTGCCTGCGATCAACGCGAGGCTGTCGCGGGCCTACCTCGGACCGGCGGTGCAGGTCGGGGCGAGCAGCCTCGTGCTCAACACCCCGATGCCCGTGGTGCACCGCGAGACCGAGGCGGCGGTGCCGCTGGCCCGGGCCGGCGAAGCCTTCAACCGCGTGGTGGCCCTCGTCGAGGGCGAGCGGATCGGCGCAAACTTTCCGGTCGAGGTGCGGTTCGTGCCTGGCGACGAGGCGTGGCTCAGCCCGGCGTACGGCGGCGACACCTGCCAGCTCGGCGCCTACACCACCGACGGCCCGGACCGGGCCCGCTTCTTCGCCGGCTTCTGGGAGGCGATGCGCCCGCTCGCGGCCCGGCCTCACTGGGGCAAGGAGCTCGACCACGACGCCATCGAGATCGCCGCGCTCTACCGGGAGATGAAACGGTTTGCGGCGCTGCGCGACGAGCTCGACCCGGAGCGGGTGTTCACCAACCCGTTCCTACGCCAAGTCCTCGGCTCCTGACTCGCTCCACCACGGCTCGCCTCCTTGAGGGGGCCTCAGCCAGTGCTGCTCGTGCCCACGCTGAGCGACGGTTCATGGAAACGAGGCGACGTCGGACTCAACGCCGAGAGCCGGGAAGCCGTTCTGTGCGCCGCCCGAGGCTATGCGGCGTTCTCCGCTCCGTCGGAGCTACGGAACCTTGCCCCAGAGGAGCAGCACGAACGAACCCGCCAAGAACACTGGCGTCAAGAGGAACCCCGCGATACCCCAACGAGCGCTCGTGACGGCGACGACGAGGGCGATCGCCCCAGCTAC
Source organism: Actinomycetota bacterium (assembly GCA_046723735.1). Lineage (GTDB taxonomy): Bacteria > Actinomycetota > Actinomycetes > Mycobacteriales > SCTD01 > RYN-111. The sequence continues at coordinate 12,241 of JBKOVB010000045.1, read as the reverse complement.
AAAGGTCACCAGCCCCCCGAGGAACACTCGAGTCCGGATTAGGGCCTCCCTGTCCCGCCAGAAGTCTCGCGACTCACCTAGGTGCTTGGTCTCAAAAGCGATGCTTCGCGCGTAGGCCACCACGACAAACAGGCTCGACAGGACGAGCCCCACGAAGAACCACCGACCGCCTGGCTGGCTGAGCAAGCCCAACATCCCGATGCCCAAGGGCACGAGGCCCACTACCAGCAGCGCTTGCTGCGTGATGGGCCGCATGTCGTCGATGTCGGGGCGACGCGGCTCGCTCCTCGGAGGCCCGAAGGGCGAGAGTCGCATGACGCAAGATCGTAGGGGCCGAAGGCCTGACGCACCTGCCAAGAGGCGCGAGGAAGGGCCGCTACTCGAACATGGGGAAGGGCCACTCTCGACACCTATCTCGCGCAACGCTCATGGCCCCCTCGCGACGCAAGGGGCTGAGCGCCTGTCAGGGCCACATGATGTCGGGCGGTGGTCGGTAGCCGAGGTGGTCGAGCACCGGCCGTGGGGGTCGGTCGTAGGTGTGGCCCGAGGGGGTGGTCCAGCGGAAGGTTCCGTCGGGCAGGCGTTGGACGCGGAACCGGTCGTGCTTGGCCTGGTGGTGGTGCTCGCACTCGTCGGCGAGGTTGGGCTCGCTGGTGCGGCCGCCGGGCCAGGCGAGCAGATGGTCCTTGTCACAGAGGTCGGCGCGACGGGTGCAGCCCGGGAAAACACAAGTCCGGTCGCGCAAGACCAGATGCCGCTTCAGCGGGGCGGGCACGGCGTACCGGTCGGTGCTCAAGTCCACAGTCACGACGGGGTCGGTGCGGATGCGGTGCAGGGCCTTCGCGAGAGCGTCGGCGCTCCAGCCGCCGCACACCACCGCCCCTTCGTTGCTCGGGGTGGACCTGACCGTGCCCGCGCGTGGCTCTTCCCCAGCAGCCTCCGCCGGCGTGGACGCTGGGGTCTGCTCGAGGTCGTCGAGGTCGACGTAGTAGGTGTGGTCCTCGAGCCAGGCGCGGTCCTCGGCCGTGGGAGCGTCGGGGTCGGGCTCGGCCGGCTCGTCGGGCTCGTCCTCGTGGGCCCACATCAACGGTCCGGTCGCCTCCGGCACCGCCGGGCGCAGGTCCGGACGGTGCACGGTGGTGTCGACCGCGACCAGCCGGCCCTGCTCGTCGACCACCACGCGGCGCAGCTCGGCGCCGGCCGCGACCAGCTCCCGCGCCTGGGGGGCGGCGAGCGGCCCGAAGCCGGGGATCTCGCCGGGCAGCTCATCCTGACCCTCGACAGTGGCAAGACCGACGAGCAGCTGCACCTGCCACTGCCCGGGGCGGGCCCGGCCGCACACCAGGTCCCGCAGGGTGTCGAACCGGCGCTGCGCCACGGTGCGGACATCCCCCGGCGCGGGCGGCCAGCACAACGCGTCCAGCGACGCCATCATCGCCGCCACGTCCGCGACCGGGCCGTGCGCATACAGCTGCGCCGACCCCGGAGCGTCGCAGTGGATGGTCACGTCCCGATCCGCCTTGGCCCGCTCCGCCCTTTTGGCGGCATGGTCGGGGAACAGCACCACCACCGCGGTGCGCACCGCGACCTTCAGCTCGTACGGCGTCCGCTGCACGTTGCGGGACAGCACCAGGTCCAGCACGGCCTGCTGCTCGACGGGCCCGGGCAGCCCCGACGCGAGCAGCTCACCGAGCACCGCGTCGGCGTGATCCATCAACCAGGTGCCGTTCTCGACCAGCGCATGCACGCACGGGAACTCCACGAACACCCGAGCGTCGTCCAACCGGCCCTGCGCCTGCCGCCGGGACCGACCCCAGGCCAGCGCCAGCTCGTCGACCACGAACCGCTCGCTCATCCCCGCGCGGTCCTCGGCGTACAACGCCGCCACGTCCAGCCGCTGCTGCGCCTGCAACCACGCGATGTGCCGCTCCCGGGCCTCGATCGCGTCGAGCCGCTGCCGCCGCCGCACATACGGGTGCGGCAGCGGGGCGAGCTCCGAATACATGACCGAACCATACGGACGAGGTCCGACAAAGCTGGCCGGAAATCCTTGCTGTGCAAGGAAAGTCGAAGTCCACAGAGCTCGGCGCCAGCCTGTCCGGACCCGGTCAGACCTCCGGACTGGTCTCCGGCTCCGGGAACATCGCCGTCATCACGGTCTGCAGGTCGAAGTAGTCGCGCCACAGCGTGATGAGGCCGTCGTGCACCTCGAAGCAGCCCATCACCGGCAGGTCGACCCACTCGCCGTGCAGCTGGAAGCGGTCGGTCCGCTGGTTCTTCACGAGCGGACCGTCGCTGAGGCCGCGGTGCGCGATCCACTCCGACCCGGTGCAGAGCGCGAGCAGCCCCTCGAGGGTCTCGCGTACCGCGTCGCGACCGCGGACCGCGGGCAGCATCATGTTTTGGTACTCGACGTCCTCGGCGAGCATCGGCAGCGCCGCGTCGTAATCGCGCTGCGCCGCGACCTTCAGGAACGCGTTCACGGTCTCCAACGGGCTCATGGGACCAGCTCCTTCCGCATCGACCGGTGCTCGATCCCGGCCTCGAGGTAGACCGCACCGTACGGGACGTAACCGGCCTTCTCGTAGAACCCGGTCGCATGCACCTGAGCATGCAGGTCCACGGTCGGGAAGCGGCGCTCCCGCGCGCGCTCCTCGAGCACGGCGAGCACGGCGGCGCCGATGCCCTCGCCCCGGCGGTCGTCGGCCACCGCCATCCGACCGATCGTCGCGGTCGGCAGCAGCCGGCCGGTGCCGACGACGCGACCGCCGTCGACGACGACGGCGTGATCGGACACCGCGTCGAGCTCGTCCAGCTCCAGCTCGGCGGGGACGCCCTGCCCCACCACGAACACCTGGTGCCGCAGCGCGAAGACGGCCGGCATGTCCTCGGGCGTTGCCAGCCGCGCGATCACGAGCGGCCGCCGGGGGTCGGCCGCGGGACGGTGCCGACCACCTCGGGCTGCAACGGCTGCACCTGGACCTGGCCCGTCGAGTAGCCCGCGGGCGCGAGCTCGACCGCCCGCACGCCGTCGTGCCGGCGCAGCGCGCGCAGCTGGGAGGGGGTGGCCTCGACCAGAGCGGCGTACACGCAGGCGCAGTCGCCGCCGTACTGCTTGGCCTCGATGGCGGCGGCGCGCGCGAAGGCGCCGTAGAGGCGCCGGAACGTGTCGTCCTCCTTCGTCGTGCCGCGCAGGCTGCTGACGTAGGCCTGGAACGACGCAGCCGCGTCGGCTCGGCTCTTCGCGGTGTTCGCGTAGGCCGCGCGAAGGGCGGACAGCACGTCGCCCCTGACCTCCACCGGGAACGGCGTCGCGTCGCGACCGGCCGCCGGGGCACGCACGAAGACACGGGAGACCCGGAACCCGTCGAGGAGGCGCGCCTCCCCCTCAGGCCTGAGGTACCCCGTCTGGCTCACGAGCGCCACCCGGCGGGCGTCGGGCGTGCTGGTGGCGGCGTGGTCGAGGACGTCTGTGGCCGCGCGCACGTAGGCGGTGACGTCCGTCCCCACGGCCGGTCCCAGCGTGGCTCCGCGCAACGAGTCGTACGACGGACCGGTGTCCGTCTGGCCCGGCGCGGGCGGCGTCGGGGTGCTGCCACGCTCCTGCCCGATGGCGGCACCGATCCCGGCCACGAGCAGGGCGCCCGACAGGACCAGCCCGACCACGGGGTGCTGGACCAGTCCGCGCAACGGGCCGCGGGCATAGCGCTCGTCGAGCTCCCGCAGGTCGAACGACCGAGCGCTCGCGGCAGCCCGCAGGCGCGCCGCGGCGACGCGCTCCGCCCAGGCCCGGGCCTGCGCCGCCGCTGCGGGCAGCCAGCGCTCGTCCAGGTCGTTCGGTCTCATCGCGCCACCCTCACGACATCGCCACGACGGCGTCGAGCGCGTGCTGCAGGTCCGGCGGGTAGGGGCTCTCGAACTCCACCCAGCGGCCGTCGTCGGGGTGCGCAAAGCCGAGCCGTACGGCGTGCAGCCACTGCCGCTCGAGACCGAGCTTGGCCGCGAGCGTGGGGTCGGCACCGTAGGTGATGTCGCCGACGCAGGGGTGCTTCAGGGCCGCCATGTGCACCCGGATCTGGTGCGTGCGCCCGGTCTCGAGGTGGATCTCCAGCAACGTGGCGTGGCGGAACGCCTCGAGCGTGTCGTAGTGGGTGACGCTGTCGCGGCCGTCGGCGACGACGGCGAACTTGTACGCCGAGGTCGGGTGTCGGTCGATCGGCGCGTCCACCGTGCCCTTGAGCGGGTCCGGATGGCCTTGGACGAGCGTGTGGTAGATCTTCTCGACCGTGCGCTCGCGGAAAGCGTCCTTGAGCACCGAGTAAGCGTGCTCGCTCTTCGCCACCACCATCAGCCCGCTGGTCCCGACGTCCAGGCGGTGTACGACGCCCTGCCGTTCCTCGGCCCCGCTGGTGCTCACGCGGTGACCCGCCGCGACGAGCCCGCCCACGACCGTCGGACCGGTCCAGCCGGGGCTGGGGTGGGCAGCCACGCCGACGGGCTTGTCCACGACGATCACGTCGTCGTCCTCGTGGACCACGCGCAGCCCCTCGACCACCTCCGGCACGGGCAGGCTGCTCGCAGGTGCGGACGGCAGCTCCACCTCGAGCAGCGACCCGGCGACGACCCGGTCCGACTTGGCCCGGACCCGGCCGTCGACCTGGGCGCCACCGGTCTCGATGACAGCTGCGGCCGTCGTACGGGACAAACCGAACAGGCGCGAGAGCGCGGCGTCGAGCCGGAGCCCGTCCAGCCCCTCGGGCACGGGCAGGGCGCGGCGGTCGGTCACTGTTCCATTCTGCCTGGCGTGTCCTGGTGCTCGCCGCGATGTCGGTGGCTGCCGTCGACCTCGATCCCCCGCATCGAGAGCAGCACCGCGAGCAGCGCGCCGACCGTGATCGCGCTGTCGGCGACGTTGAACGTGGCGAAGTACTCGAGATGGATGAAGTCGACGACCCAGCCACGCCCCACACCGGGCGCCCGGGCGAGCCGGTCGACGAGGTTGCCGACGGCTCCTCCGAGGAGCAGGCCGAGCGTGACCGCCCATGCGCGCGACCGCAGGCGAGGCAGGGTCCGGACGATCACCACCACGACCCCGGCGGCGATGAGCGTGAACAGGACGGTGGCCCCCTGCGCGAACGAGAACGCCGCGCCGCTGTTCCGGGACACGTCGAGGGTGAGCACGTCGTCGATGACGTGAACGACGTGGCGACCCTCGAGGTGGGCCACGACGAGCGCCTTCGTCACCGCGTCCAGGGCGACGGTGACGAGCGCGATCAGGACCAGCAGGGAGCGGGGCTTGGTCAGCGCCGTTCCTCGCGCTGCTTGCAGCTCACGCACAGCGTCATCCGCGGGTAGGCCTGCAGCCGTGCCTTGGGGATGACGTTGCCGCAGTTCTCGCAACGCCCGTACGTGCCCTCGTCGAGGCGTGCCAGGGCCCGCTCCACCTGCAGCAGGAGGTCACGGCTGTTGGCTGCGATCGACAGCTCGTGCTCCCGCTCGAACGTCATGCTGCCCGCATCGGCCTCGTCGCCGACGCCCTCAGACCCCGCCTCCCGCTTGAGCGCCGCGGTCTGCTCCTCGGCGTCGTCGATCTCACCGCGCAGGTGCACCGACTCGCGCTCGAGGTCCTTGCGGACGGCGTCGAGCTCCTTCTTCGTCCACGCCTCCGCACCCGTGAGCGGTGCGGAGGACGCGGCGGGCTTGGCAGGCGCCTTGACCGGGGCGGCCTTCACGGGCGTCGCCTTCGCAGGCGGGGCCGTGACCGGGCCGGGTGCGGATGCCTTGTCCGGGGGGGCCTTCACGGGCGTCGCCTTCGCCGGCGCCACCTTCGCGGGTGTTGCAGCCTTCTTGGCGGGCGCGGCCTTCGTTGCGACCTTGGCTGGCGCGGTCTTCGCCGGCGCCTTCGTCGCGGCCTTGGCGGGCGCAGTCTTCGCCGGTGCCTTCGTCGCGGCCTTGGCTGGCGCAGTCTTCGCCGGTGCCTTCGTCGCGGCCTTGGCGGGCGTGGTCTTCGCCGGTGCCTTGCTCGGGGCCTTCGCGGGCGCGCTCTTCGCCGGTGCCTTGCTCACGACCTTGGCAGGCGCGGTCTTCGCGGTCGCCCTCGTCGCGGTCGCGGTCGCCTTCACCTTGGTCGACGGGGTGGCGGCCTTCGCGGGCGTGGCCTTCTTCGCCGGCGACGCCTTGGGCCGGTCGGCCCTCGTGGGAGCCGCCTTCCTCGCCGCCGCCTTGCCGGGGGCCGCCTTCGCCGGCGCGGCCTTGGCCACGGACGTCTTGGCGGCGGGGGTGGCCTTCGTCGCGGCCTTGGCGGGCGCGGTCTTGGCGGGCGCGGCCTTCGCTGCCTTGGTGGCGGGCGCCTTCTTGGCCGGCGCCGGGGCCGCCTTCGTGGGGCTGATCCTGGCAGGACTCTTCGCGGCGCTCTTCGGCGGCGTGGCCGTGGCGCCGGGCTTCGTGCCCCGCTTGGCCGCGGGCTTCGAGGGCGCCGCGGCCCTCTTCGAAGCCGGTACCTGCTTGGCCGCGGAGGCCTTGGCCGGGACCGCCTTGGCGGCTGATGCGGGGGTGGACGCGGCCGGAGCCGGCGGAGGAGCCATCGCCACAGTGGTCGCGGCGGCCCCCTTGCCCTTCTCCTTGCGGGAGAAGGCGCTACGCAGGCGGCCGATGCCGCGCTCGCTGGCCATGAGTGCTCCTCGTCACGTACGACGGGCAGGGCGGACCTGCCTCGCCAGTCGACCTGGGACGTGCCCTGCGACGTGCTCAGACGGGTGGGCAGGATATGTGCCGCGGTGAGACGCCACAAAGAGCCACGCCGAACCGATCAACGTGTCTGCAACACCGGACGGCGTACCGCGATTCCCGCCGTACGCCCCATCCGGGGCGTGCCCGGGTTGCGATCGTCGCCTGTCCCGGGCGCTGCCACTAGGCTCGGAGGCGTCGCCGCGCGTCGGCGACACGTCGCAGTGACGGGGACGAGTAGCCGCGGACGCAGCCCTCAGCGACCTGGGGACGGTGCGAGCCCAGGGGCCTGGCCACGGTGAAGATCACCCCCTGAGCGGCACGGCACGACAAGAGGGGGTCGTCGTCGGCGTTCCGACGACGACCAAGGAGGGTGGTACCGCGGGGTCGGGTCTCCGAGAGGGGGCGCGCCTCGTCCCTCCGTCGGAGCACCAGCTGACGGACGGACACGGAGGCCACGTGAAGAAGCTGCCCGCCCAGGTCGACCTGCCTGCGCTCGAGCACGCGGTGTTGCGTCGCTGGGACGACGAGCGGGTCTTCGAGCGCAGCCTCGAGCGGACCCGTGACGGCGTGCCCTGGGTGTTCTACGAAGGCCCGCCGACGGCGAACGGCAAGCCCGGCGCCCACCACGTCGAGGCCCGCGTCTTCAAGGACCTGTTCCCCCGGTTCAAGACCATGCAGGGCCGGTACGTGCCCCGCAAGGCCGGCTGGGACTGCCACGGCCTCCCGGTCGAGCTCGCGGTCGAGAAGGAGCTGGGCTTCTCCGGCAAGCAGGACATCGAGGCCTACGGCATCGCCGAGTTCAACGCCGCCTGCCGCGAGTCGGTGCAGCGCCACGTCGGGGAGTTCGAGGAGCTCACCCGGCGCATGGGCTACTGGGTCGACACCGCCGACGCCTACTGGACCATGGACCCGCAGTACATGGAGTCGGTCTGGTGGTCGCTCAAGCAGGTCTACGAGAAGGGCCTGCTGGTCGAGGACCACCGGGTCGCGCCGTACTGCCCCCGCTGCGGCACCGGGCTGTCCGACCATGAGGTCGCGCAGGGCTACCAGAACGTCGTCGACCCCTCGGTCTACGTCCGCTTCCCCATCACCAGCGGCGAATGGGCCGGCAAGGCGTCGCTGCTCGTCTGGACGACCACGCCGTGGACCCTCGTGTCGAACACGGCCGTCGCGGCGCACCCGGACGTCACGTACGAGGTGGCAAGGCACGGAGACGAGCTGCTCGTCCTCGCCCAGCCGCTCGCGGACGCCGTCCTCGGCGAGCACGAGGTCGTCGCCACCATGCCGGGGACGGCGCTGGAGCACCTCACCTACACCCGCCCCTTCGACTGGGTCGACATCCCCGAGGCGCATTACGTCGGCCTGGCCGACTACGTCACCACCGAGTCGGGCACCGGGCTGGTGCACCAGGCGCCCGCGTTCGGCGCCGAGGACCTCGCGGTGGCCCGCGTCTACGGGCTACCGGTCGTCAACCCCGTCCTGCCCGACGGCACCTTCGAGGAGCACATCCCGCTCGTCGGCGGGCTGTTCTTCAAGGCCGCCGACCCGGCGCTGGTCCAGGACCTCGACCACCGCGGGCTGCTGCTCAAGGAGCAGCCGTACGAGCACCCGTACCCGCACTGCTGGCGCTGCGACACGGCACTGCTCTACTACGCGCTGCCCTCCTGGTACATCCGCACCACCGCCATCAAGGACCGCCTGCTCGAGGAGAACGAGAAGACGGACTGGCACCCGCTGACGATCAAGACCGGCCGGTACGGCGACTGGCTGGCCAACAACATCGACTGGGCGCTCTCGCGCAACCGCTACTGGGGCACGCCGATGCCGGTCTGGCGCTGCGAGGCCGCCCACACCACGGTGGTCGGCTCCCTGAAGGAGCTCGGCGACCTGGCCGGGCAGGACCTGTCGGCGCTGGACCCGCACCGCCCCTACGTCGACGACGTGACGCTGCCCTGCCCCACGTGCGGGGAGACGGCACGGCGGGTGCCCGAGGTCATCGACTGCTGGTACGACGCCGGCTCCATGCCCTTCGCCCAGGTCGGGTACCCGCACAGCGGCGTGGAGCTGGTGTACCCGGCCCAGTTCATCGCCGAGGCCATCGACCAGACCCGCGGCTGGTTCTACACGCTCATGGCGATCGGGACGCTGGTCTTCGACCGCAACGCTTACGAGACGGTGCTCTGCCTCGGCCACATCCTGGACGCCGAGGGCCGCAAGATGAGCAAGCACCTCGGCAACGTGCTGGACCCGTTCGAGCTCATGGAGCGGCACGGCGCCGACGCCCTGCGCTGGTACATGCTCTGCGGCGGCAACCCCTGGAGCGCGCGACGGGTCGGGCACGAGCAGGTCGAAGACGTCGTCCGCAAGGTCCTGCTGACCTACTGGAACACCGCGGCCTTCCTCACCCTGTACGCCGAGGTGAACGCGTGGCAGCCCGGTACCAGCGGGGAGCCGACACTGCTCGACCGGTGGGCGCTGTCCGAGACCCAGGCGACGGTACTCGAGGTGACGGAGGCGCTGGAGGACTTCGACTCGCTCCGAGCCGGCAGGCGGCTGGCGCAGCTCGTGGACGACCTTTCCAACTGGTACGTCCGGACCTCGCGACGGCGCTTCTGGGACGGGGACCCAGCCGCGCTCAGCACGCTGCACAGCTGCCTCGAGACGGTCACGCTGCTGCTCGCTCCCTTCGTCCCGTTCATCACGGAGGCCGTCCACAGCGCGCTCACCGAGGGCGACTCGGTCCACCTACGCTCCTGGCCGCAGGCCGAGCGGACCGACGTGGACGCGGTGCTCGCAGAGCAGGTGGCGCTCGCCCGCCGGCTCGTCGAGCTGGGCCGGACGGCACGCGCGGAGTCGAGGACCAAGACCCGGCAGCCGCTGCGGCGGGCCCTGGTGTCGGCTGTCGGCTGGGAGGAGCTGCCCGCGGAGCTGAGGGACCTGGTCGCCGCGGAGCTCAACGTCGAGGAGCTCGAGCCGCTCGCCGGCGACCTGGTCGACGTCACCGTCAAGGCGAACTTCCGACCGCTCGGCGCGCGCTTCGGCAAGGGGGTCCAGGAGGTCGCCAAGGCGATCGCCGCCGCCGACCCGGTGGCCTTGGCGGCCGCCGTACGGGCCGGCACGGCGAGCGTCGAGGTGGGCGGCGAGACCGTGAACCTGTCGCGCGACGAGGTGATCGTGACCGAGACACCGCGCGAGGGCTGGGCTGTCGCGACCGGCCCGGGCGCGACCGTGGCCCTCGACCTCGAGATCACCCCGGAGCTCCGGCGGGCCGGGCTGGTGCGCGACGCCGTACGCCTCGTCCAGGAGGCACGCAAGAGCACCGGTCTGGACGTGACCGACCGGATCGAGCTGTGGTGGGCCGCCACGGGCGAGACCCGTGAGGCGCTGGAGGAGGGATCGCTCAAGCTCGCCGAGGAGGTCCTCGCGGTCAGCGTGACCGAGGGGCGCCCCACGGCCGACCTCGCCCATCACGACGACCCGGAGCTGGGCGTGCGCTTCTGGCTGCGGGTGGCGGGGGGCTGAAGAGAGCTACGCGGGGCTAACTCGCCGGGGTGAAGATCGACACCGATTCACCCGGTTGGCCCCGTCAGACGTGCACCTGCCGCTGCCGATGCTCTGACTGCAACACCCGTCATGCTCCACTTGGAGCAGCAGCACAGCAGGAGTATCGGTGACGATCCACACCGTCGAGCTCGCCCAGCCGCAACCCGTTCACCGCTCGTTCCGACTGACCCGTCCCGGGGCGACCGTCGCCCTCGAGAGCCATGTCCGGCCGGCGCTCGTGCTCCCCGAGCGGGAGGGCCGCGCGCTTCTGACCGCTGCTCAGCGCGAGGACGTCTCGAACGGCGGGTGCTTCTCGGCCGGCCCTGCCGGTATCCAGGTCTGGAGCGGCCCGTGGTCCGGTCCCGGGGGCAGCCGTGGCGACGCGAAGCACCTCGGGTCGGTCGACTGGAGCTACGACACGCCTGTGCGGCACTACATCACGATCTACCGCGTCCTGGTGACGGCCGCGGGCGTGCAGACCGGCGAGAGCACCGCCTCGATCCTGGAGCGCGTCCTCGGCCTGGCCGGGCTGGGTGCGAACGGCGAGGTGCTGTCGCTGCCCGTACCGCCGCCGCGTGACCCGTTCCGCAGCGCGATCATGCGCGAGCGGCACGAGTAGTCCCACGATCGCCGCGGGTGGGCTGGCCCGCGGTTCGCGGAAGGCGCGTCCGGGGTCTCCCCCTGTTACCCCGGACGCGCCCCCGCAAGAAAGGCCGAAGGGCCCCCACCACGTCCAGGTGGGGGCCCTTCGGTACGTCAGGGGGCGACTGTCAGGGCTTGCAGACCCCGCACGGCGAGTACCCCTGGCGGGCGGCGGTGGCGCGGGTGATCTCCTTCGCGCCCTCGACGCCCTGCACGAAGCGGCAGCTCGCGGTGTGGAACTTGTCGCGGTTCGGCACGACCACGACCTTGCCGGCCGACGCCCTCGTGGGAGCGGCCTTCGTGGGAGCGGCCTTCGTGGGAGCGACCTTGGCCGGGGCGGCCTTCGTGGGAGCGACCTTGGCCGGGGCGGCCTTCGCCGCCTTGGCGGGAGCCTTCACGGCCCTGTTCGCCGTGGTGGCGGCCTTCGCCGGCGCTGCCTTGGCGACCTTGGTGGCGCTGCGCGAGGCCTTGGCCGCCGGGGCCGCGACAGGTTCAGGCGCCGTCTCGGCAGCAGGTCCGGCGACGGGCTCGTCCAGGATCGTCACGCCTTCGTCCACCGGCTCGGGGGCGACCTCCTGCACCGCCGCGGAGGCGGCGGCGAGGGTCGCGTCCGGCTTGCACACGCCGCAGGCGGTGAAGCCCTGGGCGCGGGCCTCCGAGAGCTCGAGCTCGGACGGCACCTTGCCGGCGAGGTAGCGGCAGCCGGCGACGTGGTAGCGCGGCCGGCCCTCGACCACGAGCACGGCGCCGGCAGGCGCGTGGTCCTCGACGACGGCAGGCGCAGGCGCAGCGAGCTCCTCGGTCACGACCGTCGAGGAAGCCGTCTCGGGCGTGCGGATCACGGCCGCGAGCTCCTCGGCGGACGCGGGGGCGCCCGCCGCGAGGTCCGGCTCCGCCTTGCGGCGCTGCAGGATGCCCACGACCAGGAAGGCGAACGCGGCGAGGCTGGCCCCGATCGAGGCGTACACGAACCCCAAGCTGGGCCCGATGAGCCCGATGACGAGCAGGACGAGGGCGACGAGGACCAGGGCCCCGCTGATGACGATCACGTGCTTGAGTCCTCCGACGACATGGTGGCGCGGATGCGTCTGCGCATCCTACTGAGAGAAAGGCTTTCGGCTCCGGGCAGACCCGGAGCACGCACGCAGATCAGGCGTGACCGGGCGGCTCCGGTCCCTCGTCGACCTGCTCGAGCGGCGTGTTGGACGGGATCGAGAACCGGCCGCTGGGCGGCGGTGCCTGGCGTGGCGGGCCGCTCGGGGCCTCGCCCTCGCGCGGGGGCGCCGCGGGTGCCGGCGGCGGTACGGGGGCGAACCGAGGCGTGGGC
>JBKOVB010000123.1:0-25081 GCA_046723735.1 Actinomycetota bacterium | reverse complement strand
CGCACTGGGCCTCGCCACGCCGACCGCCCTGCTCGTGGGCACCGGCCGGGGCGCCCAGCTGGGCATCCTCATCAAGGGGCCGGAGGTGCTCGAGAGCACCCGCCGCATCGACACCGTCGTCCTCGACAAGACCGGCACCGTGACGACCGGCCACATGGCCCTGGTCGCGGCCTCCGATGACGAGGTTCTGCGGCTGGCCGGTGCCGTGGAGCACGCCTCCGAGCACCCGGTCGCGCGGGCCATCGCCCACGCGGCCGAGGACAAGTGCGGTCCGCTGCCGCCGGTGGAGGCCTTCGCGGCGCTCCCCGGCCTCGGCGTGCAAGGCGTCGTCGAGGGCCACGCCGTGGTGGCCGGCCGGCCATCGCTGCTCGGCGAGTGGGGGCTGACCCTGTCCGAGGCGCTCGCCGCCGAGGTGGCCGAGCACGAAGCGCAGGGCCACACCGCAGTGTTCGTGGCGTGGGACGGCGAGGTGCGCGGCGTCCTGGCGGTCAGCGACACCGTCAAGCCCACGAGCGCTCGGGCCGTGCGCCGCCTCGAGGAGCTGGGCCTCACCCCGGTCCTCCTCACCGGCGACAACAAGGCCACCGCGCAGGCGGTCGCCGAGGCGGTCGGCATCGCGCAGGTGCACGCCGAGGTGCTGCCCGCAGACAAGGTCGCCCACGTCAAGGCGCTGCAGGAGCAGGGCCACGTCGTCGCGATGGTGGGTGACGGCGTCAACGACGCCGCCGCGCTCGCCCAGGCCGACCTCGGGCTGGCTGTGGGCACGGGCACCGACGCCGCCATCGAGGCCGGAGACCTGACCCTCGTGCGGGGCGAGCTGACCGCCGTACCGGATGCCATCCGGCTCTCGCGAGCGACGCTGCGCACGATCCAGGGCAACCTGTTCTGGGCCTTCGGCTACAACGTCGCGGCCATCCCGCTCGCGGCGGCGGGGCTCCTCAACCCGCTCGTGGCCGGTGCCGCGATGGCGCTGTCGAGCGTCTTCGTGGTCAGCAACAGCCTGCGCCTGCGCCGCTTCCAGCCAGAGTGATGTAGACCACGCCCCGTACCGCGGGCGTGAACCGCGGTTTACCGTGGTGGGATCACCTCCGACCGCAAGGAGCACCCGTGCGCGACGCCGTCATCGTCGAAGCAGTTCGTACCCCCGTCGGCAAGCGCAACGGCGGGCTGTCCGGCATCCACTCCGCCGACCTCGGCGCCCACGTCCTCGAGGCCCTCATCGCCCGCACCGGGTTCGACCCGGCCCTCGTCGACGACGTCATCTGGGGCTGCGTGATGCAGGTCGGCGAGCAGACCTTCGACCTCGCCCGCACCACCCTGCTCTCGGCCGGCTGGCCGGAGTCGGTCCCCGGCACGACCGTGGACCGGCAGTGCGGCTCGAGCCAGCAGTCCGTGCACTTCGCCGCGGCCGGCGTCATCTCCGGTCAGTACGACTTCGCGGTCGCCGGCGGCACCGAGGTCATGAGCCGCACGCCGATGGGCTCCAGCTTCACCGCCAGCCCGCTCGGCCAGAAGTACTTCGCCCGATACGGCGAGGAGTTCCCCAACCAGGGCCTCGGCGCCGAGATGATCGCCGAGAAGTGGGGCTTCTCGCGCACCCAGCTCGACGAGCTGGCCCTGGAGTCGCACGAGCGGGCCGCGGCTGCGCAGGACTCCGGCGCCTTCGACGCCCAGATCGCCCCGGTCACCACCCCGGACGGCGTCGTGAGCCTGGACGAGGGCATCCGCCGCGGCGGCACGCTGGAGAAGCTCGCGGGCCTGAAGCCGGCCTTCAAGGAGGACGGCGGCGTGATCACCGCCGCCAACTCCTCGCAGATCTCCGACGGCTCGGCCGCGCTGCTCATCACGACCAGCGAGCTCGCCGCGCAGCACGGCCTCACCCCGATCGCCCGCGTGCACACCGCCGTCGTCATCGGCGACGCGCCGATGCCGATGCTCACCGCCCCGATCCCGGCAACCAAGAAGGCGCTCGCGAAGAGCGGCCTGTCGCTGTCCGACATCGGCGCCTTCGAGGTCAACGAGGCGTTCGCGTCGGTGCCGCTGGCCTGGCAGGCGGAGATCGGCGCCGACTCCAAGCTGCTCAACCCGCTCGGCGGCGCGATCGCCCTCGGCCACCCCCTCGGCGGCTCGGGCGCCCGCATCATGACCACGCTGGTGCACCACATGCGCGACAACGGCATCCGGTACGGCCTGCAGACCATGTGCGAGGGCGGCGGCCAGGCGAACGCCACCATCCTCGAGCTCCTCTAACATCCACCCCTTGCGTCCTAGAGATCGCTCCCATGCCCCCGCGGGCCTCTAGGACGCAAGGGGGCGGATGACCCCGCGCACGTCCGCGGCGCGGTCCGCTATGCTTCTTCGGTCCCCGACGGCATCTCGGCGTGGACGCGCCGCAGCCACCGGCGCCGTCCCCATCGTCTAGCGGCCTAGGACTCCACCCTTTCAAGGTGGCTACGCGGGTTCGAATCCCGTTGGGGGCACGCAAGCAGGTCTCACACGAGGCCCCGTAGCGCAGTTGGTTAGCGCGCCGCCCTGTCACGGCGGAGGTCGCGGGTTCGAGTCCCGTCGGGGTCGCCACTCCAGCACCACGGTCAGGTAGCTCAGCTGGTAGAGCATGCGACTGAAAATCGCAGGGTCGGCGGTTCGACTCCGTCCCTGACCACCACGTGCGACCTGCGGCTTCAGCCATGCGGCTGGAGCCGCAGCGAGGCAGGTTCCCCCGCGAGCTTGGTGCGGACTTGCCAGGGATCTGCAGCATCAAGCCCTTGTGCACGGTGACTCCGCGGCCGGCGCAGTCACCTGGACCGCAGCTCGATCATCGAGCTGCCTCCTGGATGCGGTCGGTCAGGAACCTGGCGTCGTCGCCGACCCAGCCGAGAAGCGCCGAGCCCCGGGTGTGTTGCCAGGTCTGGCCGAGCAGGTACAGCCCGGGCGCCGGGGTGAGGCCGCGGTGGTGTCGGACGCGGCCGCGGTTATCGGCCGCGGCGGGCACATGGATCCAGGAGTGGTCGGGGGTGAACCCGGTGGCCCAGACCACGACGTCGTACTCGCCGGTGGTGTCGTCGGCAAAAGTGACCGTCCGGTCGGCCGCAATCACCCGAGGCCGGAGCCGGATGCCGTGGCGGTGGGCCAGCCTGCGCGGGCCCGCACCAATCACGAGTTCGCGGCTGGACAACCGCTGCCCTATCCGGGAGTCAACCGTGACCCGGTCGGCCCGCAGCAGGCTGAGCCACCACCAGAGGTCGCGGCCCAGCGGCCGCTGCGGGACGGTCGGCAGCCGGCGGCCGATCGACAACTCCACGGCCCGGCTGGCGGCGAGCTCCTCGGCGATCTGGCAGCCCGTGTTCGCCGCCCCGACCACCAGCACCCGCCCCGCCGGCACGTCGGCTGGCCGGCGGTAGTCCACGCTGTGCAGCTGCTGCACGGACGGATCCAGCCTCTGCGCCATCGGCGGCACGACCGGCAGATGGAACGGGCCGGTGGCAACCACCACCTGCCGCGCCTCCAGCTCCTGGTCCCCGGCGGCCTTCGCGACATAGATGTCGTTGCTGCGGGTCAGCGACGTGACACGCGTGTTGAGCCGCACTGGCAGGTCGAAGCGGGCGGCGTACTCCTGCAGGTAGTCGGCCACGGTGTCCTTGCCCGGATAGCTGTCGGGCGGGGCGGGGAAGGGCAGGCCGGGCAGGCTGTCAAACCTGGCGGGGGTGAACAGCTGCAGAGAGTCCCAGCGGGACCGCCACACCGCGCCGATCTCCGCGCCGGCGTCGACGATCTCGAAGCGTTGCCGACGCTGCGCCAGTTGGTGGCCCATCGCCAAGCCGGCCTGCCCGCCTCCGATCACCAGCACGTCCAGCGGCGCCTGGTCGGCCGGGCTCATCCCGCCGACTCCGGCCTATGGGCAACATCGCCCATGCGGGCGCCGGTCCCCCATGGGCACAGCCTCCGGTTCGTCACCGGCACCGGGGTCGGGGCATGGCGTCTCCTGCGCATGTGTTGTCAGTCCAGACCTGCCCGGGCCCGCTTGTCCAGAGGCTGCCGCCCACGAATCGCGGGCACGCCCCGGCTCGAGCTGGTCGAAAGCCGATCCGGCCTCCTGCGAGCGCCATGTGCGCCGCAGGCGCCCAACGAGCTCGGTTCACCCGATGGTGCCCGGGTACATGCCCTCTTCGGAAGGATCGAGGAGGAGGACTCCCATGTGCGCCAGCTGTGGCTGCGGCAAGCCTGAGGACCAGATGGGCGACG
Organism: Actinomycetota bacterium; assembly: GCA_046723735.1. GTDB lineage: Bacteria > Actinomycetota > Actinomycetes > Mycobacteriales > SCTD01 > RYN-111. The sequence continues at coordinate 20,839 of JBKOVB010000123.1, read as the reverse complement.
AGCGAAACATCGTGTGGCGTGACGTGGAGCAGGCCGCCGAGGCGGCAGGCATCACCCCCCAGGAGGTCGCCGAGAACATCCTCCAGGCCAGCCGCCAGCAGGCGGGATGAGCGCAGGCCGCGTCGGCCTGGAGCACGCGCAGCGCTTGATCGCGGAGGGGGCGCAGCTCGTCGAGGTGCTGCCTGCGGCCGAGTACGAGGAGGAGCACCTGCCCGGCGCGCTCAGCCTGCCGCTGTCGGAGCTCCCGTCCCAGGCGCGCCAGCGCCTCGACCCGGAACGGCCGGTCCTCGTCTACTGCTACGACAGCGAGTGCGATCTCAGCCCGCGCGCGGCAGCTCACCTGCGCCGGCTCGGCTTTACCCGCGTCTTCGACCTGGTCGGCGGCAAGGTGAGCTGGTTGGCCGCGGCACTGCCGACCGAGCCCCAGGACGGCCATGAGGTGCGCCTCGGCGCCCTGGCCGACACCGCGCTGCGGCGGTGCGCCCCGGACGACCCCTGGTCCCCCGTGCGGTCCGAGCTCGGTGCCGCCGAGGTCGCCTACGTGGTCGACGGCGACGACGTCCTCCTCGGCGTCGCGTCCAGGGACGAGCCCGACCTCGACGTGCCGGTCGCGATCGTGATGCATCCGGCCCCCAGCACGTTCCGGCCGCACGTCGGTGCAGGGGAGATGGCGGCCTACCTCGACCAGCACCCTCTGCCGCGAGTGCTCGTCACCCGGGCCGACGGCACGTTGCTCGGTGCGGTCGATCCCGAGCTCGTGCGCACCGCCGCGCAGCCGGGGGGAAGCCAGTCACGAGGCATGCCACGCGTCCCTCCACGCATCCGGCGGCAGCCCGTGTCACCACGCTCCTAGGGCCGCGCGACGTACGATGACCCGACCTGCGAGGGGCACTGCGCCTCGCGATCAAGCGCCTCGGCCCCGCCCTCCGCACGGGAGCACCTCGTGGACCATCTCCTCACACGCCGCTCGGCGCTGGGCGGGGGAGCTCTCCTGCTGGCCGCGGCCTGCACCGCGAGCGGCTCCTCGGAGCGGAAGCAGGCTTCTGACGGCTCGCTGCTGACCCTTCAGGACCTGGACACCGGCGCGTCCGCACGCGTCGACGTCGAGGGCAGCACGGTGATCGTCACCCGGACGGGTGCGCAGACCGCGGTCGCGTTCGACGCGACGTGCACGCACCAGGGGTGCCAGGTCGACCGGCGCGGCCAACGGCTGCTGTGCCCCTGCCACGGCTCGGCGTTCGACCCGAGCACCGGGGAGGTCGACAACGGGCCGGCCACGCGCCCGCTCGAGCCCTTCCCGGTGAAGGTGCAGGGCGGCAAGATCTACCCGGCGTGACGACGACGCCGCGACTCGGGGAAGCAGGCACGGCGCCGTCATCGACAAGGTGCAGCGGTGCGCGCCCGTGGCGGACGCGCCGGGACTAGCTCTGGCGCGGCTGAGGGATGCCGGCGAGCAACGCACGGACCTCCGCCTCGCGGTAGCGGCGGTGGCCGCCCAGCGTGCGGATCGAGGTCAGCTTGCCGCTCTTCGCCCAGCGGGTGACCGTCTTGGGGTCCACGCGGAACAGCGACGCCACCTCGGCGGGGGTCAGCAGGGCCTCAGCGTCGTGGGTGCGGGTGTTCATCGGGTCCGTTCCTCTCGGGAGGGGCGCACCGGGATGTCCGCCCGCTCCGCCTGAGACGGTGCCCGATGCCCACCTTGTCCGGTATGGCACGAGCGGGCCATCTTCGGACTAGTCACCCCTCGCGGTCATCACGGACAGGAGTCACCTCTCGCACACTCCGTCAGTTCGCGCTCTCCACGGCCTGCAACGCCCTCATCCGGGCAGTCATCCGACTGTACGCGGCGGCGGCCTCCGCGGCGTCGCCGGCCGCGAGCCGGTCCAGGGCGTGCGCCATGTCGCGCGCCGACTCGTCCTGCGCCAGCTCTGCGTCGTCCAGAAGGTGAACGAGCCCGCCGTAGTCGAGCTCCACCAGCGAACGCGGGTGGAACTCCTCCAGCCAGCGCCCGAGATCGGCGATCCCCTGCTGCACCCCGTCGTCCGGCACGGCGGAGCGCAGCACCGACAGCGCCCGCGCCACCCGGCGCCGGGCCCGTGACATCGGCGTGCGGTAGACGAGCGCCCGGCCGGTACGACGGCCCAGCACCGTCCCGTTCGCCTCCCACGGCTCGCCCAGGCTGACCTCGCGCTCCTCGGCGTCGACCAGCACGAACCACCGCAGCGGCACCTGCCACGTGCTGGTCCGGATGTGGGTCGTGGTGCTGCCGTGGTCCGCTCGGTACCGGTCGAGCTCCACCTCGGCCTGCTCGACGAGGGGCCGGGGGACGAACGCGTCGGCCACGACGTCGGGCAGCTCGGCGCAGAAGTCCAGCAGTGCCTCCTGGGCCCGCACGGCGGTGCGCCACGGGCTGATGAAGGTGACGCCGTCGACGTCGAGCACGTGGGCGTGGTCGCCCACGACGGGGAGCCGCCGGTGCACGAGCGCGGCCGTGACCGCGGCTCGCTCGAGGGCGCCCAGCGCCACGGGGGGCAACCGGTCCCCGTCGCGAGCGTACCTGTCCCAGTGCTCCCGCTCCGCACCCTCGAACGCCGCCAACGGCTCGTACACCCGCAGGCTCGCGGCGAAGACCGTCACCCACGCATCGTCGCACGGCCCGGCCGGCGCCCCGTCCCGGACGACCTCAGGACCGCCTCGGCGCCGGCCGATAGTCTGGCTGTGACGGGGCACACCACCCCCGCGAGACGGCACCGGCCCACTGGCAACCCCAGCGGCCCGCCACGACGAAAGCGACTCGCACATGGGCGTCTTCGACCGCACCGACCACCTGAAGGACGCAGGGCACGAGCAGGTCGTGTTCTGTCAGGACCCGCAGAGCGGGCTCCGGGCGATCATCGCCATCTACTCCACCGCGCTCGGCCCCGCTCTGGGCGGCACCCGCTTCTACCCCTACGCCGACGAGGCGGCCGCGCTCACCGACGTGCTCAACCTCAGCCGCGCGATGGCCTACAAGGCCGCCTGCGCCGGCGTCGACCTCGGTGGGGGCAAGGCCGTGATCCTCGGTGACCCGACGACGCTCAAGAGCGAGCCGCTGTTGCGCGCCTACGGTCGGATGGTCGAGTCCCTCGCCGGGCGCTACATCACGGCGTGCGACGTCGGCACCTACGTCAAGGACATGGACGTCGTCGCCCGCGAGACCCGCTACGTGACCGGTCGCTCGCCCGAGAACGGCGGCGCCGGCGACAGCGCCGTGCTCACGGCGTACGGCGTGTTCCAGGCCATGCGCGCGGCCGCGCAGCACGCCTGGGGCGCGCCGTCGCTGGCGGGGCGGCGGGTGGCCGTCGAGGGCGTCGGCAAGGTCGGGCACCACCTCGTGGAGCACCTCGTCGAGGACGGCGCCGACGTGGTCGTCAGCGACGTCGACGAGACCGCCGTACGACGGGTGACGGAGGCCTTCCCGCAGGTGCGGACCGTCTCGGTGGCGGAGCTCCCGCGGCTGGGGGTGGACGTCTACGCCCCCTGTGCGCTGGGCGGGTCGCTGGACGACGACCTCGTGCCGCAGCTGAAGGCGACGGTCGTCTGCGGCGCCGCGAACAACCAGCTGGCGCACCCCGGCGTGGAGAAGGTCCTGGCGGACCGCGGGGTGCTCTACACACCGGACTACGTGGCGAACGCCGGCGGCCTCATCCAGGTCGCGGACGAGGCGGTGCACTTCCACGACACCGGGTTCTCGTTCGAGCGTGCGAGGGCCAAGGCCGCGCACATCTTCGACACCGCGCTCGACGTGTTCCGCCTCGCCGACGCTGAGGGCGTGCCCCCCGCGGTGGCCGCCGACCGGCTCGCGGAGCGGCGGATGGCCGACGTAGGGCGGCTCCGGACGGTGCTGGTGCCGGGCCGGGTGTGAGCCCTGCTACAGCCCGCAGTTGACAGGCACGACCGCGTCCACCTGGGCCGGCGCGGTGCTCTTGGTGCTCACCGTGCCGGGGAACGTCACCTGCGTCGTGACCGTGTCGCTCGCCACCCGGTAGAAGTCGGTGATCACGGCGTACTTCTTCCCGGGCTTGAGGCTGCTGCCCGCGACGAAGAACTTCTCCGAGGTGCCGGCCGAGGCGCCGCAGTGCTGGAGGTCGGAGGCCGTGCCGTCCTTGGCGATCTCGACGAGGTAGAGGTCCACGTCGGTGCCCGGGGTCGACCAGCTGGTCTGCACGGCCAGGCCGCCCCGCACGCCCTTCGCGGGCTTGTAGACGAACTCCAGCCGGCCGCAGCGCGGGGGCTTGCAGGCCATGCGGTCCGCGGCGGTCACCGGCAGGGGCGCGGGCAGGACCTCGTTCAAGGACGCGACGAACTCGGTGACCTGGTCCGCGTCGTGATCCTGCGACGCGGGGGTGTAGGTCGCCTTGAGCGTCTTGACCTTCCTGCCGTCGAGCGTGGGCGGCGCGGCCTGCGCGCCGGCGACGCCGGCGACCAGCACGCCGACCAGGGCAGGGGCTAGGACGAGTCGAGCGTTCATGCATTGCTCCTGGAGTCGCTGGGTGCGTCGGTGCGAGACTTCGCCGTACCGGGCACGGAGTCCTGCCTGGCGGCGCACGTCACTCGACGCCGAGCGTGTCGGGACCGGCGGGACTCTGTAGACTGGTGACCCACACTGCCGGATCCAGCATTCCTCGAGGGGGTCGAGCCAATGGGGCGCGGCCGTGCCAAGGCCAAGCAGACCAAGGTGGCACGCGAGCTGAAGTACAGCACCGGCTCGCTCGACCCCGAGGCGCTGCGCCGGGAGCTCGCGGCGCAAGGCGCCGGGGGGCTGTCCACCCGCACCGAGGACGTCGACGACGACCTCGAGGACACCTACGCCTACGGTGACGACGAGGAGGACGAGGACGACGAGGACTAGTCCTCGCGTCCACGTGGCAAGGGCGGCCCGCACCTGCGGGGCCGCCCTTCGTCGTTCCTGACCGGGGGGAGCCGATGACCACCGCACCGCACCGTGAGGGCGGGGTACGGCGATGGCTCGCCGAGCGGTACCTGCGCCGGCATCGACGGCCCGGAGCCCGCGCCGCCTCGAGGCACCTCTACGGCGCGATCATCGTGCTGGCCGTGCTCGTCACTGCCGACACGCACCAGCCGCACCCGTTCGAGGCCGCCGCCGTGCTCGCCGGCACGGTGGCCGTGCTGCTCGGCATGGAGACCTACGCGGACGTCGTCGCGCAGGAGATCTCGCTGCAGCGCCGGCTCACGAAGGACGAGCGCCTCGACGCCCTGCGCGACCTCCGGGACGTCACCCTGGCCGCTGAGGTGCCGCTGACCTTCCTCGTGCTTGCGGGCCTCGGGACCATCTCAGACTCGCTCGGCTTCTTCCTGGCCAAGGCAGCCACGATCGCGCTGCTGTTCTACTACGGCTTCGTGGCCCGTCGGCTCGCCGGGCTGTCTCGCCGCAGCGCGCTGTCGGGTGGGGTCGCCGTCGCCGGGATCGGGCTCGTGCTGGCCGTCGCGAAGGGCTCGATCCACCTGTAGCCCTCGATCCTGCTAGGGCTGGCTGCCCTCGAGGACCGCGCTGCCGTCGCCGGCCACGAGCTCGCCGAGCACCCAGGCGTCGAGGTGCCGCGCGGTGAGCAGCGCCAGCGTGCGGTCGACGTCGGCGGCGGGCACGACGGCCACCATGCCCACGCCCATGTTGAAGGTGCGCTCCATCTCCTGCTGCTCGACCCGTCCGGTGCGCTGCACCAGGTCGAAGACCGGTGGCGGCGTCCACGTGCCGCGGTCGAGCCGGGCGGTCAGGTGGTGCGGGAGGACGCGGGCCAGGTTGGCGGCAAGACCGCCCCCGGTCACGTGCGCGAAACCGCGGACGTCGGTCTCCGCGATCACGGCGAGGCAGTCCTTCGCGTAGATCCGCGTCGGCGTCAGGAGCGCCTCCCCGAGGGTGGTCCCGAGCTCGTCGACGTGCGCCTCGAGCGCCATGCCGGCCTGCTTCAGCAGCACGTGCCGGACGAGCGAGAAGCCGTTGGAGTGCACGCCCGACGAGGCCATCGCCACGACGACGTCGCCCTCGGCCATCCGGTCGGCGCCCAGCACGGCGTCCGACTCGACGACGCCCACGCCGGTGCCCGCGATGTCGTAGTGGTCGTCGGCCATCATCCCCGGGTGCTCGGCGGTCTCCCCGCCGACCAGGGCGCAGCCGGCCAGCTCGCAACCGGCAGCGATGCCGCCGACGATGTCCGCGACGCGCTCGGGCACGACCTTGCCGACGGCGACGTAGTCCTGCATGAACAGGGGCTCCGCGCCGCACACGACGAGGTCGTCGACGACCATGCCGACCAGGTCGATGCCCACGGTGTCGTGCTTGTCGAGCGCCTGGGCGATCGCCAGCTTGGTGCCGACGCCGTCCGTGCTGCTGGCGAGCAGCGGCTGGCGGTACTTCGACAGGTCCAGCCGGAACAACCCGGCGAAGCCGCCGAGGCCGCCCACGACCTCCGGCCGGCCGGCACGGGCAACCTTGCTCTTCATCAGCTCGACGGCCCGGTCACCCGCCTCGATGTCGACGCCGGCAGCGGCGTACGACGACGCCATCACGTCCTCCTGGTGGGTCAGCTCACGGGGGCCGAGCGCGGTCACGGGCGGCTCAGGGCGTCGCCGCCGCCGTGGCCCCCGACGAGAGCCTCCCCGAGGTGGCTGCCACCGGGGTCGCCGCTGGCGCTGCGGTTCAGGCCCTCGAGCACGTGCTTGCCGATGAGGTCCTGGTCCGGCAGCGGGATCGGGTAGTCGCCGGTGAAGCACGCGCGGCACAGCCGATCGGCCGGCTGCGCGGTCGCCGCGGTGAGCCCGTCGAGCGACACGAAGGCGAGCGAGTCGGCACCGATTGAGGCCCGGATCTCCTCCACCGACAGGCCGCTCGCGATGAGCTCGCCCTTGCTGGCGAAGTCGATGCCGTAGAAGCACGGGTCGGTCACCGGCGGGGACGAGATGCGGACGTGCACCTCCCGCGCGCCTGCCTCGCGCAGCATCCGCACCAGTGCCCGCTGGGTGTTGCCGCGCACGATGGAGTCGTCGACGACGACCAGGCGCTTGCCCTTGATGACCTCGCGCAGCGGGTTGAGCTTGAGCCGGATCCCGAGCTGCCGGATCGTTTGCGAGGGCTGGATGAACGTGCGGCCCACGTAGGCGTTCTTCACCAGACCCTGGCCGTACGGGATGCCGCTCTGCTCGGCGTACCCGATCGCCGCCGGCGTGCCGGACTCGGGCACGGGGATGACGAGGTCGGCGTCGACGGGCGCCTCGAAGGCGAGCGTGCGGCCCACCTGCACACGCGTGGTGTAGACCGACTGCCCCGCGATGGTCGTGTCGGGACGGGCCAGGTAGACGTACTCGAACAGGCATCCCTTGGGCGATGCGTCGGCGAAGCGGCTCGGGCGCGGCCCGTGCTCGTCGATGGCCAGCAGCTCGCCGGGCTCGATCTCGCGCACCATCGTGGCGCCGACGATGTCGAGCGCGGCGGTCTCGCTCGCGACGACCCAGCCGCGCTCGAGCTTGCCGAGCACGAGCGGGCGGATGCCGTAGGGGTCACGGGCGGCGTAGAGCGTGTGCTCGTCCATGAAGGTGAGGCTGAAGGCGCCGCGCAGCGTCGGCAGGATCCGGCGGGCCGCCTCCTCGAGCGAGGTGTCGGCGGTCGCGGCGAGCAGCGCCGTGATCAGGTCGGAGTCGTTGGTGGCACCCATCGCGTCGCGCCGGGGGCCGAGCTCGGCGACCCGCGCGGCCAGCTCGCTGGTGTTGGTCAGGTTGCCGTTGTGGCCGAGCGCCAGGCTGCCGCCTGTGGGCAGCGTGCGGAACGACGGCTGGGCGTTCTCCCACGTACACGACCCGGTGGTGCTGTACCGGGTGTGCCCGATCGCGAGGTGACCCTTCATGGTGCCGAGGATCGCCTCGTCGAAGACCTGGGCGACCAGGCCGAGCTCCTTGTAGACCACGGTCGCGGCGCCGTCGCTGACGGCCATGCCGGCGGCCTCCTGGCCACGGTGCTGGAGCGCGTAGAGCCCGTAGTACGTGAGCTTTGCGACGTCTTCACCCGGCGCCCAGACGCCAAAGACGCCGCACTCCTCACCGATCGGCTTCTCGATCTCCTCGATCGACGGCACCCAGATCTCCTGTTGCGCGGGGGAGGGAAGCGGCACGTCCAGTGTACCGGCGCCGCCCCTCGGCTTCCGGTGGCGCGACAGGGGCCGGACGCGCCGGAGGACCGGTCCCTCCCCCGAGGGGACCGGTCCTCCGTCCGTGCGCTGGGTGCGGCGACTACTCGGCCGTGCGGCGGCGGCCGGCGAAGACCAGACCGACCCCGGCAGCCAGGGACGTCAGGCCCCAGGCCGCCAGCACGCCGGTGTTGCGCCCGGTGAAGGGCAGCGTGCGGCCGCCGCCACCCGTGACCGGGATCGCCGGGGTCAGGACGACGGTGCCGCCACCACCGGTGATCTCGCCGCCACCCGAGGTGCCCTCGTCAATGGTGCCGCCGCCCCCGGTGGGGTCGGTGGGCTCGTCCGTCGGCGTGTCGGTGGGCTCGTCCGTCGGGTCGACGGTCGGCTCGACCGTGGGGTCCTGGGTCGGGTCCTGCGTGGGGTCGACGGTCGGCTCCACCGTGGGGTCCTGCGTCGGGTCCTGCGTGGGGTCGACGGTCGGCTCCACCGTGGGGTCCTGGGTCGGGTCCTGGGTGGGGTCCTGGGTCGGGTCCTGCGTCGGCGTCACGGTCGGCGTGGCCGTCGGCTCGGGCGCGCAGTCGACCTTGAAGACCTTGAAGTTGTCCTGGCCGTTCTCGTCCGCGCCGGCACCGTGCGGCTTGTACTGACCCTCCGCCAGGCTCAGGACGTCGGTCTGGCCGTGACCGCCGGTGAGGTTGATGACGCCCGGGTACAGGTGCAGGGCGTTCGTGGTCTTGTTCTCGAAGTCGTAGCTGAACGTCGTCTTCGACGCGTCGTAGCCGTCCGCAACGAGCCGGAACGTGCAGACCTTCGGGTTGTTCGCCTGCACCTCGAGGTCGGTCGCGGCATCGTGCACCGTGATCGTGCCCCGACCGTTGGTCGGACCGCTCGTGGTGTCCGAGCCGGCGTTGCCGTTGGCGTTGGGGTTGCCGTTTCCGGGCGTGGCGCCGGCGCCGGGCATGAGCGCGAAGACGGGACCGACGCCGAGCACGAGTGCAAGGGCGGTGGTACCGGCTCCGCGGGCGACGCGGGTCTGCTGGGCGCTGAGCCGAGCTGCCATGACGTGGTCTCCGTCCAAATCCATGGACGGGTCGGTCTCGCCACTCGCTCCCCGGGGCCGCTAGGCGGCCGAATCGTCTCCGTGCTCCCGTAGGAGTCGGTGGGGCGACCCCGGATCGACGCTTCCCCCCCAGTGCAGCAGTGACGCTGCGTGGGTAACTTCGTCACAGACGGTAGCCAGACCCGATAGCAGATGGCAAGACCTTCTGTCATGCGCCCGACACGTGATGTGCATAACTCACCCGACGAGCGGGAGGAAACCGGACAGGTCGGACCGCTCACCGCTGGCGCGCACCCGCCCGTCCCGCACCGCGACGGCCCACGCCAGCGTCCCCGTGCACAGGGCCAGCCACGTCGCTGGGTCCGTCTCCACGACGTTGGGCGGCGTGCCGCGGGTGTGCCGTGGCCCCGCGACGCACTGCACTGCGGTGTACGGCGGGATGCGGACCTCCACGGACCGGCCGGGATGCGCGGTGGCGAACGCCTTGGCCAGCGCCTTCACCACGTCCTTGAGCTCAGCGCCGGTGGGCGCCGGCGGGTCGAGGAGGGCACGGGCCCGGCGTACCAGCTCCTCGACGTCGTCAGGCACGCAGCGCGGGACCCGCCGGCAGGGCCGCCGAGGCGCCGGCGAGCGGGCCGAACAGGTTGGGCAGGGTCGACTCGTGCGCCTCGCGCAGCTCCTCGAGGGCGACTGTGAGGACGTCCTGCACCTCGATCGCGGCTCCGTCAGTCACGCCGATGCGGGTGCAGGGCAGGCCGCGGGCGTTGCACATCTCCGTGAAGCGCAGCTCCTCGGAGCGTGGGACGGTCACCAGCGCGCGCCCGGCCGACTCGCTGAACAGCTGCACGAACGGGCTCAAGCCCTCGGGCAGCACGACGCGGGCGCCGACGTTCTTGGCGAGCGCCGACTCCACCAGCGCCTGTGCCAGCCCCCCGTCGGAGAGGTCGTGGGCGCTGGAGAGCATGCCGTCACGGGAGCCGCTGACGAGGACCTCGGCGAGCACCTTCTCGCGGTCCAGGTCGACGTGGGGGGGCCGGCCGCCGAGGTGGCGGTGCATCGCCCAGGCCCACTCGGAGCCCCCGAGCTCGTCCTTGGTCTCGCCGAGCAGCAGCAGCACCTCGCCCTCGGCCTGGAAGCCCATCGGCGTGCGGCGGCTGACGTCGTCGAACAGGCCCAGCACACCGACGACCGGGGTGGGGTTGATCGGCGTGCCGGCGGTGGAGTTGTAGAAGCTCACGTTGCCGCCGGTCACGGGCGTCTGCAGGAAGGTGCACGCGTCCGCAAGGCCACGGGTGGCCTCGGCGAACTGCCACATCACCTCGGGGTCCTCGGGCGAGCCGAAGTTGAGGCAGTCGGTGACCGCGACCGGGACGGCCCCGGTGGCGGCGACGTTGCGGTAAGCCTCGGCGAGCGCGAGCTGCGCGCCCGTGTAGGGGTCGAGCCGGCAGTACCGGCCGTTGCCGTCGGTCGCGAGGGCGACACCGAGGCCGGTCTCCTCCGACAGCCGGACGACGCCGGCGTCCTCGGGGGCGGCAAGCACCGTGTTGCCGAGCACGATCCGGTCGTACTGCTCGGTCACCCAGCGCCGGCTGCACAGGTTGGGGCTGGCGACCATCTGGAGCAGCAGCTCCTTCGTCGCCTCCGGGTACGGCGGGAGGTCCTTCCCCCGCAGGGCGTCCAGGTCCGCGGGCCGCTGCGTCGGGCGCTCGTAGACCGGGCCGTCGTCGGCGAGCGAGCCCGGCGGGACGTCGACGACGACCTCGCCGTTCCAGAGGATCTCGAGCCGGTCGCCCTCGACGACCTCCCCGATCGCGGTGGCGAGCACGCCCCACTTCTCCGCGATCTCAAGCACTCTCGGGAGGTTGGCGGGCGTGACGATCGCGAGCATGCGCTCCTGCGACTCGCTGGCCAGCACCTCGTGCGGCTCCATGCTCGCCTCGCGCAGCGGGACCCGGTCCAGGTGGGCCCGCATGCCGCTCTTCCCCGCGGCGCTGGTCTCCGTGAGGGCGCAGGTCAGGCCCGCGCCGCCGAGGTCCTGGATGCCGTCAATCAGCTTCTCGTCGTACATCTCGATGCACGACTCGATGAGCAGCTTCTCCTCGAACGGGTCGCCCACCTGGACCGCCGGGCGGTTGGTCGGGCCGTCCTCCTCGAAGGTGGCGGACGCGAGGACGGAGACGCCGCCGATGCCGTCGCGGCCGGTCTTCGCCCCGAGCAGCACCACGACGTTGCCGACGCCCTTGGCGGCGGACAGCTGGATGCGGTCGGTGGGGACGACACCGAGGCAGAGCGCGTTCACGAGCGGGTTGCCCTGGTAGCTCGGGTCGAACACGACCTCGCCGCCGACGTTGGGCAGGCCCAGGCAGTTGCCGTAGCCGCCGATGCCGGCGACCACACCCGGGAACACGCGCTTGGTGTCGGGGTGGTCGGCGTCGCCGAACCGCAGCGGGTCCATGACCAGAACCGGCCGGGCACCCATGGTGAGGATGTCGCGGACGATGCCGCCGATGCCGGTGGCGGCGCCCTGGTAGGGCTCGACGTAGCTCGGGTGGTTGTGGCTCTCGACCTTGAACGTGACGGCGAGGCCCTCCCCGACGTCGACGACGCCGGCGTTCTCGCCCATGCCGACGAGCATGCGGTCACCCTTGGGGATCTTGCTGAAGTGTCGCGCGAAGTAGATCTTGGAGCTCTTGTAGGAGCAGTGCTCGCTCCACATGATCGAGTACATCGCCAGCTCGGACTGGGTCGGGCGGCGGCCCAGGACCTCCTTGATGCGGGCGTACTCGTCGTCCTTCAGACCGAGCTCGGCGTACGGCTGGACCTCGTCGGGCGTGGCCTGGGCGTTCTTGACGGTGTCGATCACTTGACGAGTTCCTTGAGAACGCTGGTGAAGAAGGTGAGGCCGTCGGTGCCGGGGCCGGTGAGGTCCTCGACCGCGTGCTCGGGGTGCGGCATGAGGCCGACGACGTTGCCCCGCTCGTTCGTGATGCCCGCGATGTCGCGGAGGCTCCCGTTGGGGTTGCCGTTCTCGTAGTAGGCGACGACCCGGCCCTCTTGCTCCAGCGCGTCGAGGGTCTTCTCGTCCGCGACGAAACAGCCTTCGCCGTTCTTGACCGGGATCGTGATGACCTGGTCCTGCTCGTAGCCGCTGGTCCACGCCGTACGGTTGCTGGCGATCCGCAGCTGCTGGTCGCGGTGGACGAAGTGCAGGTGCTGGTTGCGGGTCAGCGCCCCGGGGAGCAGGTGGCTCTCGCACAGGACCTGGAAGCCGTTGCAGATGCCGAGCACCGGCATGCCGCCCTGGGCCGCGTCCTTGATGCTCGACATCACGTCGGCGAAGCGCGCGATGGCCCCGCAGCGCAGATAGTCGCCGTACGAGAAGCCGCCGGGGAGGACGACGGCGTCGACACCGTGCAGGTCCGGGTCGGCGTGCCAGAGCGGTACGGCGGTGGCGCCCGCCAGGCGGGCGGCGCGCTGTGCGTCGCGGTCGTCGAGGCTGCCGGGGAACGTGACGACGCCGATCTTCACCCACGCAAGCCTACCCGTGGGGTGCGCCGGTCCCCGGCCCCCCAGTCCTGCCGATCATGGAGTTGTGGTCCAGACGCTGAGCGTGGCAGGTGGACCACAACTCCATGATCGCGCCGGTACGGGGCCCGGCCCCGGGCTCGGTAGGCTTGTCGAGTGGCCGTGCACCAGATCGCCGTCGACGTCATGCTCAAGCCCGAGATCCTCGACCCCCAGGGCCAGGCCGTCGCGAATGCTCTACCGCACCTCGGTTTCGGCGCCCCCACGAGCCTGCGCATCGGTCGGCACGTGGAGCTGGCCCTCGAGGCGGAGTCTCCCCAGGCGGCGCTGGAGCAGGCCACGAAGATCGCGGACACGCTGCTCGCCAACCCGGTGATCGAGGACTACGCCGTCCGCCTCGCCTGAGCGAGCACCGCGGCCCGCACGCTCTCGACCGTAGCCGCGCGACGGTCCTTGCGCAGGTCCGCTGCAGTGAAGCGCAGCACCACCCACCCGTCGGCGACCAGCGCGTTCTGGCGCCGTCGGTCCTGCGCGAAGACATCAGCTCGTTCGTGCACCTCGCGCCCGTCGTACTCGACGGCGACCTTGAGCTCGGGGAAGGCGAGGTCGAGACGGAACCGTCCCGCGGGCATGCGCACCTCGTACTGCGGGACCGCAGTGAGGCCACCCAGCTGGAGAAAGATGCGCAGCCGGGACTCGGGCGGCGACTCGGACCGTCGGTCCGCCAGGTCGAGCACCCGCCGCGCCTGCACCACCCCTCGCAGCCCGACGTGGCAGCCCAGCTCCTCCTGCAGCTCGGCGCGCGAGCACAGGCGTTCGCGCAGCACGGCGTCGGCGACGACGACCGCTTCGACCAGGTCGAGGCGGCGCATGAGATCGACTACCGCGCGAGCCGGTCGCAGCGCACGCAGCCCCGAGCCGACGAGCACGCCGACGTCCCCGGGGGGGAGAGCTGCCTCGCGCGCGGTGATGCCGGTACGGCGGGGTACGACGGCCAGCCGCGGGACGACGCACTCTGGCACCACCGCACCGAGAGGCAGCACGTCGACACCGAGCAGCCACAGCAGGCACCGGTCCGAGACGACCGCGTGCTCCGGCAGCACCCTGCCGAGCGCCTCGGCCTTCACGGCCAACGTGATCTCGGTGTCGCCGGCGACGTAGGCGCCACGCAGCACCCTCTTCCAGCTCCCGACGGCGAGGGCGCGCCGGTAGGCACGCAGCCCACCGAGATGCTGCAAAAGCTCAGACCTGGTGCGAACCACGGCCGAAGCCTGAGCGGCTGCGCGCTCCGGCCAGTCGGGTCATCCACAGCTGCGAACTGCTCCACAGATGGCCCCATCTTCTGGCGATCATGCACTTGTGGTCCGGGCCCCACGCTCAGCGAGCGGACCACAACTCCATGATCGTCGAAGAGGGGAGGGTACGGCGGAGGGGGCGAGGGACGAAGGGGTCAGGCGTCGCGGAGATAGGTGTCGAAGCTCGAGCCGGTGAGCCGCTCGTAGGCCTCGACGTACTTGGCGCGGGTCTGCTCCACCACTTCGGCCGGTAGCTCCGGGCCCGGCGCCTTCTTGTCCCAACCGGCGGTCGTGAGCCAGTCGCGCACGTACTGCTTGTCGTACGACGGCTGCGGCCGCCCCGGGGACCACGACGCCGCCGGCCAGAACCGGGACGAGTCCGGGGTGAGCACCTCGTCGCCGAGCACGAGCTCGCCCCCTCGGTGCCCGAGCTCGATCTTGGTGTCGGCCAGGATGATGCCCGCCTGCCGGGCGACCTCGTGGCCGCGGGCGTACACCCGCAGCGTCACGTCGCGCAGCTCCTCCGCGAGCGCCGCTCCCACCAGCTCCACGACCCGTTCGAAGGAGATCGGCTCGTCATGCTCCCCGACGGCCGCCTTGGTCGAGGGCGTGAAGATCGGCGCCGGCAGCTGCGAACCGTCCACCAGCCCAGCGGGCAGCGGGACCCCGCTCACGACCCCGGTGGCCAGGTAGTCCTGGAGACCGCCCCCGGTGAGATACCCGCGCGCCACGCACTCCACGGCCACCATGTCGAGCCGGTCCACGACGACCGCACGACCGCGTACCGAGGCGAAACCAGGACCCAGCGCGCCCACCACGTCGGCCGTGACCACGTGGTTGGGCACCACGTCGGCGAGCTGCTCGAACCACCACAGGGACAGTCCGGTCAGCACCGCGCCCTTGTCGGGGATCGGTGTCGGCAGCACCACGTCGTACGCGCTGAGCCGGTCTGAGGCGACCAGGAGCAGCCGGTCGTCACCGACGGCGTAGACGTCACGGACCTTGCCCGAGTGGACGAGGGGAAGCGGAAGGGTCATCTGTCGGCTCCGGTGGGGTCGCGGCGCAGCGCCCGGACGACCCGGCGACGCAGCTGCGCGAGGCGACGTAGGGCGAAGTGAGGGCGGGTGGGGTGTGCGCGGACCGTCGCGAGCGCGAGCGCCGCGCCGGCATCCGCCACGTGGTGAACGCTCGGCTCGGGGTGGACGACCCGCTCGGGTCGGACCAGCAGGTCGTCGGGCTCACCCACGAGGCGCAAGCCGAGGGCCTCCAGCTCGGCCAGGTCCTGCTCCGCCCAGGTCGTGACCCGCTCGAGCCAAGCAGGCGGGACACCCAGAGCAGGGCCGCGGTCGTCGCGGTCGAGCAGCGCGTCGCGGACGAGGGTCTGCACGAGCACCTTGCGGCGCAGCAGCGACTCACCCGTGCCGTTGAGCCCCTCGACGAACGGGCGGACGACCAGGGCCTCGCTGGCCGTGAGCCCGACGTTGGACAGGTCGCGCGGCACCGCCGGCGGCTCGAGCGGCACGCCTTCGGGGAACCCAGCGGCGGCGTGGAAGCGCTGCCACAGCACCGAGGGGCCGCCCTCGCACGGCACGGTCACGACGGTGACCTGCTCGGCACCCACGCGCTTCACCCACCGCCCGACCATGGGCGCGAGCCGGAAGCTCCGCCAGAACGTGGCTCCCACGCCACCGGCGGTGTCGTCCTCGCGGGCACGCTCCAGCCGTTCCAGGACCGTCTCGTACGGCGTGGCGTCCCCACCACGGACCGACTGCTGCCACCAGGAGGGGAGCACCCGCCCCAGGTCGCGGCTGGTGACCACCACCTCCACCGGCGTGTCCCCGAAGGTCGCCAGGCACGCCTCGACGCCCTCGTCGTCCAGTGAGGCGAGCGCCTCGCTGGACAGCACGACGGGGCCCGACCACGAGGCGAGCTGTTGCCGCAACCGCCGCGCGTCGCCGAGCAGCCCCTGCGCCTGTACGGCGCTCACCCACGGCACCCGCAGGCCCAGCAGCCCGTAGAACGCGAGCTGCTGGTTGGGGACGTCACCCTGTGCCCACGTTCGCGGGTAGCGCCAGCCGAGGGCCTCGAGGCGTGGCCGGAGCGTCGCCAGCACGTGCTGGAGGAACGTGGTGCCCGACTTCATCGTGCCGATGTGGAGAACCACGTGATCAACCATGGGGCCATAGCGTCGTGCCCGGTTTGCGACGCGTCACCTCGACTCGCCGTGGCTCACGTCAGGGCGGCGAGCCGTTCGAAGACGGGGGCGAGCCGCTCGAGGTAGCGCTCCGGCCGGCAGACCTCGTCGAGGCGTGCCTCGTCGAGGGTCTTGCCCGCGGCGGCCGCCTGCTTCGACAGCGTGGAGCGGAACGGCTCGCCGGTCTCCCAAGTCTGCATCGCGGCGGCCTGCGTGAAGGCGTAGGCGTCCTCGCGCGACAGCCCGCCCTCGACCAGCTCGAGCAGCACCGTCGAGGTGTAGATGAGCCCTCCCGAGGACTCGAGGTTGTGCCGCATCCGGTCCACGTCCACGACGAGGCCGGTGACCAGGCGGGTCGTCAGGTGCAGCAGGTAGTCGGTGGCGATCGCCGCGTCCGGCAGGAACACGCGCTCGGTGCTCGAGTGGGAGATGTCCCGCTCGTGCCACAGCGGGATGCCCTCCATGACGGGGACGACGGCCGCACGCACGATCCGGGCCATGCCCGCGATCCGCTCGCTGGCGATGGGGTTCTTCTTGTGGGGCATGGCTGAGGAGCCCTTCTGCCCCTTGCCGAACGGCTCCCACAGCTCGCGGACCTCTGTGCGCTGCCCGTGCCGGACCTCCAGCGCGAACGCCTCACAGACCGTGGCGATGACGGCGAGGGCCGACACCCACTCGCTGATGCCGTCACGGATGACGACCTGCGTGGCCGCGTCGGCCCGCTTCAGTCCGAGCCGGTGCGCCACCGCCTGCTCGACGGCCGGGTCGATGTTGGAGTAGGTCCCCACGGCCCCCGAGATCTTCGCGACTGCGACCGACTCGCGTGCGCGCCGCAGCCGGTCGCGGCTGCGGGCCATGGCGAACGCGAGGTCGGCCACGCGGTGCCCGAACGTCGTCGGTTCGGCATGGATGCCGTGGGTGCGCCCGACCTTGAGGGTGTCCTTGTGCTCCAGCCCCAGGTCGCGCAGCGCGGCGACGAGCCGGTCGGCCTTCTCGAGCAGGATGTCGGTCGCCTCGACCAGCTGCAGCGCGAGCGCGGTGTCAAGCAGATCGCTCGAGGTCATCCCGAAGTGCACGTACGCCGCGGCCTCCCGCGGGTGGGTGTTGTCAGCCCAGGCCGACAGGAACGCGATGACGTCGTGCTGGGTGACCGCCTCGATCTCGGCGACCGCCTCGGGCGTCGGCGGCTTGGCGTTGCGGACCGGCTCCACGGAGTCCGTCGGGACCGTGCCGGCGGCGGCATGCACCTCGAGCACCAGCGTCTCGACGTGGCACCACAGCTCGTACTTGTGAGCCTCGCTCCAGACCCGACCCATCTCGGGCAGGGTGTAGCGCTCGATCACGGCGGTGCTCCTTCAGAGGTACGGCGAGGCGGTCGCCCCATTCTCCCAGACCGTCCCCGGGCCCCGCCCCCTGCGTCACTCGCAGCGGAGCACTGCCCGACGCGAGAGGAGGGGTCAGCGGATCGCGGCCTTCTCGAAGTCGTCCTTGAAGCGCCACAGCCGCTGCCGCAGCACGTCGTCCCCGACGGCCAGGACCTGCACGGCGAGCACGGCGGCGTTCAGCGCGTTGTCGATGCCGACCGCGGCGACGGGTACGCCCGGCGGCAGCTGGGTCAGGCCGAACAGCGCGTCGTGCCCGTCGAGGCTGCCGCCGGACAGCGGCACGCCCACCACCGGGATCGCCACGTGCGCCGCCACGATGCCGGCGAGGGCGGCCGAGCCGGACGACCCGGCGATCACCACCTCGATGCCGCGCGGCTCGAGCTCGGCCATCCACTCCGCCAGCGCGCGCGGCGACCGGTGCGGCGACATGCAGCACTCCTCGTACTGCACACCGAAACGGTCGAGGAGGGCACCGGCCTGGGCCATCTGGTCGTGCTCCGCAGGGCTGGAGTAGATGATCGCGACCCGCGCCGTACGCGCGTCGTCGATGTCGATGGCCTGCGTCATCGGGGGCTCCCTTGGGTCGGCACGTGGATCTCACCACGAACCGCCCGGGCCGCGATATCGGAACGCGAGAACCCGCCGCGCATGTCGACGGCGGCGACCCCGGCGTACGCCTTGGCGCGGGCCTCCTCCAGCGAACCGCCGGTGGCCGTGACCGACAGCACGCGACCGCCGCTCGAGACGACCTGCCCCTCGTGCTCCTTGGTGCCGGCGTGCAGCACGGTGACGCCCTCGGGCAGCGCGCCGATCGTGATGGTGTCGCCCGCGGCCGGCGTGCCGGGATAGCCCTCGGCGGCGACGACGACGGTCACGGCAGCCCCGTCGTACCACTCAAGCGCAGGGTGGTGGGCGAGGTTGCCGGTCGCCGCCGCGTGGAGCAGCGCGGCCAGCGGCGTCTCGAGCAGCGCCAGGACGACCTGCGTCTCGGGATCGCCGAAGCGGCAGTTGAACTCGACCACCTGCGGGCCCGTCGCGGTGAGGGCCAGGCCGGCGTAGAGAAGCCCGCTGAACGGTGTGCCGCGGCGGGCCATCTCGTCCACGACCGGCTGCAGGACGCGGGCCTCCACGTCGGCCACCGTGCCCGCTGGAAGCCAGGGCAGCGGCGCGTAGGCGCCCATGCCGCCGGTGTTGGGCCCGGTGTCGCCGTCGCCGACCCGCTTGTGGTCCTGCGCCGGCAGCAGCGGCACGACGGAGGTGCCGTCGGTGAGGGCGAACAGCGACACCTCCGGCCCGTCGAGGTAGTCCTCGACCACGACCTGGCCGCCGCCGCCCAGGGCCTCCTTGCCGAAGGTCTGCGCCGCGTCCCGGTCCTCGGTCACCAGCACGCCCTTGCCCGCGGCCAGCCCGTCGGCCTTCACCACGTACGGCGGTCGGCGGGCCTCCAGCGCAGCCACGAGCTCCGGCTCGGTGGTGCAGGTGTCGGCCTGCGCGGTGGGCACGCCCGCGGCCGCCATGACGTCCTTGGCGAACGACTTGGAACCCTCGATGCGGGCCGCCGCAGCCGTCGGGCCGAACACGGGGATGCCGGCGTCGCGGACCGCGTCCGCGACGCCGGCCACGAGCGGCGCCTCGGGTCCGACCACCACCAGGTCGAAGGCCGCGGCCGCGGCAGCCACGGCCCGGCCGTCGAGCGGGTCCAGCGACACCGTCTCGGCCAGCTCCGCCGTACCGGCGTTCCCAGGGGCGACGACGAGGCGGGTGACCGCCGGGTCGCGCGACAGAGCGAGAGCGAGCGCGTGCTCCCGAGCACCGGAGCCGACGACGAGGACCTTCACGCGCAGCAGGCTACTGAGGCAACCTCCCGCACCGGCTCGCCCGTCCTCCCGAGGAGGGCGCGAGCAGGGGTTCGACATGTCAGCATCGATCACGTGCGGGCGGACCAGCGCGAGGCGTTCGAGGCCCTGGTCCGCACCCGGTCCACGCCGCTGCTGCGCTACGGCTACGTGCTCACCCGCGACTGGCAGCTCGCGGAGGACCTGCTGCAGGCGTCCCTCGCCAGGGCCTACGTGCGCTGGCCCCGGCTGGAGGACCCGCAGGCGGGCGAGGCCTACGTGCGGCGGGTCATGACGACCACGCACGCGAGCTGGTGGCGCCGGCGCTGGCGGGGGGAGCTCCCGACCGAGCGGCTGCCCGAGAGCGGCCGCGAGGACGGCGCCCGGGCCGTCGACGAGCGCGACCGGTTGCACCGGGCCCTCATGACGTTGCCGCCTCGGCAGCGCGCGGTGCTGGCGCTGCGCTTCTTCATGGACCTCTCCGAGCAGCAGGTCGCCGACGAGCTCGGGTGCTCGGTCGGGACCGTGAAGTCCACGACGTCCCGTGCGCTCGCCAGGCTGCGCCGCCTCGACGTCCTTGCGGTGACGGAGGAGGTGCCGTGAGCTCGCGCGACGAGCAGTCCCTGCGCACGCAGCTGCACGTTTTTGGCGCAGTGGTGCCGCCCCAGCCTGAGGACCGCCTCGAGCGGGTCACCACCAGGGCCGGTGTGCTCCGACGCCGGAGACACGCTGCGCTCGCCGCCGCGCTGGTGCTCGTCGCCGGTGCCGGCTGGGCGGCGGTGAACGAGGGGCGCCGGCCTGCCACCCTCACGCCGGCTGCGCCGTCGGTTCTGACGCTCGACCTCCACGTCACACCCGGCCACCCGGCGCGCTTGGACGCGCGGCTGCGCGGCGAGGGACCAGCCGGCCAGCGGTTCGGGTGGCAGGTCTTGTGGGGCGACGGGGCGCGGGACCGCGCCTACGGCGCGCCGTCGTGCCCCCCGACGAGCCCCGCTCGGGTGGACGACCTGCGTGCCTACAGCCACAGCTACGCCCGGCCTGGCAGGTACGACGTGCGGGTGCAGGTGACGCTCTGCGGCCACGAGCAGGTCACGGAGACCACGACCGTCACGATCACGCGCTGAATCCGCTGGCGAGGCCATCGGCAACCCTTCAGGGTGGTCGCGTGCGCAGCGCGGCGATCGGGTTCGGGCTGGGGTTCTTCGTGGCCCTGCAGCTCGGGCCGATGTCGCTGTACCTGGTGCGGTCGACCCTGCGCGGAGGGCTCCCGGCGGGGCTCGGCGTCGGGAGCGGGATCGCCTCCGTGGACGGCCTCTACGCCGCAGCGGGCGCCGCCGGCGCAGCCGCCGTCCTGCAGCTGCACGG
>JBKOVB010000004.1:0-8439 GCA_046723735.1 Actinomycetota bacterium | reverse complement strand
CCTGGATGCGACCGGCGAGCGCATCGGCCGAGAAGCCGCCGAAGACCACACTGTGGGTGGCCCCGACACGCGCGCACGCGAGCATGGCTACCGCCGCCTCCGGGATCATCGGCAGGTAGATCGCGACCCGGTCGCCCGGCTCGACACCGAGTTCAGTCAGCGCGTGCGCGGCCTGGGAGACCCGGCGCAGCAGGTCGGCGTACGTGATGGTCTGGCGGTCGCCCTCGGGCTCGCCGACCCAGTGGTAGGCGACGCGGTCGCCACGACCCGCGTCGACGTGCCGGTCGAGGCAGTTGACACTCACGTTGAGCTGCCCGCCGACGAACCACGTCGCGTACGGTGGCCGCCAGTCCAGCACCTGGTCCCAGCCGCGGTCCCACTGCAGCCGTGCGGCCTGGGCCTCCCAGAACGCGAGCCGGTCTGCGTCCGCCTGCTCGTAGGCCTCGGCGCCCACGTTGGCGCGCGCCGCCAGGTCCTCGGGGGGCGGGAAGCGGCGGGTCTCGGTCGACAGGGCGGAGAGGGCGTCGGTCACGGCTGCTGCTCCTGGGCTCGGTGGATCTTCCGACCCTGCTCCAGCGCGGGTCGGCTCGGCAAGCGTCCCCTCCCCGTTCCCCGACGTCCTCGCTCCACGCCCCGGTCGGACCCCCGGCTAGCGTTGCCCGGCGTGACCGACCCGTTCGCCGCCCTGCTCGACCTGCCTGGCGTCGCCGACGCCCTGGCCGAGGCCCGTACGGCGGTCGACGGCCTCCTCGGCCACCGCGTGCTGCGCCGGCGCTCCGCCGAGGTGACCGCGGAGTCGGCGCTGCGCGGCGCCCGGGCCTCGGCCGAGCTCGAGGGCGCCGGGATGGAGCTCGAGCGGCTGCGTGGCCAGCTGATGCACGGCCAGCCCGTCACGGTGCAGTCCAAGGACCCCCGCCTCGGCCAGCTGGTCACGAACGCCGTGCGCCTGCATGCCGATCTCGGCGCGGTCCGCCCGTCGTGGTCCTCCGCCCCGCGTCAGGCGCTGGCCCGCCTGCACGTCCTGGCCGCCGCGGACCTCGGCATCGACCCCGACGCGCTCGGACGCCCGCGCACGTCGCCGGCCGACCCGGTCGACGACCCGTTGGGCCTCGGGCCCGCCCCGGAGCCGGTCGAGGTGAGCGCCCGCCTGGACGGGCTGTGCCGGCTGCTGCTCGAGCCCACCACCGCGCCGGCTGTCCTCATCGCCGGCGTCGTGCACGGCGAGCTGCTGGCGCTCCGGGCGTTCGGGTCCGTCGACGGCCTCGTGGCGCGGGCGGCCGCGCGGCTCGTGCTGGTCGACCGCGGCCTCGACCCGAAGGCGGTCTCCGCCCCTGAGGTCGGGCACGCCGAGCTCGACGCGGCGGGGCTGCGCACCCGCCACTCCCACGCCTACGCCGAGGCTGCCCGCGGCTACGTCCACGGCGGCGCTGACGGTGTCGCCGCGTGGCTGGTGCACTGCGCCCAGGCCGTCGGCCTCGGCGCCCGCGAGGGCATCGCGGTCTGCGAGGCGATCCTGCGCGAGGCCTGACCACAAGGAACGGGGCCCCATCCCGAAGGTCGGAGCCCCGTCGCCATGCACTACGGCCGAGTGACCAAAGCGTGCATCTCAGTCATCGCACTGGGTCCCGACATCCCTTTCATGAACCTCGTTGTGGACCCGCTCGATGTGCCTCTCGCGGCTGATCGCACGTGGGTGCTCGGACGCGTACTGCACGGACCGCCGTCGGGGGGATCAGGTCCGCCCGCGGGCGGCGTTCCGTGCCCTCACGGTGCGCCCGCTCCCCTTGTCTGTCAAGGCTTCCTTCGCGCGTTCAACCTCTGCGCGTACGACGGAAGGCGAGCCACACGAGCCCTCCGGTGGCACCCACCACGAGCAGCGCGAGCCAGGCCGCACGCGGCCCCGGCGGTGCCGGGAGCCGGCGCGTCGGGCGCACCGGACGGGCGAAGACGCGCACCGGCCAGCCCCTCTCGGCGGCCTCCTTGCGCAGCGCCTTGTCGGGGTTGACCGCCACCGGGTGGCCGACGGCGGCGAGCATCGGCACGTCCGTCGCGGAGTCGCTGTAGGCGTAGCAGTCCGCGAGGTCCCAGCCCTGTGCCGCCGCGAGCTCGGCGATGGCAATGGCCTTGTTCTCGCCGTACGCGTAGAAGGCCACCTCGCCGGTGTAGGCGCCGTCCGCCACAACCATGCGGGTGGCGATGACGCGGTCCACGCCGAGCATCTCGCCGATCGGGCCGACGACCTCCTCGCCCGAGCTCGACACGAGCACGACCTCCCGACTGGCGGCCCGGTGCTCCTCGAACAGCGCCAGCGCCTCCTCGTAGACCAGCGGCTCGATCAGGTCGTGCAAGGTCTCGGCGACGATCGTGCGGACCTGCTCGACCGGCCAGCCGGTGCACAGGGCGGCGAGGTGGTCGCGGAGCTTGTCCATCGTCTCCTCGTCCGCGCCCTGCAGCAGGTACACGAACTGCGCGAACGAGCTCTTGAGCACCGCCTGCCGGTTGACCAGCCCGCCCCTGTAGAACGGCTTGCCGAACGCCAGCGTGCTGCTCTTGGCGATCACGGTCTTGTCGAGGTCGAAGAAGGCGGCGCTCACCTCGGCAGGATACGGACGGTCTTTTTCGGACCGTGATGTTTAGGCCCGGCGATCGGGGGCAGACGGGTGATGCGGCCGCAGATGTCGTCCGCATGACCGAGTCCGGCCCTACCCCCCCAGTGCCGGACTCCCCGACGGCCCCCGCCACCCCCCCGGCGGGGGCCGTCGCTCGGTCGGGGGAGATCTGTGGACGACGGACCGGTCCTCCACAGCCGCGCCGAGGTTTCCCGCCGGCCCACGCGGGCCGCCCAGCCTCCGGCCATGACCAGACCTCTCCTCGTCACGGCCGACCCGCTCTCCCTCGACGACCTGCTCCGCGTGGCCGCTCTGGCCGGGGTGGAGGTCGAGGCCGTACCCGACGCGGCACAGGCGCGTCGGCAGTGGGACCTCGCACCGCTCGTCGTCGTCGCGGAGGACCAGGTCGAGGACGTTGTCAGCGCACGCCTGCCGCGTCGCGACCGCGTGCTCGTGCTGGGCCGCGACCTCGACGACGCGGGGGTCTGGCAGCGTGCTGTTGACCTGGGTGCCGAGAAGGTGCTCTACCTCCCCGACGCCGAGACCTGGCTCGTCGACGCCTTCGCCGACGCGGCGGAGGGTGACCGGGACGGCGTGCTGGTCGCCGTGCTCGGCGGCCGCGGCGGAGCCGGCGCGACCACGACGGCGTGCGCCCTGGCGCTCACCGCGGCGCGCAACGGGATCGCCACGCTGCTGGTCGACGGCGATCCCTATGGCGGGGGCATCGACCTGGTCTTCGGCGGCGAGCAGGAGGCCGGGGTGCGCTGGCCGGACCTGGGCGGGACGCGTGGCCGGGTGCCCGCCACGGCCCTGGCCCAGGCGCTGCCCAAGATGGCGGAGCTGTCGGTGCTGTCCTGGGACCGCAGTGAGCCGACCCAGCTCCCCGTGCACGCCTTGCAGGCCGTGCTGGCCGCGGGGCGACGCAGCCACGGGCTCGTGGTGGTGGACCTGCCGCGCTCCCTGGACGAGACCGCCCGCGAGGTCCTCGCCGCAGCCAGGACGACGCTGCTCGTCGTGCCGGCGGAGGTCCGTGCGGCTGCTGCCGCGGCCCGCGTGGCCACTCGGGCCGGGCTGCTGTGCCGCGACCTGCGGCTGGTGGTCCGAGGGCCGTCTCCGGCGGGCCTCAGCGCCTCGGAGGTGGAGCGTGCGCTGGGGATCCCGCTCGCCGGCGACCTGCGGCCCGAGCCCGGCCTTGCGCGCGACCTGGAGGAGGGCAACCCGCCCGGGCTGCGCCGGGGCTCTCCGCTCGCCGCCCTGTGCGACCGCCTGCTGGACGACCTGCTCGGCACCCATGCGTCGGTCCGGCGGGCCGCGTGACTCTGGACCACGGCCTGCTCGGGCGGGTCCGTGAACGCCTGGTCGCCGAAGGGGGCACGCCCACCCCGTCCCGCGTCGCCGCGGCACTGCGCGACGTCGGCGGTGGCCTGCACGGCGACCTGGAGGTGCAGCACGTCCTGCGGACGCTGCAGAGCGAGATCGTGGGCGCCGGTCCCTTGCAGCCGTTGCTGGGCGAGGCGGGCGTGACCGATGTCCTGGTCAACGCCCCCGATGAGGTGTGGGTGGACCGCGGTCGAGGCCTCGAGCGCGTGCCGGTGCGCTTCCCCGACGACGCGTCAGTACGACGGCTCGCCGTGCGCCTCGCGGCCCCGACCGGCCGCCGCCTCGACGACGCCCAGCCCTGGGTCGACGCCTGCCTCCCGGACGGTGTCCGCCTGCACGCGGTCCTGCCGCCGGTCTCGCCGCGCGGCACCTGCCTGTCGCTGCGGGTGCCCCGGCGCCGTGTCTTCACGCTGGACGAGCTCGTGGCGGCAGGGAGCCTGCCTCCCGACGGCGCGGAGCTCCTGACCCGGATCGTCGAGGCCCGCACCGCCTTCCTCGTCACCGGAGGCACCGGCACTGGCAAGACCACGCTGCTGTCGGCTCTGCTGTCCCTCGCACCAGCAGAGGAGCGGCTGCTGCTCGTCGAGGACGCGGGCGAGCTGGCCCCTGACCATCCGCACGTCGTGCGGCTCGAGGCTCGGCCGGCGAACGTCGAGGGCGCCGGCGAGGTGACACTGCGCGACCTCGTCCGCCAGGCGCTGCGCATGCGCCCGGACCGAGTGGTCGTCGGCGAGGTCCGCGGCGCCGAGGTGGTCGACCTGCTCGCCGCCCTCAACACCGGCCACGAGGGCGGCTGCGGCACGGTGCACGCCAACTCCGCGGTCGACGTCCCGGCCCGTCTCGAGGCCCTCGCGGCCGTCGCCGGGCTCGACCGGGCGGCGCTGCACAGCCAGGTGGCGTCCGGGCTGCGCGTCGCCGTGCACCTGGCCCGCGCCGCGTCCGGCGCGCGGCGGGTCGCGGAGGTGTGCGTGCTGGCTCGCGGTGCCGACGGGCTCGTCGCCGCCACCCCGGCCTGGACGTGGGACGGAGCGATGCTTCACGGCGTCGCCGGTCCCGCTGCGCCCGCGCTGGCAGCGCTGCTCGGATGAACGCGCTGCTCCCCGCGGTGCTCGCCGGCTGCGGTGCCGCGGTCGTCGTCGGTCTGCCTGTCCCGAGGCGGCGGGTTCTCGCCTCTCCGCCCGCTGCCGCTGGGCGTCCCCGCGGTCGCCTCTCGGGACTGCTGCCCCTCGTGGTCGGACTCGCGGCACTCCTGCCGCTCGGCCCGGTGGGTGCTGCTGTGGCCGTGGTGCTGACTTCCGTCGCACGACGGGCGCTGGTCGCCCGTGCCGCGACGACCGCCCGGGCCGCCGAGCGAGCCGGTGCCGCCGAGGCGCTCGCCGTCCTGGCCGCTGAGCTGCGGGCGGGCCGGACCCCGGAGGACGCGCTGGACCGGGCGTCGTGCGTGGCGGTCGGGCCGGCGCGCACCGGCTTCGCCAGTGCCGCTGCCGCTTCCCGCGTCGGCGGCTTTCCGCACGAGGTTCTGGCCACTACCGCCCACGACAGCGCGGTCGGCGACATGCTGCGGGGGCTGTCCGCGTGCTGGCGTGTCTGCCAGGGCACCGGGAGCTCCCTCGCCGCGGCAGTCGACCGGCTCGAGGAGGCGATGCACGAGGAGGCCGTGCGCCGGGACCTCCTTCAGTCCGAGCTGGCCGGGCCCCGGGCGACCGCCACGCTGCTCGCCGCCCTCCCGGGCGTGGGCCTGCTCATGGCCGCGGGGTTGGGAGCGCATCCCCTGCACGTGCTGCTGCACACCCCGGTCGGCGCGGCCTGCCTCGCGGTCGGGATCGGGCTTGACCTGGTGGGCATGTGGTGGACCGGCCGCATCGTGGCTGCGGCAGGTGGGGCGGAGTGATCGTCTCCGCGCTGCTGCTCGCTGCCGCTGCTGCGGTCCTGCTGCTACGACCCTCGGCCTCCGGGCGGCTCACCCGGGTTCTGCCGGCACAACGGGGCCCAGTCTCAGGTGGACCCCCTTGGTTGCGGGCCGGCTGCTGCGTGCTCGCCGGCGCCGGTCTCGCCTGGGTGGTGGGCGGCGTGCTCGGTCCTGTGGTCGGGCTCGTCGTGGCGGTCGTCGGCCCGCGGTTGGTGGCCCGGCTCGACGACACCGAGGACGACGCCGCTGCGCTTGCCTCCCAGCTCCCGCTGGCGCTCGACCTGCTCGGTGCCTGCCTGGCGGGCGGGGCCCCCCTGCGCACCGCCGTCGAGGCCGTTCGTGATGCTGTCCCGGGGCCCTGCGGTGATCGGCTGGCCCGAGTCGCCGCGGCCCTCGTCGTCGGTACGCCGGAGGACGAGGCCTTCCGTGCCCTCGGGAACGACGGTGGCCCTGCAGGCGCTGCGGCGCGGGCGCTGGCGCGTGCGGCGGCGGGCGGCACCCCCGTGGCCGCTGCGGTCACGCGGGTCGCGGCTGAGGCCCGTCGTACCGCGTCTGCCGCTGCCGAGCGACGCGCCAGGCGAGCGGGCGTGCTCGCCGTCGGGCCCCTGGGCGCCTGCTTCCTGCCCGCCTTCGTGCTGATCGGGGTCGTGCCGACAGTTGTCGGGCTCGCAGGCCCGGTGCTCGCGACCCTCTGATCACCTGTCCACACAGGCTCGTTCTCCACAGCTACAGGCGGTCTCCACACACGTCCTGTCACACCGTCCCGCTACCGCCGGGGGCACCACCTTGTCGGGCGTCGGGCGCCTGGCCCGACCCGCCGAAGGAGGAACCCCGTGACCGTTCGTACGCTCAGCCACCGCCTCGACGACCGCACCGCGCGCGTCTCAGCGCGTTTCCAGTCGCGCCTGGCGGCGCGCGCGCGGCAGGGCCAGCCGGTCGCTGACCTCGAGGCCGGCATGTCCACCGCCGAGTACGCCGTGGGCACCGTGGCGGCCATCGGGCTCGGCGCCGTGCTGATCAAGCTCCTCACCTCGAAGACCATGACCAAGTTCCTCGGCGACCTGATCATCAACGGCGCCAAGCACCTGCTGCCGTTCTGACCTCCGTCCCGGACGCCGCCTCGCCCCGGCGGCGTCCGGGACGGCCGTTTCTGGCGCGAGGAGGATCCTGTGAAGCACCGCCGCCCCACCGACGACGGGTACGCCACTGCCGAGGCTGCCGTCGTGCTGCCGTCGCTGGTCCTGGTCCTCATGCTGGCCGTGGCTCTCGTGGCGGCAGTCGGCACCGAGCTCGGCTGCGTCGACGCGGCCCGGGAGGGCGCCCGCCAGGTGTCGCGGGGCGAGACGGACGCCACCGCCCGCACGGCCTCGCTTGCCGTCGCACCCCGGGATGCCACTGTCTCGTTCCGTCATCACAGCGGCTGGGTGCAGGTCGAGGTGAAGAAGCGCCTGCGGCCCTGGCACCTGATGCCTGCGCTGACACTTCGAGCCACGGCCCGGGCGGAGGAGGAGCCGTGACGAGCCGTCGTAGCCCTGAGGGCGGGTTCTCCACGGTCGCGACGTTGGGTCTGGTGAGCGCCCTCATCGGCTTCACCGCCCTGGTGCTCGCGGTCGGGGTGCTGCGCGTGGCACGCCACCGCGCCGAGGCCGCCGCCGACCTGGCCGCGCTGGCCGCCGCCCACCACGCGCTCGAGGGCGAGGTACGCGCGTGCGCGGCTGCCGCCCGCACAGCCGGAGCCCAGCACGCCGCCGTCGACCGCTGCATCCTCGACGGCCTGGACGCCGTGGTGGTCGTCAGTCTTCCTCTGCCCGGGCGGCTGGAGCCGTTCGGGCCGGTGCGTGGCAGGGCGCGCGCCGGCTCGCGGTGATCCGGCAGTCGTCAGGCTGAGGCCCGAGGGAACGCGATCCGGGCACGGCACGTCGTACCTGGGCAAAGCCGTGCCGGGTCACTCACTCGGCGTAACCTCGATCGCGCCCTCTCGTTGCCTCGGGTGGGAACTCGTCGCCTGGGCGGGCACCGACCGGAAGCAGGAGCTGGGACCTCGTGGAGCCGTCGTTCGTCACCCCCGCGGTGCCAGCCCGCCCGCGCGGGTTCACGGCGCTGTGCGGCGACGCGCTGCGGCGCAGCGGAGGCCGGCGGGCGCTCTCGGTGCTGTTCGTGGTGCTGCTCGTCTCCGGCGTCGCGATGTTCGCGTACCCGCTCGGCACCGACCTGTACTCCCGCTACCGCCAGGGCAAGCTGAACCACCAGTTCGGCAGCGAGCAGCTCGCCAAGGGCTACCAGAACCACGACATCGCCGTCGGCAGCCCCCTCACCCGGCTCCAGATCCCGAAGCTCGACCTCGACGTGCTCGTCGTCGAGGGCACCAGCGAGGCGGCCCTGCGCGCGGGCGCCGGCCACTACGTCGGGACCCCGCTGCCCGGGGAGCTGGGCAACGTCGCCATCGCGGGCCACCGCACCACCTACGGCGCGCCCTTCAACCGGCTCGACGAGGTGCCCGACAAGGCGATCGTGTGCCTGACCACCTACGACGGGCAGTTC
>JBKOVB010000022.1:0-4665 GCA_046723735.1 Actinomycetota bacterium | reverse complement strand
CCCGACTCGTCAGAAGGGTGGCGGCTCGGAGCGCCAGAGGGGGCGTTCCCAGTCCTGGCGGGGGTCCGTGTCGTCGAGCGTGTCCGCTCGCGGCTCCGGAAGGACCTCCGGGATCGCGGGCAGCACCGGGCGTCGCCAGTGACCGCGGCGGTGGTAGGTCCGACCGGTCGGGCTGGTCCAGGTGCTCGAACCGTCGGGGTGCCGCACGACGGTCCAGCCGTCGTGCTTGGCGTGGTGGCAGCGGGGACTGCGGCCGTAGAGGTTCCACACGCCGGTCGGCCCCTCCTCGGCGTACGCGACACCGTGGTCGAGCTCGCACCGACGCGCGGGAGTCGCGCAACCTGGTCCGTCACAGCGCTGGTCGCGGATCTCGACGAGCCGGCGTAGTGCACGGCTGGGATCGTGGCGTGGCTCGGCGTCGTCGTGGATCGCAGTCGGTCGCAGCATGCCGAGCAGTCGCTGCCGCACTTGTTCGGGCGTACGCGGATCGCGTGGCGGCGGGTCGGGCTCGGGGTCGACGCCGAGCGGCACTCCGCTGCGGTGGTCCACCCACAGCCGGGCCAGGCTCGCGACCGGGCGGAGCAACCGGGCCTGGAACGCCGGCACGATGCCGAGCCCCTCGACGTACCCGGTCCGCTGGTCCAGGTCCAGCACGGTCGTGACCGGCACGTGGACGTACATGGTCACGGGGTTGCGCACCGGGATCCGGCACAGCGACGCGGCGAGGTCGATCTCGGAGGCGGGTTCGTCGACGAGGAGCTCGTGGGCCTTGCCCTGCTGCACCGCCTGCAGCAGCGCGAGGTACCTGCTCGGCAGCTCCGCGAGCACGTCGGCCCGGCGCTGCTGGCTCGTGCGCACGCGGCCGTCCGCGTCGTCGGCCAGCTTCTCCGCGCGGACCAGCTCCTCGAAGTCCAGCGCGAACCGGCGGGCCGTCACCTGGTCGACCTCGGCGCCGATCCGGGCCATGCCGTCCTCGACCGGCTTCACCCAGACCCCGCGCGACGCCCGGGCGCGCTCGTGTGCCGCCTGCGCTTCCTCGGCGTCGACCGCCTCGGTCATCGCCGTGACGACGACCTTCCGCGCGTCCACCGCGTCCAGATCGGCGATCTCGTCGGCTACCCGGGCTCCGACCTCGGCCTGCAGGTCGGCGGACAGGTTCTTCGTGAGGGCGAGGAGCAGCTCGGCCGTCCCCTGGTGCATCCGTCCCGACTCGAGGAGCGCGAGCGCGCGCGGGAAGCACTCGACCAGCCGCAGGGCCTCGTGCATCTGGGTGCTCGCGCGGGTCTGGCCGATCCTCGCCGTGCCGGCCAGCTCCATCACGCCCTGACCCGGCTTGTGCGCCCAGAGCCGCGCCGCCTCGGCGCGGTTGCGCATCGTCCTCGCGTACAGCCGTGCACGGTCCCGCTCGTCCTGCTCCACGGCATCGAGCACGGCTCGCTGCGCCGCGAGGAGGTCGTCGGCGAGGGCGGTGTGCATCACGGCTGCTCCCCCCTCGTCGCTCGCTCAGGACTGGCCTGAATCTACCGCAAATCGGGCGAACGAGAAAGCGAATACCGAGAAGATGTGGAGCGGACACGGCTGATCCACGAGGGGATCGTGTCAGTGCGAAAGAAGGTCCGTCGGGAGCGGCAGCGGCAGCAACGACGGCAACGGCAGCGGCAACGACGTCGGCAGGGGCAGCGGCAGTCCCTTCGTCGGCAGGTCCAGCGACGGGGCCGGCACCGGTGCGCCGGACGGCAGCACGGCTCGCGCCGACGGACGCGGTGCCGACGGCGGCGACGTGCGGACCCGCGCGCTGGGTGACGGGGGACGGGGCACGACGTGCCGGAGAACGACCCCCGGCGTGGGCGACGCACCGGCCGGTACGACGGACGCCACCCCCGACGGGACCGGGCTAACGATCGGGGCTGGGTGCTGCACCGCCACCGTGCCGCCCGTCGCGATCACCGCGGCCCCCAGCGCGCCGATGAGCCCGACCGCGGCCTTGCCGGTCACCAGTCCGCCTGCGGTCGAGGCGAACGGTGTCGTCAGCGCAGCGACCTGGCCGGCTCCCAGCAGCCCCGCGACCCCAGCAGCACGCCCGAGCAGCGCGTGGTGCTCCTTGTCCAGCCGAGCCCGCCGGTCGTAGCAGTGGCGGCACAGCGCCAGGTGTCCTTCACCGGCCGCCTGCTCGCCCGGCGTGAGGTCCGCCCGACCCGAGGCCAGCCCCCAGCCTCGACAGGCCCGGACGCCCCCGAACGCCGCCGTGACACCCCCGGCAAGGCGAAGCTCTTTCGCTTGCACCGCAGGCACTCCCAGCAGCCGGGTCGCGTCTGCAGGCGCGCGGCCCTCGATGTCGACGAGGAGCACGAGCAGCCGCCCACGGGCGGCGGCCGGCTCGGAGGTCCGAGCCGCCAGTGTGCCGAAGGCCCGCAGCAGCGCGGCGTCGAAGGGTCCCTCGCCGCGGACGGCCAGTGCGAAGCCCTGCCGTGCCAGCACGGAGGCCTCGGTCGGCGATCCCGCCACGACCGTGGCCAGCAGCGAGATCCGGTCCAGGTGACGGGTGGCGAGCTGCCGGGCGGCGCCGCGGTCGCCGTACCGCGCTCTGCGCACGAGTGCGGCGTCGGAGCAGCCGAGCCTCACCGGACGCCGTCCCCGCCCGTGGCCTTCACCTCGTACAGGGCCGCGTCGGCTCTCGCCACGAGGGCGGTCGGGTCAGCGGGCGCCTCCAGGTGCCCGATGCCGACGCTCAAGGTCACCTTCCCGACCAGCTCGGGATCACGACGGGCGGCGGCGAGAAGCCGGCGCGCGACCTGCAGGGCGCGGGCCGCGTTGGTGCGTGGGAGCACCACCGCGAACTCGTCACCGCCGAGACGGCAGGCGATGTCGGAGGGTCGGACGTTGTCGCGGAGCACGGAGGCAACCGCCACGAGCACGGCGTCACCGGCGAGGTGGCCCTCGGTGTCGTTGACCTGCTTGAACTTGTCGAGGTCGAGCAGCAGCAGCGAGGGAGCCGGCCCGCGGGAGGCCGCGGCGATCTCGTGCTCGAGCGCCTCGTCGAACGCCGCCCTGTTCGGCAGCCCGGTGAGCGGGTCCCGGGTGGCATGCGCGGTGAGCAAGGCGCTCAGCTCGTCGACGTACGCCGACACCGCCAAGGACAGCGCGACGTCCACGAGCCGCTCGGTGTCGGGGCACACGCCCCGCAGCGCGAGCAGGTCCTCGACGAGCCCCGCGACGGCGTGGCCCTCCTGGGCGCGCAGAACGCCGAGCGCCTCCGCGCCGGCCCGCACGTCCGCGAGCCTTCCCTGCGCGGCACCGTCCAGCAGGACAGCCGCGAACGCCGGTCGCTCGCTCCCGAAACGGGCGAGCCACCGGTCGCGCTCGATCAGCAGGGACGAGCCCATACGACGGGTGTCGGCGCCGCCTGGAGCCTGCGACGTCCCCCGTTCGTGTCAACCCGCGCCCGTTACGTCATAGGAAGTGGCACCTTGCCCCGAGTGAGGGCTATGACGCTGCGGCGAGGGACGGGAGCCGGTCGGCCCAGGGACGCGCGTGCTCGAGCTGCGACGCGAGCCGCACCAGCGTCGCCTCGTCGCCGAAGCGGCCCAGCGCGTGCACACCCATTGGGAGCCCTTCGGGCGTCCAGTGCAGCGGCACCGACATCGCCGGGTTGCCGGTGATGTTCGCGACGACGAGCGGGTAGGCCACCGTGTCGGAGCCGAGGTCGAGCCCCGCGATGGTGCCGAGCGGCCGTGGCGGTGCGGACATGGTGGGGGTCAGCCAACCGTCGTAGGACAAAAGGAAGTGCGCCACGACGCGGCTGAACCGCTGCAGCTCCTCGACCGCCTCGAGGTACGCCGCAGCGGTCACCGCCCGGCTGCCTTCCCAGTAGTGCCAGGTCGCGGGTTCCAGCTCGTCGATCCGAGGGGCGCGGCCGAGTCGACGCGTCCAGTACGCCACGACCCAACCGGTGAACGCCT
Organism: Actinomycetota bacterium; assembly: GCA_046723735.1. Classification (GTDB taxonomy): domain Bacteria; phylum Actinomycetota; class Actinomycetes; order Mycobacteriales; family SCTD01; genus RYN-111. The sequence goes on along the minus strand of JBKOVB010000022.1, from coordinate 706 downwards.
CGAAGCACGTGCTGATCGACTGCCCCACGCGCTCGTCCAGTCCGGGCAGCTCGGCCTCGACCAGCTCATGGCCGAGCGAGTCCAGCAGCCGGACGGCGTCCTCGAGCGCGGCGATCGCCTCCGGGTGACCGAGCGACCCGTCGGGCAGCCGCTTCGACCACGCGAGCCGCAACCGGCCTGGATCCACCCCGACCTCCTGCACCAGCGGCCTGGCGAGGGGCGGCGCAGGGTAGGGGTCACCCGGCATCGGTCCGGCGGTGACGTCGAGCAGCGCGGCGCTGTCGCGCACCGACCGCGTCACGGCGTGCTCGACCGCCCAGCCGCCGAGGGCGTCGCCGTACTCCGGCCCGAGCGGGTTCCGCGCCCGCGTCGGCTTGAGCCCGAACACCCCGCAGGCGCTCGCGGGGAAGCGCAGCGACCCGCCGGCGTCGCTGCCGTGCGCCATCGGGACCATCCCAGAGGCGACCGCGGCCGCCGAGCCGCCGCTGGAGCCGCTCGTCGAGCGCGTGAGGTCCCACGGGTTGCGCACAGGCTCGCCGTAGACGACTGCCTCGCACGTCGGCACCATCCCGAACTCCGGCGTGGCCGTCCTCCCGATCACAACGAGCCCCGCCCGCTTCAGCCGGACCACGAGCTCCGAGTCGTACGACGAGACGTACCCCTCGAGGAAGCGTGACCCCTCCCGGAAAGGCGTCCCCGCCATCTC
>JBKOVB010000063.1:0-7251 GCA_046723735.1 Actinomycetota bacterium | reverse complement strand
GTCTCGTGGGCTGGAGATGTGTATAAGAGACAGGTGTACGACGGCGACGCGTCGCGACGGGTCGACGCTCTCCACGCGCTGCGCCTCGAAGCTCTCGAGCAGCTCCCCCGCGGGCAGCCGCAGCACGTGCGAGGCGACCCCGGCGTACGGGACCAGGTCGGCGCGCTGCACCGCGACGCGGGCCGAGCCGTCGAGCGGCAGGTCCAGCTCCGGCAGCGCAGCCACCGTCTCGACGAGCGGGCCCGGCACCCCGGCGTACCCGCACTCCTCCATCGCCGCGACGAACGCCAGCCCGTCGAGGCCGAGACCGCCGCGCGGCTCCTCGACGAGCAGCCCGAGCAAGCCGAAACTGCCGAGCTCCTTCCAGAGGTCGTCGCAAGGCGAGCCGTCCCACGCGGCGCGGACGGTGGTCGGCGTGCAGACCGAGGCGAGGACCTCGCGCAGGCCCTCGCGCAGGGCGAGGGCGTTGTCGGGCAGTCCGAAGAACATCGGGCTACTTCCTCGGGAGGCCGAGCAGGCGCTCGGCGACGATGTTCTTCTGCACCTCGTTGGTGCCGGCGTAGATCGGGCCCGACAGCGAGAACTGGAAGCCCTTGCTCCAACCGTTCTCGAGCTCCGCGTCCGGTCCGAGGAGGTCGTTGGCGAGCTCGTGCAGGCGGATGTCGAGCTCGCTCCAGAAGAGCTTGTTCAGCGACGACTCGCCCATCCGCGTCAGGCCGCGCCTGTCGTCGCTGACCTGGCGGAGCGTGAAGAGCCGGTAGGCCTCGGCGTCCATCCAGGCCTGCGCGAGGCGGTCGCGGTCGACGTCGGTCAGCGAGCCCTCGCGGGCGAGGTCGAGCAGGCGGGCCACCGTAGCGGTGTAGCGGCCGGGGGAGCGCAGCGTCAGGCCCCGCTCCGAGCCGGTCGTGGCCATCGCCACCGACCAGCCCTTGCCCACGCCGCCGAGCACGGCGCTGTCGGGCACGAAGGCGTCGTCGAAGAAGACCTCGGCGAAGCCCTCGTCGCCGTCGAGCCGTGCGAAGCCGCGCACCGTCACGCCGGGCGTGTCCAGGGGCACGAGGAGGTACGTGAGGCCGTGGTGGCGCTCGGACTCGGGGTCGGTACGGAACAGCCCGAACAGGTGCGTGCAGAACGCGCCGCGGGTCGTCCACGTCTTCTGCCCGTTGAGCTTCCAGCCGCCGTCGACCTTGTCCGCGCGGCTCGACAGCGACGCCAGGTCGCTGCCGCTGCCCGGCTCGGACCAGCCCTGGCACCACGTGTCCAGGCCGGCCGCCATGCGGGGCAGGATCGTGTCGCGCTGCTCCTGCGTCCCGAACTCGAAGATCGTCGGTGCCAGCAGGAAGATGCCGTTCTGCGTCACGCGCTGCGGCCCGCCCGCGCGGTAGTACTCCTCCTCGAAGGCCAGCCACTCCCACACCGAGGCGTCGCGGCCGCCGTACTCCTCCGGCCACGACACCACGGCCCAGCGCGCCTCGAAGAGCTTCTTCTCCCACTCGAGGTGGAGCGCGAAGCCCTGCCGGGTGTCGCCGGACGGCAGCCCGTGCGGCACGTTCGTCGACAGCCACGCCCGTGCCTCGGCGCGGAAGGCCTGCTCGGCCTCGGTCTCTCTCAGGTCCATCAGGCCGTGCCGATCCCCTCGACGAACACCTTGAGGTAGTCCTCCGCCAGCTGCTCGTAGCCGTAGCTCTTCGTCGGCTTGAACCATCGGGCCGTCAGCCACAGGCCGTCGCGCAGCAGCGGGTAGATCACGGTCACCGGGACGTCGGAGCGGAACAGACCCGCGGCGACGCCCTCCTCGAGCACGCCGATCCAGGCGCGCCGGATCAGCCGCGCGTTCTCGGTCACGGGTGCCTTGCCCTCGCCGGTCTGGGCCAGGTAGCGCGCGTCCTTCTGGTAGATCTCGGTCGCGTGTGGGTGCCCCTCGACGGTCGCGAGGCTCGCGACGACCAAGCCCCTGAGCTTCCCGGCCGGGTCCGAGCTTCCGCGCAGCACCTCGTCGTACCGGCCGACGAGGTCGCTCATGAACGAGCCCACGATCGCGTCGACGATCTCGTCCTTCGACGCGAAGTGGTGGTAGAGGCTGCCCGAGAGGATCCCGACCGCGTCGGCGATCTCACGCACCGTCGTGGCGGCCACGCCCTGCCTGGCGAAGAGGTCGGCGGCCCGGTCGAGGATCACTTCCCGGCGGTCGACGGCTGCGGTCACGCGGCTCCCTCTCGTTGACGCTCGGTCCCTTTGCACCATACCGTCCCGACCAAGCGCTTGCTAGAGAGGACCGTCCGTGCAGACCTTCCCTGCCGTGCTGCGGGCCGCGGCCGCGGAGGCGCCCGACCGCGAGGCCGTGGTCACCGCCGACGAACGGCTCACCTTCGCGCAGCTTCTCGACCGGGTACGACGGTTCAGCGCCGCCGCGATCGCCCACGGCCTCGAGCCCGGCGACCGGGTCGCGATCTGGGCACCCAACACGGTCGACTGGGTCGTCGCGGCGCTCGGCCTCACCGGAACCGGCGTGGTGCTCGTCCCGGTGAACACGCGCTTCAAGGGCGAGGAGGCCAGCTACCTGCTCGACAAGACGCAGGTGCGTGCGATCGTCGTCGACGACGCCTTCCTGGAAGGCCTGCTCGGCACGGATCCCCTGGTGGCGCTTGGAAAGCCCGACGTGCAGGTGATCCGCACGTCGGTCCTCGACGAGTTCCTGGCCGCCGGGCTGCACGTCGCCCCGGAGATCGTCGAGGCACGCGCCGGCGCGGTCCGTCCCGAGGACGCGAGCGACGTCATCTTCACGTCCGGCACCACCGGTCGACCCAAGGGTGCGATCACGACGCATCGCCAGAGCGTGGGCATCTTCAGCACCTGGGCCGACACGGTCGGGTTCCGCGAGGGCGAGCGCATGCTCGTCGTCGCGCCGTTCTTCCACACCTTCGGCTACAAGGCCGGGATGCTCGCCTGCCTGCTCAAGCGCGCGACCATGGCACCGCTGCAGGTGTTCGACGTCGACGAGGCGCTGCGGGTCATCGCGCAGGAGCGGATCGCCGTCGTACCAGGGCCTCCCACGCTCTACAGCTCCCTGCTGGAGCACCCTGCCCGGGCGACGGCCGACCTGTCATCGTTGCGACTGGCGGTCACCGGTGCCGCGGTCGTGCCGACCGAGCTGGTACGCCGGATGCGCGCCGAGCTCGGCTTCGCGGAGGTCATCACGGCCTACGGCCTCACCGAGTGCACCGGCCTCGCGACCGCGTGCCGGCCCGGGGATCCGGACGAGCTGATCGCCACGACGAGCGGCCGGGCGGTCGACGGCGTCGAGGTGAAGGTGCTCGCCGAGACCGGCCGGCCCGGCGAGGTGCTGGTGCGCGGGTACGGCGTGATGCAGGGCTACTGGGACGACCCGGAGGCCACCGCCGAGGCGATCGACCACGACGGGTGGCTGCACACCGGCGACATCGGCGTCATGGATGAGGGCGGCAACCTGCGGATCACCGACCGCCTCAAGGACATGTACGTCGTCGGCGGCTTCAACGCCTATCCCGCCGAGATCGAGCAGGTCCTCGTGCGCCACGAGGGCATCAGCGAGGCCGCTGTCATCGGCGTGCCTGACGAGCGGATGGGCGAGGTCGGCAAGGCCTTCGTCGTCCCGCGGTCGGGTGCGGCCGTCACCGCGGAGGACGTGATCGCCTGGTGCCGCGAGCTTCTCGCGAACTACAAGGTGCCGCGGTACGTCGAGGTCGTGACGGCCCTTCCGAAGAACGCCACCGGCAAGGTGACCAAGGACGTGTTGCGGTCGTGACTGTCTTCGAGGAAGCTCGGCTCGGGCCGATCACCTTGCGCAACAGGACGATCAAGGCCGCTACGTTCGAGGGCCGCACCCGACGAGGGCAGGTCAGCGACAGCCTCGTCGCCTTCCACGAGGAGATGGCCGCCGGCGGCGTCGGCATGACGACGGTCGCCTACTGCGCGGTCTCGCCCGCGGGCCGGGTGAACCCGCACTGCCTGGTGCTCGACGCGGCGACCGTGCCGCGGCTGCGCGAGCTCACCGACCGGGCGCACGCGAAGGGTGCTCGGGTGTCGGCCCAGCTGGGGCACGCGGGCCTCGTCGCCGACCAGCTGGCCAACAAGACCCGCACCTACGCGCCCACCACGCGCTTCTCGGCGCCTGCGAAAGGCATAGTGCGGGCAGCCACCGCGGCCGACCTCGTCCGGATCCGGGAGGAGTTCGCCGCGGCGGCGCGGTGTGGCGTCGAGGCGGGCTTCGACTGCCTCGAGATCCACCTGGGGCACAACTACCTGCTGTCGTCGTTCCTGAGCCCGAACCTCAACAAGCGCAGGGACTCCTACGGCGGCAGCATCGCCGCGCGGTCCGCCTTCCCCCGCGAGGTCGTGAAGGCCGTGCGTGACGCCGTGGGTGATCAGGTCGCTGTCATCGCCAAGCTCAACATGGAGGACGGCGTCGCCAAGGGGCTGCAGGTCGAGGAGAGCCTGGAGGTGGCGAAGCTGCTGGAGGGGGACGGCGCGCTCGACGCCCTCGAGCTGACCGGCGGGTCCTCGCTCCTCAACGGGATGTACTTCTTCCGGGGCGACGTCCCGATGAAGGAGTTCGTCGCCTCGCAGCCCAAGGCGCTGGCCCCGTTCGTCAAGCCGGTCCTGAAGCGGATCCTGCCGTCGTACCCCTTCCAGGAGGGCTTCTTCCTGGAGCAGGCGCGGCTGTTCCTCAAGGAGCTCTCGCTGCCGCTGATCCTGCTGGGCGGCATCAACAAGCGGGAGACGATGGAGGCCGCGATCGACGAGGGCTTCGCCTTCGTCGCGATGGGTCGGGCGCTGCTGCGCGAGCCGGACCTGCTCAACCGGATGCAGGCCGAGGAGACCCGCGAGGGCATCTGCATCCACTGCAACAAGTGCGCTCCCACCATCTACGAGCGCAATGGGATGCGCTGCGTGGTGCGCGACCCGCTGCCCCTCACCCCTCTACGGTGACGACGACCGAACCGTCCCGAAGGGGTGCCGATGGGGTTCCTGACGCCCGACCTCCCGCAGCTGGACCTGCCGGCCTGGCGCCAGGGCACCCGTAGCGAGCGGATCCGGCCCCTCGCCCAGCACCTCGTCGAGCACGGCTTCGGGACGCCGTACGTCGTCCACCTCGGCTACGTCCTCAAGATCGGCCTCTACGTCCTCGGTGGGATGCTCTTCGCCCTGAGCACGACGGGGATCGACGGCCTCACACAGGTCGGGAGCTGGTGGCACGAGCCGGTGGTCTTCCAGAAGGTCGTGCTCTGGACGATGCTGTTCGAGGTCCTCGGCCTCGGCTGCGGCTTCGGGCCGCTCAACAACCGCTTCGTCCCGCCGCTCGGGACGTTCCTCTACTGGCTGCGGCCGGGCACGATCCGGCTGCCACCGTGGCCCGCTCGGGTGCCTGGGACGGCCGGCACCCGCCGTACCTCCCTGGACGTGCTGCTCTACGCCGCGTTGCTGGGCGCGCTCATGGGGGGACTCCTTGCCGACGGCACCCGAGACGGGCTGCTCCCCGTCGGCTCCGTGCTGCTGGTGCTCGTGCTGCTGACGCTGATCGGTCTGCGGGACAAGACGATCTGGCTCGCGGCCCGCGGTGAGGTGTACGGCACGCTCGCCCTCACGTTCCTGCTTGCGGGCACGGACATGATCGTCGCGGCCAAGCTGGTCATGCTTGCGATCTGGTGGGGAGCGGCCACCTCGAAGCTCAACAAGCACTTTCCGTTCGTGGTGTCCGCGATGCTCTGCAACAGCCCGGTCTTCCAGCCGCGGGCGCTCAAGCGGCGGCTGGTAGCCGCCTTCCCCGACGACCTGCGGCCGTCCCGGCTCGCGGCGGCGCTCGCGCACGGCGGCACTGTCGTGGAGTACGCCGCGCCTGCCGTCCTCGTCCTCTCCCGCGGTGGCACCGTCACCACCGTGGCGGCCGTGGTCTTGGTGCTGTTCCACCTGAGCATCCTGTCGAGCATGCCGATGGGGGTACCGCTGGAGTGGAACGTGTTCATGATCTTCGGCATCCTCATGCTGTTCGTCGACAAGGCCGGGCTCGGTGTCGAGGACCTCGCCCACCCGCTGCCAGTCATGGTGCTGATGGCCGTCGTCGTGGGCGTGGTCGTCACGGGAAACCTCGTGCCGCGCAAGGTCTCCTTCCTCCCCGCGATGCGCTACTACGCCGGCAACTGGGACACCACGATGTGGTGCTTCACCGCGTCGGGGCTGGACAAGCTCGACGCGGGCGTGACCAAGGCTGCGAGCCTGCCGCACCAGCAGCTCGAGAAGGTGTACGGCAAGGAGGAGGCGGAGGTCCCGCTCTGGCTCGGCTACGCCTTCCGGGGCACGAACACCCACGGCCGGGCGCTGTTCACCCTGGTACCGCGAGCCTGCGCGGGCGGACCGGAGTCGGACTACGTCGTCCTCGACGGCGAGATGGTGGCGGGCAGCGTGCTCGGCTGGAACTTCGGCGACGGCCACCTTCACGACGAGCGGCTCCTCGCGGCGTTGCAGGAGCGCTGCGGCTTCGAGCCGGGGGAAGTGCGCGTCGTGCTGCTCGACGCCCAGCCCATCCAACACCAGACGCAGGAGTACCGGATCGTCGACGCCGCGGCCGGCGAGCTCGAGCGCGGGATCGTGCAGGTGGCGGACATGGTGGTCCGGCAGCCGTGGGACGACGACGTGCCGCTGCAGGTCCACGACGCACCGGCGACCGAGGTCGTGCCCGTATGAGCGGCCCGCGCCTCGACGCGGTCGTCGTCGGCTCCGGCCCGAACGGACTCGCGGCCGCGGTCTCGCTCGCCCAGGCCGGGCTGCGCGTCACCGTCGTCGAGGCCGCCGCCACGATCGGGGGCGGCACGCGTACGGCGGAGCTCACCCTCCCCGGCGTCAAGCACGACATCTGCTCGGCCATCCACCCGTTCGGGGTGGCCTCGCCGTACCTGCAGTCGCTGCCGCTGCACGAGCACGGGCTGGTCTGGCGCTGGCCCGAGGTCGACCTGGCGCACCCGTTGGACGACGGGACGGCCGGGGTGATGCTGCGGTCGCTGGACGACACCGTGGCCGGGCTGGGGGAGGACGGCGCCCGCTGGCGGGCGGCCTTCGGTCCGCTGGCGCGCCGGTTCGACGCCCTCGCGCCCGAGGTGCTGGCGCCGCTCCTGCGCGTCCCACGGCACCCGCTGCTCCTGGCGTCCTTCGGCCTGCGGGCCGGGCTGCCGGCGACCCTGCTGGCCCGCGGCTTCCGCACCGAGCAGGCCCGTGCCC
>JBKOVB010000107.1:0-21605 GCA_046723735.1 Actinomycetota bacterium | reverse complement strand
CACCCCGTCCGAGACGCTGCAGGACCACACCGCGCTCGTCGTGACGGCGGCCAACGCCAAGGACGCGCCGAGCCTGCGGGCGGCTGTCGACGACATGCGGGCGGAGGTGCAGCGGCAGCAGCACGACGGGCAGCTGAGCGCCGCCGACGCCCAGGCGATCCTGAGGCTGCTGGCGGACATCGAGCGCGACAGCGTGCTGCTCGAGGCGACGCCCACGCCGTCGCCGACGGTGTCGCCCACCCCGAGCCCGACGCCCAGCCCGACGCCCAGCCCCACTCCGAGCCCGACGCCGAGCCCCACCCCGAGCCCGACGCCGAGCCCCACGCCGTCGCCGACCCAGAGCTCGCCGATCGTGCTCCCCTCACTCGCCAGCGGCGGATCGCCGAGCGCAACTCCTTAGGGCGTCGGCCTGCGCCGGTGGCAGAGTCGCGGCATGGGCCACGCCTACGACGCCGTCCTCACCCGCGCCGTCGAGCACGCGCTCGGCTGGCTGCACTCCGTCCCGGACCGCCCGGTGCCGGCGGCCGTCGACGCGGAGGCGGTGCTCGCCGCGCTCGGCACAGAGCTGCCCGGCGCACCCACGGACCCGGTCGAGGTGGTGGACCAGCTCGTGGCGGCGGCCGAACCGGGCCTCGCCGCCACCGGCTCGGGCCGGTTCTTCGGGTTTGTCATCGGCGGCAGCCTCCCCGTCGCGCTCGCCGCGGACTGGCTCGTCAGCGCCTGGGACCAGAACTGCGGCCTGCGGGTCCTCGCCCCCGCAACGGTCGCCCTGGAGGAGGTCGCCGGGCGGTGGCTGGTCGAGCTGCTCGGGCTGCCCGAGGGCTCCGCCGTCGGCTTCGCCACCGGCGCGACGATGGCCAACTTCACCGGGCTGGCCGCGGGCCGCCACCAGGTGCTCGCGAAGCACGGCTGGGACCTGGACCGCGACGGGCTGTTCGGCGCCCCGCGGGTGCGTGTGCTCGTCGGGGCGGAGCGGCACGACACGATCGACCTCGGGCTGCGCTACCTCGGCCTCGGCGCGCCCGAACCCGTCGCCGCCGACGACCGCGGGCGGATGCGGGCCGACGCCCTTCGCGAAGCCCTGGCCCGGGAGCCGTCGGGCCCCACCGTCGTCGTGCTGCAGGCCGGCAACATCCACTCCGGCGACTGCGACCCGTTCCGCGAGCTGGTGCCGATCGCCCACGAGCACGGCGCGTGGGTGCACGTCGACGGCGCTTTCGGACTGTGGGCTGCGGCGTCACCGCGGCTGCGCGACCTCGTCGACGGGGTGGATCTCGCCGACTCCTGGGGCACCGACGGGCACAAGACCCTGAACGTCCCCTACGACTGCGGCGTCGCGATCGTCCGCGACCCGGCCGCGGTCAAGGCCGCCATGTCGGTGCACGGCGCCTACCTCATCGCCTCCGGCCTGGGCGACCCGGTCGACGTGGTGCCCGAGCTGTCGCGCCGTGCCCGCGGCGTCCCGACCTGGGCGGCGCTGCGTTGCCTCGGCCGGGACGGCGTCGCCGCCCTCGTGGACGGGCTCGTGGAGCAAGCGCAGGCGATGGCGTCCGGTCTGGACGAGATCCCTGGCGTCGACGTGCTCAACGACGTGGTCTTCACCCAGGTCACCTTCGCCGTAGGGGACGCGGACCGGACTGCCGCCGTGCAGCGGCGGCTGCAGGAGGACGGCACCGCGTGGATCACTGGGTCGCACTGGCACGACCGGCCCGTGCTCCGGGTCTCCGTGAGCAACGCCGCGACCGATGCGGCCGACGTCGCGATGACCCTTGCCGCCGTACGACGGGCCTTGGCCTGACCGGCCGAGCCGGTCGGCCCTCAGGCGGGAGCCGGGAGGCCGACGTGGCGGGCGACGAACGCGAGCTCGGCCCGCATCTGCCGGATCCGCTCCTCCACCACCAGCGAGCCGTGACCCGCGTCGTAGCGGTACACCTCCACCTCCTTGCCGGCCTCCACGGCAGCGGCCAGCCAGTTCTCGATCTGCCGGATGGGGCAACGCGGGTCGTTCTGGCCCGCGAGGACCAGCACCGGGACGCGCACCGCGTCGACGTAGGTCAGCGGCGAGCAGCGCGCGTACAGCTCGGGCAGCTCCTCCGGCGAGCCCCCGAACAGGGAGCGGTCGAAGGCTCGCAGCTGCTCCATCTCGTCCTCGTACGCCGCCACGTAGTCGGCCACCGGCACGGCCGCCACGCCGACGTCCCACAGCGCCGGCTGCACGCCGAGCCCGAGCAGCGTCAGGTACCCGCCCCACGAGCCCCCGGTCAGCACGCACGACGACGCGAGCCCCGACGACACGGCCCACTGCCGCACGGCAGCCAGGTCCTCCAGCTCGGTCAGGCCGGGCCGGCCCTCGTTGGCGTCGCGCCAAGCCGCGCCGTACCCGGTGGACCCGCGGTAGTTGACCTGCACGACGGCGCAGCCCAGGTCGACCCATGCCGCCCGGTCGGCCTGGAACACGTCGCTGTCGTGCCAGGTCGGGCCACCGTGCACCAGGAACACGGTCGGCACCGGCCCCTCCCCGGCGGGCCGGGCGACGAGCGCGTGCACCGGTCCTCCGGGTCCGTCCACGACGACATCGGTCACCGGCACGGACGGTGGCGCAGGCGGTCCGGGCGGGCTCAGCACGACGTCGCCCGACAGCGCCCTGATCGTCTGCGGGGTCGCCGCGGAGGACCACGCGTACTCCACGCCGCTCCCAGGTCGCGGCGTCGCGTCGGTGACGGTGCCCTCACCCGTGACGAGGGGGGTCACCTCGCCCTCGAGGCTGACTCGGTGCAGGGTCGCCCGGCCGCGGGCCTCCGCGAGCACGAGGAGCGCGTCGCCCTCCACCGTGAGCTGGGCCGACAGGTCGCCCTCGAGCGGGAGCGCGAGGCGCCGCACGTCGCCGCTCGCGAGGTCCCACAGCAGTGGCTCCGGCCGACCGCCCCGCTCGTGCAGGGCGAGCACGGTGCGGCCGTCGCGAGACAGCTCGATGCCGTGCAACCCGTAGCCCTCGCCGTCCCACAGGTCGCCGACCACGTCACCGTCCACGCTGAGCACGCGCAGCGCCCGGTGTCGCGAGTCCCCGTGCTCGGAGTGCTCCAGCAGGACGAGCCGGTCGTCGCGCGAGAGCGCGGCTACGTCCGCGTCGTGCTCGCTGGCGTACAGCAGGGTGGTGCCGGACGGCCGTACGACGTGCACCGTCGTCCCCTCGTCGGTGCTGGTGCCCACGACGGCCAGCGCCCGACCCACTTCGCAGCCGGCCGAGTAGCCGGCTGGCACGCCGGGCGCGGCCTCCTCCGGCGTACCGCCTTCGAAGGGCTGCCGCCGCCAGACGCCGAACTCGTCACCGTCGTTGTCGTCGAACCACCACAGCCAGGTGCCGTCGGGGGACAGCAGGCCGTGGGTGGTGCCCTCCGGCCGGCTGGTGGCCTGGTGCGTGACGCCGGTGCTGCGGTCCCAGGTGTAGAGCTCGAAGGTGCCGGTCGCGTTCCCGGCGTACAGGCAGCGGTGCGGCGCGTCCTCCGCCCACTCCGGGAGCGAGACCCGGGCCGCGCGGAAGCGCGCCACCCAAGCCGCAGGCGCAGGTGAGGAATCGGTCACGGCAGGAGCCTAGTGACGCTGCAGTTGCGGGCAGAGCGTGCCGAAGGACCAAAGGTGAACCCGTTCGAAGAGCTCGCCGCCGCGGTCTACGACGACGTCGCGGTCGAGCAGGTGATCCGTCCTTCCGCTGTGCTCCCGGAGCAGGCGGCGCGTGTCGTGCTCGTCGAGCTCGCGATGCGTGACGTGCGCAGCGGCGGCTACTGGTCGAGCAGCCCGACGTTGTGGCAGCGCTACGACCGGGCCTGGGACTCGGCCGAGGTGCCGGGTGACGCGCAGCTCATCGGCACCCTCCAGGTGACCTACGGGACCCCCACCCGGTACGCCATCACCATCTACCGCGCCACCATCACGCAGGCCGGCGCCACGCAAGGCTGGACCGTCGAGTCGCTGTGCGACGAGGCACTCGGATTCGGCGGCTACACGCTCGCCGACTGCCCGCGGGCCGAGCTGGCCGCACCGCCCAAGCCGTTCCGCATGGGCAGCTGACGCTCCTACGACGAGAGCCGGCCCCTTGGGGCCGGCTCTTCTGTCGTGGGCGAGTGAGCGCACGCTCTCGGCCTCGCTCGGTCGGGGTGACAGGATTTGAACCTGCGGCCTCTACGTCCCGAACGTAGCGCGCTACCAAGCTGCGCCACACCCCGGTGGAACCGTGCCAGCCTACCGGACACCCGCAGCCTGCCGACGAGGTGGATAACCTGCGGCACATGGGAGCGCTCAAGGATCGCCTGCAGGCCGACCTCACGACCGCCATGAAGTCGGGCGACGAGGTCGCGAAGGCCACGCTCCGCATGGTGCTCACCGCCATCGGCAACGAGGAGGTGGCGGGGGCACAGGCGCGCGCGCTCTCTGACGACGAGGAGCTCAAGGTCCTCGCGCGCGAGGGCAAGAAGCGCCGCGAGGCGGCCGAGGCCTACCACGCGGGCGGAGCCCAGGAACGCGCGGAGCGCGAGCTCGAGGAAGAAGCGGTCATCGCCCGCTACCTGCCCGCCCAGCTCAGCGACGACGAGCTCACGGCGCTCGTGGCCCAGGCCGTCGCCGAGACCGGTGCCAGCGGCCCGCAGGCCATGGGCCAGGTCATGAAGGTCGTGACGCCCAAGGTGGCGGGCCGCGCTGAGGGTGGCCGTGTGGCGGCCGCGGTCCGGGCGGCGCTCGCCCAGGGCTGACGCCCAGCTAGTGCCGGGGCTTCTTGGTCGGCTTCGGCTTGGGGCTGGGCGGCCCAGGCGGGCTGGGCGAGGGTGTCGGTGAGGCCGGTACGGCGGTCGGCGACGGCGCAGGTGCGAGCCCGTTGGACGGCACCACCGTCACGGTGGAGCCGGCCGGCACCGAGGCCCCTGCACCGGGGGAGGTCTGCGCCACGAGCCCGGCGGCGAGCGGCCCGGCGTTGATCGGCGCGCCGACGACGACCTCGAAGCCGAGCGCCCGCAGCTGGTCCGCGGCGACCGACGTCGGCAGGCCGGTGACGTCGGGGACCGTCACCAGCGTCGACTCGTCGAGCCGCTTGGGCGTCACGAACTGCTCGACCGGGACGCCGGCGAGGGCGCCCTGCATGAGCTGCTTCCAGATCGGGGCGGGGAGCGACCCGCCGTACACGGACTTGTAGTAGTGCCCGTTGATGCGGACCCCGCGCATCGGGGTCGGTGTGGTCTTCCCGACCCACACCGCGGCGGCGAGCTGGGGGGTGTAGCCGATGAACCAGGCGGCCGTGCTGTCGTTGGTGGTCCCGGTCTTGCCGGCCGCCGGCCGGCCGATGGAGGCCCGGGCGCCGGTCCGCCCCTTGGCCGGTCCGTCGATGACGCCCCGCAGGATCGCAGTGACCTGGTCGGCGACGTCCTGCTCGAGGACCTGCGAGCAGGAGCTGGCCGGCAGCGCGACGTTCTTGCCCGCGCTGTCGACGATCGAGGTGATCGGGTTGGGCGGGCAGTAGAGCCCCCGCGCCGCGAACGTGGCGTAGGCGCCCGCCATCGCGAGCGGGCTCACCTCGTTCGAGGCGCCGAGGACGAACGTCGGGTAGTTGTTGAGGTGGCTGCCCTCGAAGCTGCCCGCCTCGACCTGACGCACGCCCATGGCCTCCGCCAGCCCGACGGGGGCGCTGACACCGGTGCGCTCCTCGATCTGCGCGAAGTAGGTGTTCACCGACTCCCAGGTCGCCTTCACGAGCGTGAACTTCCCGGACTCCGAGTCGCCGGCGTTCGAGGGGCCGCACTTGCCGTCGCCTGCGATCCACACGAAGGCCTTCGGGCAGTAGCGCTGCGGCGCATAGAGCGTCAGCTGCGGGGAGATGCCCATCTGCAGGGCGCGGGCCAGGACGAAGGCCTTGAAGGTCGACCCGCCCTGGAAACCGCTCGACCCGCCGATCGCGAGGTTCACCTTGGTCTGGCCCCGGCCGGTGCCGAACCCGCGGTCGACCGCCATGGCGCGGATGGCGCCCGAGCCTGGCTCCACGACGTCGGCCACCGCGGCCGCCCCGAACGGGTCGCGGCGCGGCACCTGGCTGTCCACGGCGCGCTGCGCGGCCTGCTGGACCTTCCGGTCCAGCGTCGTGCGGATCGTGAGCCCGCCGGCGAGCAGCGCCTCCTGGCGCTCGCCACGTGTCGCGCCGAGCACGGCGCCGGCCGGCCCGTCCTCGAGGTAACGCCGCACGTAGTCGCAGAAGAACGGCGCGGCCACCCCTGGCGCCTCGCAGCCGCTCTTGACGCTGGTCACGTGCAGCCGCAGCCCCACCGCGGCGGCCGCGTGCTCCTGCGCCTCGGTGATGTAGCCGAGCTCGCGCATCCGCTTGAGGACTACGTTGCGCCGCTCGACGGCGGCCTTCGGGTTGGCCTGCGGGTCGAAGCGGCGCGGGTTCTGCACCATCCCGGCGAGCATCGCGCCCTGTGCGAGCGACAGCTTGCTGACGGGGATGCCCCAGTAGTGGTTGGCCGCCGCGCCGATGCCGTACACGCCGTCGCCGTAGTAGGCGATGTTCAGGTAGCCCTCGAGGATCTGGTCCTTGGTCATGGTGCGCTCGAGGGCGAGCGCGTAGCGCGCCTCCTGGAGCTTCCGCTTGACCGACCGCTCGCGAGCCGCGTTCTGGCCGGCGCGGTTGCGGGCGCTCTCGATGAGCACGTTCTTGACGTACTGCTGCGTCAGGGTCGAGCCGCCCTGCTGCACGCTGCCCGAGCTGGAGTTGCGCGCGAGCGCTCGCATCGTGCCTTTCACGTCGATGCCGCGGTGCTCGTAGAACCGGCTGTCCTCGATGGCGATCAGCGCCTGCCGGGCCGTCTCCGGCACGTCCTGCAGCCGCACCGGCACCCGGTTCTCGGTGAACAGCGTGGCGATGACGTGCCCGTCGCGGTCGAGGATCTTCGACCTTTGCGCCAGCGCAGGCGTCTCCAGCTTCGCCGGCAGGGCCAGGTACGTGTCCGCACCGCGCTTGCCCGCCAGCCCGAGGCCGCCCACGACAGGGAAGGCCAGACCGGCCAGCAGTACGCCGGCGAGCACGCTCAGCGCCGTCGCGAGCGCGACGCGGCTCAGCGCAGAGGACCGGGGGGGCACCCCACGAGGGTATGTCGCACGTATCTCGCAGCGGCTCAACCCGCGCGCGTTGTCTGTCTTCGCCCCGGTATGGCGCAAGGGGACTACCCGAGAACGGTCCGTTCGGACACTGACGGGCGTGGGGACGACTCCCTACGTTTCGGTCACTGCCCCTGCACCCTGGCAGCCAGACCTTGTGAGGAAGTGCCGTGACCATCGCCTTCACCGCCCCGGACACCGAGCACGAGTGGACCGCGGAGGCGCTCTGCATCGCCGGTGACCCCGACGTCCTGTTCTCCCGCGGCGCCGCGCAGAACTTGGCCAAGGTGGTCTGCCGCGCCTGCCCTGTGAGGATGGAGTGCCTCGCGGACGCGCTCGACAACCGCGTGGAGTACGGCGTGTGGGGCGGCATGACCGAACGCGAGCGCCGGGCGCTGCTCCGCCGCAGCCCTGAGGTGCGGTCGTGGCGCCGGCTGTTCGAGCAGGCCCGTCAGGGGACGCCTCGCCAGCGGGAGGCCTCGAACTAACCCGCCAGATCCGCCCCCACGGCCCGCAGTCCTTCCAGATCGTGCACATCGCCCGGCTGGGCGGCGACCTCCACCCACGGCACTGTCGGGTGCGCCCCGGTGAACCGCTCCCGCAGGTGCTGCTCGCGGTGCACGAGTGTCAGCCGCTCGGCGTGCAGCCGCAGGACGCCGGCGGTGAGCGAGCCCGGCTCCAGCTGCTCCGCCGCCGCGAGCGCCCGCTCGGCCGTGAGGCCAGGCGCCGCCGTACGGTGCACGCGGTTGAGCACCAGACCGGCGAGCGGCATCTGCTCCCGGCGGAGCCGCTCGACGAAGTAGGCAGCCTCCCGCAGCGCGTCGCGCTCCGGCGCGGCCACCACGACGAACGACGTCGAGGGCTCCTTCAGCAGGTCGTAGGTCGCCTGGGCGCGTTCCCGGAAGCCGCCGAACATGGTCTCGAGCGCGGTCACGAACTGCGAGAGGTCCTGCAGCAGCGACGCGCCGATGATGCGCGTGATGGCGCCGGTGAACACCCCGAAACCCGCGCTCACCACCCTCAGGTACGCCTTGCCGCCGGCCTTCGCGGGCGCCAGCAGCACCCGCACCAGCCGCCCGTCGAGGAAGGTGGTCAGCCGCTCGGGCGCGTCCAGGAAGTCCAGCGCCGACCGGGTCGGCGGGGTGTCGACGACGACCAGGTCGTACACACCGGTGGCCTTGAGCTGGCTGAGCTTCTCCATGGCCATGTACTCCTGCGTCCCCGCGAAGGACGACGACAGGGCTTGGTAGAAGGGGTTGGCGAGGATCTGCTGCGCCTTCGCGGGCTCCGCGTGCGCGAGGACGATCTCGTCGAACGTCCGCTTCATGTCGAGCATCATCGCGTCGAGCTCGCCGTCGACCCCGGACACTTCACGCGGGGTGTTGTCGAGCTCGGTCAGCCCCATCGCCTGGGCCAGTCGGCGGGCCGGGTCGATGGTGAGCACCACCGTCTTGCGGCCCCGCTCGGCGGCGCGCAGCGCCAGGGCCGCGGCGGTGGTCGTCTTGCCCACCCCGCCCGAGCCGCAGCAGACCACGATCTCCGCGGTGTCGAGCACGTGGTCCAGCGAGAGGTTCGTCAGCCGAGCGGCTGCGGGGCGCGAGGTCATGCCATGCCCTGCTCGCGCAGCCGCCCGGCGAGCTCGTAGAGGCTGCCCAGGTCGACGCTGTCGGTCAGGAACGGCAGCTCGTACGTCGGCCGCCCGGCCGCGGCGAGCTCGTCCCGCTCGGCCTCCTCGAGAGCGACCCGCGCGGCGTGCTCGGCGGCCTCCTCGGCGAGGGGACCTGCCAGAGCCGGGTCGAGCCCAGCCTGCACCAGTCCCTTGCCGAGCTGCTCCAGGTCGAGGCTGCCCTCGACCGCGGCCCGCAGGTCAGCGGGTGCCAGGTCGGCGGTGCGCACCATGTTGACCACGATCCCGCCTACCGGCAGGCCGAGGCGGGTCAGCTCCGCCACGGCGTCGAGCGTCTCCTGCACCGGCATCTCCTCCAGCACGGTGACCAGGTGCACCGCCGTCAGTCGGCTGGTGAGCACGCGCATCACGCTGTCGCTCTGCGACTTGATCGGCCCGACCTTGGCGATCCCACCGACCTCGTGGGTGATGTTGAGGAACCTCCCGATCCGGCCCGTCGGCGGGGCGTCGACCACCACGGCGTCGTACCACGGCCGAGTCCCGTCCTTGCGTGTCACCGACTCCTTGATCTTGCCGGTGAGGAGCACGTCCTTGACCCCAGGCGCGATGGTCGTCGCGAACTCGATCGCGCCCAGCTTGCGCAGCGTGCGAGCCGGCAACCCGCTCGGCGAGAGCTTGTAGAACATGTGCAGGTAGTCGAGAAGCGCCTCCTCGGTGTCGACGGCGAGCGCGAACACGTCCCCGCCGCCGGGCGCCACCGCCACCTTCCGCTCCTTGTAGGGCAACGGCGCGGTGTCGAACAGCTGCGCGATCCCCTGTCGCTCCTCGACCTCCACGAGCAACACCCGTCTGCCGCCGTGCGCCAGCGCGAGGGCGAGGGCACCGGCCACCGTCGTCTTGCCGGTGCCACCCTTGCCCGACACCACGTGCAGGCGTACGGCGGGGAAGTCGGCCACGAGCCGAGCCTAAGGGCGACCCGGGGGCCTGTTGAGCCGCTCGGTGGGCCGGTGTTCCGCCGTACAGCGGGACATGAACGAGACGGGACGAATCGGGGCGAGAAAAATGTGACGAACGCTGCAGGAACCGCGGTCGAGCCACCGAACACTCTCCGTGTGACACAGGCCACACGCTG
Organism: Actinomycetota bacterium; assembly: GCA_046723735.1. Taxonomy (GTDB): domain Bacteria; phylum Actinomycetota; class Actinomycetes; order Mycobacteriales; family SCTD01; genus RYN-111. The sequence goes on along the minus strand of JBKOVB010000107.1, from coordinate 11,712 downwards.
TGCACGTACGGAGGAACGCATGCCCACCCCAGCCCGGGTCTTGATGACCGGTGAGACGCCCTGGCACGGCCAGGCCTCGTGCCGCCGTGAGAACGCCACCGTCTTCTTCCCCCCGCCCCACTTCGAGCACAAGCCCGAGAAGGACCAGCGCGAGGCGCAGGCCCGAGCCTTGTGCCGTGCGTGCCCGGTCCAGCAGGACTGCCTCGACTACTCGCTCGAGGTCCGGGAGCCGCACGGCATCTGGGGTGGGCTCAACGAGCTGGAGAGGCGTCGCGTGCTCCGGCAGCGTGCGGCGGCGTCGGCGCAGCGCAGCGCCTGACGGTCGTTTCGTTCGCGCTCTAGGCTCCCTGCCATGCAGAAATGGGAGTACATGACCGCGCCGCTGCTCGTGCACGCCACGAAGCAGATCCTCGACAACTTCGGCGAGGACGGCTGGGAGCTGGTCCAGGTCGTGCCGGGGCCCAACCCCGAGCAGCTCGTGGCCTACTTCAAGCGGGTCAAGGCGTGACCGCGCGCGCGCGCCTCGCGGAGCTCGGCCTCGAGCTCCCCGCCGTCACGAAGCCGGTGGCGGCATACGTGCCCGCCGTCCGGACCGGCGACCTGGTCTTCACCAGCGGTCAGCTCCCCATGGTGGGCGGCGCACTCCCCGCGACCGGTCTTGTCGGCGCGGCGGTCACCCCGGAGGACGCCAAGGACCTGGCCCGCACCTGCGCGCTCAACGCGCTCGCCGCGATCGACGCGCTCGTCGGGCTGGACAGCGTCACCCGGGTGGTGAAGGTCGTGGGCTTCGTCGCCAGCGCCCCGGGCTTCACCGGGCAGCCGGCCGTCGTCAACGGCGCCTCCGAGCTGCTCGGCGAGGTCTTCGGCGAGGCCGGCCGGCACGCCCGCTCGGCGGTGGGTGTCGCGGCGCTGCCGCTGGACGCCCCGGTCGAGGTGGAGCTCGTCGTGGAGGTCGCCGGCGCCGCATGACCGGACCTTCCGGGCTCGAGGAGCTCGCCGAGCTGGCCCGCGCCTTCGCGGCGGGCGAGCGGATCCCCAGCGTGCCCCGAGCGGCGAGCACGGTGGTGCTGCTGCGCGACAGCGCCGCGGGGCCCGAGGTCTACCTGCTGCGGCGGGCGAAGGCCATGGCGTTCGCCGGCGGGATGCACGTGTTCCCGGGCGGCTCGGTGGACCCGGCGGACGCGGAGTCGCACGTGCGCTGGTCCGGCCCCAGCCCCGCCCAGTGGGGGGCCTGGTTCAGCGCGGACGAGGCGCTCGCCACCGCGCTGGTGTGCGCCGCCGTACGGGAGACGTTCGAGGAGTGCGGCGTGCTGCTCGCCGGGCCGTCCGAGGACGAGCTGCTCGCCGACGTCAGTAGCGACGAGTGGGAGGCCGAACGGGCGTCGCTGGAGGCCCGGGAGCAGTCGCTGTCCCAGCTGCTGGAGCGCCGCGGGCTGGTGCTGCGCAGCGACCTGCTGCGCCCGTTCGCCCACTGGATCACGCCCGAGGTCGAGCCGAAGCGCTTCGACACCCGGTTCTTCCTCGCCGAGCTGCCGGCGGGCCAGGTCTGCCGGCACGTCGGCACCGAGGCGGACGACCGGCTGTGGGTCCGGCCGCGCGACGCGATGGACCGCGGCCTCGGCATGCTGCCGCCGACCTGGGCCGCGCTGGAGCAGCTCGCACCGTTCCCCGACGTGGCCGCCGCCCTCGCGGCGGAGCGGACCGTGACCCCCGTCGCCCCGCGGGTGGTGCTGCGCGACGACGGTTCGATCGAGTTCAGGCACTGACGGTGCGCCAGGTCACGGCCACGGCCGGCGTCGTGCTCGCCCCCAACCCCGGGCCCATGACCTTGGAGGGCACCAACACCTGGGTCCTGCGGGCCCCGGGCGTCGAGGCGTGCGTCGTGGTGGACCCCGGGCCGCTCGACGAGCATCACTTGCAGCGCGTCGCGGCCCAGGGTCCTGTCGACGTCGTGCTTCTCACTCACGGCCACCACGACCACAGTGCCGGCGCCCGGCGCTTCGCGGAGCTCAGCGGCGCGCCCGTCCGTGCCCTCGACCCGCGCCACCGGCTGGGCGACGAGGGCCTCGACGAGGGTGACGTCGTGGTCGGCGGCGGCCTCGAGCTGCGGGTCGCGCACACCCCGGGCCACAGCAGCGACAGCCTGTCCTTCGTGCTCCCCGACGCGGTGCTGACGGGTGACACCATCCTGGGTCGCGGCACCACGGTGGTGGCTCACCCCGACGGCGTCCTCGCCGACTACCTCGCGTCCCTGCGCCGGCTTCGCGACCTCGGCCAGGTGACCGTGCTGCCAGGGCACGGGCCCGAGCTGCCGAACGCGGGCGCGGCCGCCCAGCACTACCTGGACCACCGGGAGCAGCGGCTGGAGCAGGTACGCCGCGCCGTCGAGGCCGGGGCGCGCACCCCGCGCGAGGTCGTCGAGGTCGTGTACGCCGACGTCGACCGCGTCCTGTGGGCCGCCGCGGAGCTGTCCGTGCGCGCCCAGCTGGACTACCTGCAGCACGCGTCATGACCTGCTGCGGCACGCCCACGCTGCCGGGAGCGTGCTAGCTGCTAGCGGGCTCGGCGGGCCAGCCGCTCGGCGTCGAGGATCGTGAGCGCGCGGGAGTCGACCCGCACCCAGCCGCGGGAGGCGAAGTCGGCGAGCGCCTTGTTCACCGTCTCGCGGGAGGCGCCGACGAGCTGCGCCAGCTCTTCCTGCGTGAGGTCGTGGTGCACCCGCAGGCCCTCCGGCTCGTGCGAGCCGAAGCGCTCCGACAGCGCCAGCAGCTGCTTGGCCACACGACCCGGGACGTCGGTGAAGATGAGGTCGGCCAGCGCGTCGTTCGTACGACGGAGCCGCCGCGCGAGGACGCGCAGCAGCTGCTCGGCGATCTCCGGGCGGTTCGTGATCCAGGGCCGCAGGGCGGCGTGCGCGAGCGAGGCCAGCCGCGCGTCGGTCACGACGGTGGCCGTCGCCGTACGCGGGCCCGGGTCGAACAACGACAGCTCGCCGAACATGTCGGACGGGCCCATGACCGAGAGCATGTTCTCGCGACCGTCGGTGGCGCGGCGACCGATCTTCACCTTGCCCTCGAGCACGATGTACAGCGTGTCGCCCTGCTCGCCCTCGGCGAAAACCGTCTCGCCGCGGCCGTAGTCGCCGTACTCAAGGGACGCGGCGACGGCCTCGGCGGCCTCCGTCGCGATGCCTTGGAACAGGCCCGCCTTCGCCAGGACCTCGTCCACGCTCGCTGCCTCCTGCCGTGATCTCCCGTGTCGCTCGCCGGTGAGTCTGTCAGATCAGGCGCGGAAGGGGCGGCTACCGGGCCCCGCGACGGCTCGCTCGGTCGTCCCGCAGCCCGTCCTCGACGCGCTCCATGGCGAGCATGAGCCCGAGCAGCGCGACGGGCAGCAGCAGGCCGAGCAGCAGGACGGGCATGCCGGGCAGTCTGCCAGGAGCAGTCGGCTCAGGCGCTGGCGGCGCGACGGGTGGGCTGCAGGGGCAGCGCGGACAGGCACAGCGTCGGCTCGTCGCGGTAGCGCGCGATGAGCTCGCCCGTCGCGGCGCCGATCCGCTCGTGCAGCACGGAGCGGTACTCCGACAGCTGCTGCTCGGCGACCGAGAGGTCGGCCTCGAGCGCAGCGACGGCCTCGGCGTCGTCGAGGTCGACGATGCGCTCCCACAGCCCGGCCAGGTCGGGCAGCGGCGGGATGTCGTCGACCGGCATGATCTCCACGAGGGCCTGTCGGCCAGCACCGACGCGGCGGTCGGTGAGCACCGGGCGCAGCATGCTGCTGTCGGCGTCGGCGCCGGCGCGCACGAGGTCCAGGCGGGCCTGGATGATGCGCCGCCAGTAGGACACCCGGCTCTCCTCGTCCGCGAGCGCCTTGCGGTAGCCACGCAGCTCGTCCAGCGAGAGGTGCGCGTGCTGCGCGGTGCGCTCGGGGGTCGGGCGCGAGCTCTGCTTGCGCGGGGCAGGCGGCGCAGGAACCCGCCCGGCCGTGGCCAGGTGGGTGCTCTGTGCGTCCATGCGCCGGTCTCCTACAGGTCTCTCGCCGTGCGGCCGTGTCTGACCTGACCAGCGTCGTCACGAACCTCGCGGTCCTTGAGCACGATTCACCCGCACGGGCGAGGCCCACATAAGGTGGCCGCATGGGTCAGCGCCGCGAGGAGACGCCGCTGGCCCGCGTACGACGGGCCCGCCGCATCAACCGCGAGCTGGCGTTGCTCTACCCGCAGGCCCGGTGCGAGCTCGACTTCACCAACCCGCTGGAACTGGCCGTCGCGACGATCCTGTCGGCGCAGTGCACGGACAAGCGCGTGAACGAGGTCACGCCCACGCTGTTCCGTCGGTACCCCAAGGCCGAGGACTACGCCGGCGCCGACCGCGCGGAGCTCGAGGAGCAGATCCGGCCCACCGGCTTCTACCGCAACAAGGCCACGTCGCTCATCGGCCTCGGCGCCGCCCTCGTCGACCGGTACGGCGGACAGGTGCCCGCCCGGATGGACGACCTCGTCTCGCTGCCGGGCATCGGGCGCAAGACGGCCAACGTGATCCTCGGCAACGCCTTCGGGGTGCCCGGCCTCACCGTGGACACGCACTTCGGCCGGCTGGTGCGGCGCTTCGCCTGGACCACCGAGACCGACCCGGTGAAGGTCGAGCAGGCGGTCATGGAGCTGCTGCCGCGGTCCGAGTGGACCATGTTCAGCCACCGTGTGATCTTCCACGGGCGCCGGGTGTGCCACTCCCGGCGACCAGCGTGCGGGGCGTGCGCGATCGCGGCGCTGTGCCCGTCGTTCGGCGAGGGCGAGATCGACCCGGTGAGGGCGGCCGCGCTCGTGAGGCCCGAGGAGTTCTTCAACGGGACGGGTGGCGCGTGAGGCGTGCCCTGCCGCTGCTGCTCGTCGGCGTGGCCGTGCTCGCGGCCCTCTGGTACGGCCAGCACGACCGCAACCCGGCGCCCCGCACGGCCGGGGACGAGCTGGCGCCGCTCCGGGCCGCGGCTGCGCTCGCGCCCTGCCCTACCGGTGTCGGTCCCGGCCTCCCGGCGCTGACGCTCCCGTGCCTCGGCGGCGGCCCGGACGTCCGTCTCGACGCCAGGCCCACCGGCGTCCCGACGCTGGTCAACGTGTACGGGTCCTGGTGCGCGCCGTGCCAGGACGAGATGCCGGTGCTGGCAGCCTTCGCCCGCAAGGCCGGCCCCCGCGTCGCGCTGCTGGGGATCGACACCGAGGACGAGCCGCGTCTCGCGCTGCGGTTCGCGAAGGACCTCGGGCAGCGCTGGCCGGCCGTGGTGGACGCCCAGGGAGCGGTGCTGCGCCGGTACGCACCGGGGCCCCCTGCAACCCTGTTTGTCGACCCCACCGGACGGGTGCGCTACGTGCACCGCGGAGCGTTCCGGTCCCTTGCAGCGCTCGAGGCCGCGGTGGCCGAGCACCTCGGTGTCCGCCTGCCCTCAGCAGCCGCCTCGTGACCGTCCCGTCCTGGCTCGCGACGCTGTCGGAGGCCCTCCCGACGGTCCAGGCCGAGCACTTCTCACGGGTGCTGCCGCCGGACACCGGCGGGAGGGATAGCGCCGTCCTCGTGCTCTTCGGCGAGGGGTCCGAGGGCCCCGACCTGCTGCTGATCGAGCGAGCGCACACCCTGCGGTCGCACGCGGGTCAGCCCGCCTTCCCGGGCGGCGCCCAGGACCCCGAGGACCACGACGCGGTGGCCGCGGCGCTGCGCGAGGCCCAGGAGGAGGTGGGGCTCGACCCCGCCACCGTGCAGGTCCTCGGCGTGCTGCCCGCCCTGTTCCTGCCGCCGTCCGGGTTCGTCGTGCACCCGGTGGTCGGGTGGTGGCGGGAGCCGCACCCCGTGCGCGTGGTCGACGTCCAGGAGGTCGCCGACGTCGTACGCGTCCCGCTGGCGGAGCTCACCGACCCGGCCAACCGGGTCGTGGTGGTGCACCCCGCGGGCTTCACGGGACCGGGCTTCGAGGTGCGCGGCCTGCTCGTGTGGGGCTTCACGGCGGGACTGCTCGCAGGGATCATCACGCTCGCGGGCTGGGAGCAGCCCTGGGACCGCGAACGGGTCCGGGAGCTCGACGACGACACCGTCCGTCTGGCCAGGCGGACCTGGGAGAACCGGAGGCTCTCATGAACCGCTTCCGCCGCAGCGGCGCGCTGGCAGCGCTGGCGCTGCTCGGCGCCTGCTCCACGCACGCCTCGAGCGGGCGCAACGTGGGCGCGGTCACCGCGAGCGGTCCGCCGTCGGCCCAGCAGGCCACGGTCGACATGAACGACCGGCTCACCTTCCGCCCAGGCACGGTCAAGGCCGTGGTGGGCAGCCTCGCGCTGACTGCTGACAACGTCGGCAAGATCCCGCACAACCTCGTGTTCAAGGACACCGCGCTAGGGCGAACCAGCACCGTGCAGGGCGGCACCACCGCGACGCTGCACCTCGTGCTCACCAGGCCCGGCACCTACCAGTTCGTCTGCACGTTCCACCCGGGCATGGAAGGCAAGGTCGTGGTCGAGGGGCCGGGGTCCTAGGTGCGCGGTGATCTGCTGGACGTGGTCCTGCTCGTGGCCATGGTGCTGTTCGCCTTCTCCGGCTACCGGCAGGGCTTCGTCGTCGGGGCCCTGTCGTTCCTGGGTTTCCTCGGCGGCGGTGTGCTGGGCGCCGCGCTGGCCCCGGTGGTGCTGCGCTCCGGACCGCTGTCCGGGGGGCCGCGCACGCCGTTGGCCATCGGGCTCGTGTTCCTGTGCGCCTCGTTGGGCCAGCTCGTGGCCACGATGGCCGGCGGCTGGGTACGACGACGCCTGGTCTGGCGCCCGGTCCGCCTCGTCGACGCGGTGGCCGGCTCCGCCATGTCCGTCGTGTCGCTGCTGCTCGTGGCCTGGCTGGTCGGCACGGCGGTGGCGTCGTCGCCGTTCACCGGTCTCGCGTCCCAGGTCCGCCGGTCGCAGGTCCTCGCCGTCGTGGACCACGCCGTCCCGGGCGGCGCCAAGGGGCTGTTCGAGTCCTTCCGCCACCTCGTGGATGACCGTGGCTTCCCCGAGGTGTTCGGCGACCTCGTGCCGACGCAGGTCCGACCTGTCGACCCGCCTGACCCGACGCTGGCCCGCTCCGCCGTCGTGACGTCGGTCCGCAGCCGCATCTTCAAGGTCACCGGGGTGGCCCGGTCCTGCTCCCGGCGGATCGAGGGCACCGGGTTCCTCTACGCCCCACACCGGGTCATGACCAACGCGCACGTCGTGGCGGGGGTGCGCTCGCCGAAGGTGCACGTCGACGGCAAGGAGCTCAGCGCCACCGTCGTGCTCTACGACCCGAACCGCGACGTGGCCGTCCTCTCCGTCCCGGAGCTGTCCCGGCCCCCGCTCCGGTTCGCGGGCCAGGCCCGCACCGGGCAGAGCGCGATCGTGATCGGCTACCCGCAGGACGGCCCCTACCGGGCCGATGCCGCCCGCGTCCGAGGCACCCAGGACGCCCGCGGCCCCAACATCTACGACAGCCGCACGGTGGTGCGTGAGATCTATGCGTTGCGCGGGCGGGTCCGGCCGGGCAACTCCGGCGGCCCGCTCGTCTCGCCCCGGGGCGAGGTGTACGGCGTGGTGTTCGCCGCCGCGGCCGACGACCCACAGACGGGCTACGCCCTGACGTCGGCGGAGGTGGCCGCTGACGCGCGGCGCGGCCGTACGGCGACGCAGCGGGTGAGCACCCAGGGATGCGACTGAGGAGCGCTGTCAGGCCGAGCGGCGGCTGAGCAGGTCCAGCAGCTGACGGTCCTGGCGGGCGTGCTCGGCCAGCACCAGGCGCGCGTCCGGACCGGTGAGCAGCACCCGCTTGCGGCGCGTGTCCGCCCCCCGCCGGGGTGGCGGCACGGCAGCGCTGCGCCGCTCGCCCGGGCGCGGTGTGTCGCTCACAGGTTCTCCTCGTGTCCCGAGGCGCATCGGCACGCCGCCCCGGTCCCTGAAACCTCTTCTCGGGTATGTGACACTTTCGTGGAGTTCGTCACATTGCGACGGCTCGACCGGTGCTAGCAAGGGTGCTTACCTTTGCAAGCGGGCGGGCGCCCCCGAGCCCGTCTCGCGAGACCAGGAGGTTCGACGTGACGTCCCCAGCCGGGAACGCGACCCGCACCCGGGTCGCCCGCACCATCGTCGCCGACCCGACCAGCACGGCGCTGCTGCTCGCCGGGCCGACCGCGATGGAGCTGTGGCCGGGCGTGCGCCGGGTCGCGGAGGTGAGCGGTCGGGTCGTCGTGGAGGCGGAGGTCGCCGCGCACCGCGCCGCGGCGGCCAGCGTCCGGGCGCTGCCTCCGCAGCGCACCCGCACGGCGTACGTCACGCGCTTCGAGTGGGCGGGGCCGGGGCTGCCGGCCTGCACGGCCGAGCTCACGCTGACCCGCACTTCCACCGGCCACGGCGCGCACGGCACGCTGGCCGAGCTGGTGGTGGACGGCTCGGGCTTCGAGGGCAGCGTCCTCGACCCCGCCACCCTGCGCTGCATGGCGACCGGCTTCCTGGCGAACCTCGCCCACGCCGCCGAGCTCAGGAACCGCGCAGCCTGAGGCGAGGTACTTCGCTGCTGCCGCTCGCCATCCGGTCCGCCTCGGCGAGCGCCCAGGACGCGAGCGGCTCGCCGACCCGGGCCGCGCCGCGGCGCAGCAGCCGCACCGCCCCCGTGAGGTTGCCGCGCTGTGCGTGCGTCACCGCCACGCACAGCTGCGCCAGCCCCTGCCAGTGCTCGTCGCGCTGACCCACGGGCCGCGTCTTCCAGACGGCCTCGAGCACCTCGTGCGCGCTGAACGCCCGCCCGGAGTCGAGCAGCGCCTGCGCGAGCTCGAGGGCCTGCTCCGGCGGCAACGCCTCCTCCGGGACGGCTGGGACGGCGTCCGGCGAGCCGACCGGCACCGGGCGGCCCAGGGCGTCACGTGCGCGCGTGCTCACACAGCAGCTCGTTGACCAGCTCGGGTGCTTCCTGGTGCGCGAAGTGGCCCACCCCGTCGACCACCTGGAGCTCGTACCCGCCGTGGGCGTAGGCCCCGGAGCCGTGCACCGTCTCGGTCCTGATGCACCCGTCGAGTGCACCGTGAACGTGCAGCACGGGAGCCTGCACGCCCTCCGCCAGCAGCCGCAGGTAGCGCCGACCGCTCGGGCGCACCTGCGACCGGAAGGCCCACCTGTAGTACTCGAGCGCGCAGTGCGCCACGGCCGGGATCGCCATCGCCTCCCGGCACCGCGCGTCGGTCTCCGCGTCGGGGAACCCGGGGCCGCCCCACCGGGTCAGCAGCTCGCTGACGTACCCACCCTGGATCAGCTTGCGTTCCGGCGCCTTCGGCGTCTGGAAGAAGCCGATGTACGACGACATCCTTAGCTGCGCGAGGTCGGACCTCAGCGCTTCGCCCATCCGCAGGGGGTGCGGCACGGAGAGGGCGGCGAGCCGGTTGACGACCTGGGGGTGCAGGGTCGCGGTGGCCCACGCGAGCGCGCCGCCCCAGTCGTGGCCGACCAGGCACGCGTCGGCGTGGCCCAGCGCGCGTACGAGCCCGGCCACGTCTGCGGACAGCGTGTAGGCGTCGTAGCCGCGGGGCGGCTTGTCCGTCGCGCCGTACCCCCGCAGGTCCGGGGCGACGGCGTGGAAGCCCGCGTCGCCGAGCGCCACGAGCTGGTGGCGCCACGACCACCAGAACTCCGGGAACCCGTGCAGCAGCAGGACGAGCGGGCCGTCTGCAGGCCCGTGCTCGGCGACGTGGAAGCGCAGCCCGGCGGCCGTGACGTCGCGGTGCCGCCAGGGGCCCTCGACGAGCACGGCGCTCTGCTCCACGGCCATGGGGCGTGACTCTACGGGGGTCAGCCCTCGCTGCTCGCGGTGCCCATCTGCGCGTTGATCGCGTTGACGACCGTGGGGTCGGCGAGGGTGGTGACGTCGCCCAGCTCGCGGTGCTCGGCCACGTCCCGCAGCAGCCGGCGCATGATCTTGCCGCTGCGGGTCTTGGGCAGCTCGGGGGTGATCAGGATCTGCCGCGGCTTCGCGATCGGCCCGATCTCCTTGGCCACGTGCTCGCGCAGCTCCTTGGCGAACGCCTCGCCGTGCGCCTCGTCGTCGGCCACCGACCCGCGCGGCGTGACGAAGGCGACGATGCCCTGCCCGGTGGTCGGGTCGCTCGCGCCCACCACGGCGGCCTCGGCGACGCTCGGGTGGCTGACCAGGGCCGACTCGACCTCGGTGGTGCTGATGCGGTGCCCGGACACGTTCATGACGTCGTCGACCCGGCCGAGCAGCCACAGCGCCTCGTCGTCGTCCCACTTGGCACCGTCACCGGCGAAGTACCGGCCCTCGAACCTGCTCCAGTAGGTGTCGCGGTAGCGCTCGTCGTCGCCCCAGATGCCGCGCAGCATCGACGGCCAGGGCTCGTTGAGGGTGAGGAAGCCGGCCCGGGTCGAGCGGCCCTCGCCGTCCACCACGTCGACCGCGATCCCGGGCAGCGGCCGCATCGCGCTCCCCGGCTTCGTGGCCGTGACACCCGGCAGCGGGCTGATCATGATCGCGCCGGTCTCGGTCTGCCACCAGGTGTCCACGATGGGGCAGCGCCCGCCGCCGATCGTGTCCCGGTACCACATCCAGGCCTCCGGGTTGATCGGCTCGCCGACCGAGCCGAGCAGCCGCAGCGAGGACAGGTCGCGACCCCGCGGCAGGTCGTCACCCCACTTCATGAAGGTCCGGATCGCGGTGGGTGCGGTGTAGAGGATCGAGACCTTGTTCTCCTCGACGACGCGCCACCAGCGGTCCTGCCCACCCGCGTCCGGCGTGCCCTCGTAGAGCACGCTGGTCGCGCCGTTCGCGAGCGGCCCGTAGACGGTGTAGCTGTGCCCGGTCACCCAGCCGATGTCCGCGGTGCACCAGTAGACGTCCGTCTCCGGCTTGAGGTCGAACACCGCCCAGTGCGTCCACGCGACCTGGGTGAGGTAGCCGCCGCTGGTGTGCAGGATCCCCTTCGGCTTCCCGGTGGTGCCCGACGTGTAGAGCAGGAACAGCGGCTGCTCGCTGTCGAAGGCCTGCGCCTGGTGCGTGGCGGGCTGCCTGTCGACGAGCTCGTGCCACCACAGATCCCTGTCGTTCCAGGCGATGTCCTGCCCCGTCCGCCGAACGACGACGACGTGCTCCACGGACGGGCACCGCTCCACGGCCTCGTCCACCGCCGGTTTGAGGGCGCTGGCGGTGCCGCGACGGAAGCCGCCGTCGGCGGTGATGACGACCTTCGCGTCGGCGTCGGTGATCCGGTCCACCAGGGCCTGCGCGCTGAAGCCGCCGAACACCACCGAGTGCGCCGCGCCGAGCCGTGCGCAGGCCAGCATCGCCACCACCGCCTCCGGGATCATCGGCAGGTAGATCGCGACCCGGTCGCCCGGCTCGACACCGAGCTCGGTCAGCGCGTGCGCGGCCTGGGAGACCCGGCGCAGCAGGTCGACGTACGTGATGGTCTGGCGGTCGCCCTCGGGCTCGCCGACCCAGTGGTAGGCGACGCGGTCGCCGCGACCCGCGTCGACGTGCCGGTCGAGGCAGTTGACACTCACGTTGAGCTGCCCGCCGACGAACCACGTCGCGTACGGCGGCCGCCAGTCCAGCACCTGGTCCCAGCCGCGGTCCCACTGCAGCCGTGCGGCCTGGGCCTCCCAGAACGCGAGCCGGTCTGCGTCCGCCTGCTCGTAGGCCTCGGCGCCCACGTTGGCGCGCGCCGCCA